>JANMHH010000221.1:0-23470 GCA_031375065.1 Rubrivivax sp. | reverse complement strand
TTGCGCATGCCGGGCTCGTCGTCCACCACCAGGATGGATGCGTGGGGCCAGTGTTCGGCGCGGGTGGAATCGGTCATCGGCATGGTGGGCGTGATGGTAGCGGGCAAGCCCTGGTTTTCGCCGGCGTGGGCGCCGATGCCTGCGCGCCACGAGGGGCTGCAGTTGCGGGAAAAGCTGTATGGATATACAGTCATCGCTCACAACGGAGATTTCGATGAACCGCACCCTTCGCCAGCATTACCGCCCTCAGTCCCAGCCGCTGCCGCTCTGGGTGCAGCGCCTGTGGGCCTGGTTCTGACGGCGCGCCACGCTGGTTCATTGCGTCGCCTCTCCCCTTTACCGAAAGCTCGCCTTGAACGCCATCACCCTGTCCGAGCTGGCCGCGGTTCGAGCCGTTGCGCAAGATGCCGCGCCCGTCCCGGGTGATCTGGCGCGGGCGCTGTCGCAAGTGCCATCGCAAGGGCCGTCGCAACGGCCGCCGCAACTGAAGACGCCCGTGCAGCAATTCAGCTGGCAAAGCCGTTTTGGCATCATGCTGATCGAGGTTCGCGGCGACGCCGTTTACGTCAATGGGCAGCTTGTCGAACAGGTGCCACCCGGCCTGTAGCGCTCAACCCAGATGCTCTGCCATCAGCCGCCCAGCATCTGCCCGCCGTCAACCGCAATCACCTGGCCGGTGATCCAGCGCGCGTGGTTTGAAGCCAGAAAAAGCGCCACCTCGGCCACCTCTTCGGCCGTGCCCATGCGCCCCAAGGGCATGCCTTTGAGCGTGCGTGCATAGAGCGGGTCATGGGCCTGTTTGCGCTGGTCCCAAACCCCCCCGGCAAACTCGATCGAGCCCGGCGCGATGCAGTTCACGCGCACGCCGTGGCTGGCCAGCATGGCGGCTTGGCTGGTGGTGTAGCTCATCATGGCGGCCTTCACAGCGGCGTAGGCCGGTGCCCGGGTCGACGGCCGAAACCCGGAGATCGACGAAATGTGGACGATGCAACTTCCTGGGCTGGCCTTCAAGGCGGGGGTGGCGGACGCAGAGGCGCGCACCATGGCCATCACGTCCACCGAAAGGCCGGCCGCCCAGGCGGCCTCGTCGTCACCCATGCCAAAACCCGAGGCGTTGTTGACCAGCACGTCCAGGCCGCCTAACGCCGAAACCGCGGACGCCACGTAGCGGGTCACCTCGGATGCACTGGCCAGGTCACAGGTGGCCGCATGCACCGGCTGCCCGTGCTGCAGCAGTTCTTGCCGGGTGGCTTCCAGCGTGGCTGCACCACGCGCGCAGATCGAGACCCCGGCGCCGGCGGCTGCAAAACCCAGCGCAATGGCCCGCCCGATGCCCCGGCTGCCGCCCGCCACCAGCACCCGCTTACCTGTGAAGTCGAAAGCCATCTGCTTGCCCTGGTCTGTGAATCGAAGCGCCATTGTGGAGGCGTCGCCGTTGCTCCGGCCAGGCTCACCTTCTGCGCACCACAATGCAGTCTTCGCGCAGAACTTCAGTCGTCCATGGGCCAGCCCGACAACCCCCGCACCGCCTGGCTGCTGCAGGCCAACGATTTGCGCTTTCATCACGGCGACCACCTCGTCCTGGGTCCGCTGAACTTCAGCGTTGGCCCGGGTCTGACCTGGGCCTGCGGTGGTGACGGTCGCGGCAAGACCACGCTGTTGCGCTTGCTGGCGGGGCGGCTGGTGCCCACGGCGGGCAGCCTGAGCGGCCAGGTCGCCACCACCTTTGACCACGAGACCACCGACCCGGCCTTGAATCAAACCGACGTGCAAAGCTGGCTGGCGGGCTTGCAGCACCGATATCCCCAATGGGACCCGGCTGTGCAAACGCGGCTGGCTGCGGCATGGGCTTTGCACGACCATTTGCACAAGCCCTTTTACATGCTGTCGGCGGGCAGTCGACGCAAAGCCGGTCTGCTGGCCGCAGCCGCCAGTGGCGCCGAGCTGACGCTGCTGGACACCCCGTTCGCGGCGCTGGACGCAGCGTCTGGCCGGGTCTTGATTCAAGTGCTGGCAGATGCCCGCCAGAGCCAGACCCGCACCTGGGTGGTGGCCGACCCTCAGCGGCCGCCCGAGTTTCCGGGCGGCGGCCCCATGACTTTCATCGACCTGGGTGACTGATGCGCCGCTGCGGTTGCGGCGCGGGCTTGTTCCGGGCCAAACGGCAAACACTCTCGTGCAGAATCTGCCGGTGAGCATTCGCACCTTGCAACCTGCGCCACACCGCTGAGCCATGGCACTGAACCTGCACCACCTGTTGTGGCGTTGGGGCTGGGCCGACGACCCGGCGCTGCGCGGTGAGAAGGTGGCCATCTACCCTGGCCTGGTGATCTGCGAAGACTGCGATCTGGTGCACGCGCGCCAAGCCCTGGCGCTGGGTGAAGTGGCTCGCTGCACACGCTGCAACGCGGTGCTGGGGCGGGGCCAGCGGCTGGGCCCGCAAGGCCAGCTGGCGCTGAGCTTGACCGCCTTGATGGTCTTTTTGATGGGCAACCTGAGCAACATCGTGACGCTCGACCTGGGCGGCATGCACGTCGAGTCCACGTTGCCCGAGGCCATTGCGCAGACCTGGTCCACCGGCCAACAAGCGGTGGCTGTGTTGGCCGGGGCCACCGCGGTGGCGTTCCCGCTGGCCGTCATCTTGTTGCGCCTGTGGGTGCTGGTGCCCTTGACCTTGGGGCGGCGCTCGGCGGCCTTTCTGCCGGCCATGCGTGCGCTGCACTGGGTCACCCGCTGGAGCATGGTCGAGGTGTTCTTGCTGGGCACCTTGGTGGCCATCGTGCGCAGCGCCGGCTTGGCCAGTGTGGTGCCAGGCGTGGGGATTTTTTCGGTCGCGGTCTTGACACTGCTGCTGACCGCCTTGCATGCGGCCGGGTTGCATGGCCTTTGGCAGCACGCCGACGAGTGCGCGGCATGACACCGAACCTGGCCCCGTTGTCCGCAGACGCCCTGTCGGCGGCTGAAGGCAGCAGCGGCATCGGCGGTGTCACAGGCGACACGGCTCTGCACGCCCACACCGGCCAAGCCCACGGCCTTTGGCATTGCGGCTGCTGCGGGCTGGTGTCGCAGGCCCGCCCGGACACCGGTGAAACCCGCCGCTGCCCACGTTGCCTGCTGGCCCTGCACGACCGCAAGCCCGACAGCCTGCAGCGCACCTGGGCCTACCTGCTGGCCTCGGTGTTGCTCTACATCCCGGCCAACCTGCTGCCGGTGATGGGCACGGCCAGCGTGCTGGGCCAGTTCGAGCACACCATCCTGGGCGGCATCGTCGAGCTGTGGCACGCGCAGGCCTATGAACTCGCCGTCATCGTCTTTGTGGCCAGCATTGCCGTGCCGTTGCTGAAGATGGCGGCGCTGGCGCTGCTGGCCTTGACCGCGCAATACGGCTTGCACTGGCGCCAGCAGGAGCGCTCGGCGCTGTACCGCCTGTTGGAAACCGTGGGCCACTGGTCCATGCTGGACGTGTTTGTGGTGGTCAGCCTGGTCGGCATGGTGCAGTTCGGTGCTTTTGCCACCGTGCGCCCCGAGATCGGTTTGCTGGCCTTTGGCGGGGTGGTGATCGCCACCATGCTGGCCTCGTCAAGCTTCGATCCGCGGCTGCTGTGGCCGTCCGGCCCGGCGCCATCGGTCAAGGGGCCTTCGCTGCGCTGGCTGGGCCGCTTGGGCCTTTTGCAACGACTTGCCCAACGCAGGGCCGCGAGCCATGAATGAACCCACCCAGCCCCAGTCTGCGGCGGTGCCGCCGGGTCCTTCTTCGGAGCCCGCCAGCGCTGGCGGCGCCGCTGCCCTGTCGATGCCCAAGCCGGTGATCGTGCGGGCCAAGCGCCTGCGCTTTTCGCTGGTCTGGCTGGTGCCGCTGCTGGCCCTGGTGGTGGGCCTGGTCCTGGTGGTGCGCACCTTGTTGCAGACCGGCCCGCTGATCACCATCACCTTCCCCAATGCCGAAGGCCTGGAGCCCGGCCGCACCGAGGTGCGCTTCAAGGAGGTGGTGGTCGGCCGCGTCACCAAGGTCGGTTTCAGCCCCGACCGCGGCCGTGTGATGGCCACCGTGCGGCTGGACAAGAGTGCAGCCAATTTGGCCGTCAGCGACACCCAGTTCTGGGTCGTCAGGCCGCGCATCAGCACCGCCGGTGTCAGCGGCCTGGGCACGCTGTTCTCGGGGGCTTACATCGACACCGATGCGGGGGTGTCGGCGCAGGAGCACACCCACTTCACCGGCCTGGAAGTGCCGCCCTTTGCGCTGCGTGGCGAGCCGGGGCGCCGCTTTGTGCTGGACGCCACCGACCTGGGTTCCCTGGAAGTGGGCTCGCCGGTCTATTACAGGCGCACGCGGGTCGGCCGGGTGGTGGGTTATGCCTTGGACCCGCGCCGCGACGTGTTGGAAGTGCAAGTGTTGGTCGAGGCCCCCAACGACGCTTTGGTCACCACCCAGACGCGCTTCTGGAACGCCGGTGGCATCGACGTCAACGTCAGCGCTAGCGGCTTGAGCGTCAACACCGAGTCGATTGCATCGCTGGTGGTGGGTGGCATCGCTTTTGCCACCGCGCCCAGTGCCACCGCGCCCAGCGCCAGCAAGCCTGCCGCTGCTGCAGCGGGCCAGCGTTTTGTGCTGTACGGCGACAAGCGTGCGGCCCTGGCCCTGCCCGACGGCGAAGCGCTGCGCGTGCGCATGTTGTTTGCTGCGGGCTTTCGTGGTTTGGCCGCCGGCGCGACGGTTGAAATGCTGGGCACGGAAATCGGCACCGTGCGGGCGGTGGCCATGAAGTTTGAGGCCGGCAACTCGCGCTTCCCGCTCGAGGTGCTGGCCGACATCTACCCCGCCCGAATGGGGGACGCCCGGCGCGAGTTCCTGCGCACGGCGGGCGGCGCCGAGCAGTCCGACGCTTGGTTGATCAAGCAGCTGGTTGAACGCGGCCTGCGGGCGCGGGTCCTCAGCGGCAACCTGCTGACGGGCCAGCCTTACGTGTCGCTGGACCTGCAGCCACAGGCACCCAAAGCCACTGTCGACATTCGGCAGGCGGCGCTGTTGATCCCTTCGCACAGCGGCGGCGGTGACCTGCAGCAGCAAGCCGCACTCATCATGGAGCGCGTTGGCCGCATCCGATTCGAAGAGATTGGCGCCAGCCTGGAAGAGACGCTGAAGAACACCAAGTCGGCCAGTGCCAGCCTGCCCGACACCTTGGCCAAGGCCAGCGCGGCCACCACCGCGTTGCAACAGGCGCTGGGCAGCGCCGACACCGCCATTCAACAGATTTCGCCCAAGGCCCAACTGGCCTTGCAGGAGGTGCAGAAGTCACTGCTGTCCTTGCAAGGCACGCTCGACGGCTTGGACCGCAACCTGGTGCAACCCGATGCGCCGCTGCAGCGTGATGCCAGCCAAGCCTTGGCCGAGATGCAGCGCGCCGCGCGGGCCTTGCGGGTGCTGGGTGACTACCTGCAGCAGCACCCTGAAACCCTGTTGAAGGGCAAGCCGGCCGACGCCAGCGTGGGCCCCACCGTTGAGGGACGTCGATGAGCACCCGTTTTTTGGCCTGGGTCCTGTGCGCCGCAGCGCTGCTGGCGGCCTGCAGTTCAACGCCGCCCCCGCGGTTTCACAGCCTGCTGTCCGGCGCGGTGCCGCTGACCCAGCCGCCAGCCGCTTCGGTGCTGGCCTGGCAGCTGGCGCCGGTGACCGTGCCCGCGCAGGTCGACCAGCCGCAGTTTGTGGTGCGTCGCGCCGACGACACCCTGGTGGTGTTGGAACAGGAACGCTGGATCGCGCCGCTGCAAGACGAGTTGCGCGCAGCGCTGGCGGAGCAACTCAGCCAGACACTGGGATCGCCCGGCGCCAGCCCGGGACCGGGCCGCAAGGACTGGCGCGTGGCGGTTGAAGTCAGCCGCTTTGACTCGGCCCCCGGGCGCACGCTGCTGGTTCTGCAGTGGTCAGTGTCAGAGCGCGGCAGCGCTGCTGCGGTGCTGCGCTGCCAGGGCCGTTTTGAGCAGACCGTGGCGGTCGACATGTCGGCCATCGCACAAGGCCACCGGCTGGCCGTGCAGCGTCTGGCCGCCACGATGGCGCCCGCGCTGTTGAGCTTGGACGCAGGCAAAGCCACGGCTTGCGGCTGAGCTTGCGGCTGATCTTGCGGCTGATCTTGCGGCTGATCTTGGGACTGATCTTGCGACTGAGGCCCTGGCCCGATCGGCCAGCTTGACGCGCCAATCGAGGCTCAGCGCGGCGCCGTATCCGCCATCGACTGCAGTTGCTGCCGCAGGGCAGCCGCACGCGCCGTGTGGCCCGCGGCTTGGCTGACCACCCAGGCCCGTTCCAGATAGGCCTTGGCAGCGCCCAACTGCCCACGCCGCACTTCGTTCTGCGCGGCGTACTGCAGGTCTGATGCGATGCGGTCGGGCAGGCCCAGGGTCTGGTCCAACAACAGCGCCTGCGCCAGCAACTGGGCTGCTCGCTCATGCTGACCCTGCTGGCTCAGCGCCCGGCCCGCCAGGCGCTGGCCGTTGGCCTGCTCGGCCTGCAGCCCGGCAGCAGCGGCTTGCTCGGCGGCTTGCAGGGCCAGGCTGGTGGCGCGTTCCAGCTCGCCGCGACCCAGCACCACGTGGGCGCGCAGGTTGTTCATCGCCGGGGCCAAGGCGCAGGCGCTGGGGCACAGCAGCATGCTGCTGTCGGCCCATGACAGGGCTTGCGGGGTCTGGCCCTGGTCCAGCAACAGCAAGGCCTTGCGCGCGGCGGCCTGGGCTTGCGCGGCCACGCTGAAGAGCGCTGGCCCCGCCAGGATCCGATCCACCTGCGCCAAGGCCGCTTCGTTCTGCCCCAGTTGGCTGTGCACCGTGGCCAGGTTGAGCAGCGCGACGGCGCTGGACTCGAAGTCCTCGACCGACTCGGCCGCTGCCAGCGCCGCCTGGTAGCTGGCCAGGGCCGACGCCGTGTCGCCCCGGCGCAGGGCCCGCAACGCATTCTGGTTTTGCGCTTGCCCTTGGGCCTGCGCCGGGCTGCTGGGCTTGGCTGGCGGCGATGAGCAAGCCGTCAGCTGCAGGGCCATGACCGAGGCCAACAGCAGTGCGCTGGCTCTGAGGGTTTGCGCTGCAACTGCGGCTGCGCCGGCATGGGGGCGGCTGCGCCAATGGAGGCCAGCCCGCAGGCCCCAGTCGGGGCGGCAAGGCTCAGCGCGGTGCGGGTTCACGAAGGGCCTTTGCATCGTGGCTGTCGATCGGCAACAAGGGTGTCGGTGGCGGCGCCATCATGCTGCGCAGCAGCCAGTTGGACTTGACGCCGGTGACCACCTCGCGGGTTTCTTCCACCAAGGGCGCGGCCGTGCGCAGCATCGGGGGCAGGGCCGCTGAAGCGGCCGAAGAAACCGCCCGCACGTCACGCGTGACTTTGTTCAGCTGTTCCAGCGTGTCGCTGGTCTGGCTCAGCAACTGCGGCAACCGTGTGTTGACGCTGGCCATGCCCTGATCGGCCTTGCGCACCAGCGTGGTGACCTGATCCAGGGCCTGCTGGGTCTGGCCCAGCGCGCCTTGCACCTGGCCCATGACGCCTTGAACCTGCCCCATGGCATCTTTGGCCTGGCCACCCAGGCCGGCGACCTGGGTCTTGGCGGTTGCCACCAGCGCGCGCAATTCCTGGGTCGTGCTGGTCAATTCCTGCGTGGTGTTGCGGGCGTTGACCAGCAAAGCCGCAATGTCGCCCTTGTGCTCGGCCACCGTGCCGGTCAGCTGCTTGATGTCGTCCAGCACCGGGGCCAGGCGGGCGCGCAGGTCGTTGGCCACCTCGGTCAGTGTCTTGCGCCGGCTGTGGCTGACGCGGGGGTTGGCGCGCGACAGCGCGGTGGCGCTGCTGCCCGGGCGCAGCTCGATGATGGCGGCCTGCAACTGTTCTTTGAACCAGTCGGCGCTGGCGTCGGCGCGCAGCGCCGCAAAGTGCTGCTCTTCGATTTCCAGCGTGACCTTGACCTTCAGATCGGGCAGCAGCGCCACGTCGGTCACCGAGCCGATGCGAAAGCCACTGAGCCGCACACCCACGCCCGGCGCGATGCCGGCCGCCGTGTCGGCCATGAAGTAGAGCTGCGCGGTGCGCGTGAACGCGCCCTGGCGCGCCGCAATGGCGCCGGCCAGCAGCACGGCCAAGACCGTGCCCAACACCAGGTAGGCCACCACCTGGCGGCGCACCACTTCGCGTTTGATCGGGGTTTCTTCCATGGGCGTGGGGTTCAGGTTCGGCAACAGGTTTTCAGACGCGTGGATTCAGACAAGGCTTCAGACAAGGCTTCAGACAAAGCGCAGCAAAATCGCCAAGGCGTCAACGGCGATGACAAAGCTCAGGCTGCCCGCACAGGCCGCCACCACGGCTTTGGGCACTTCGCCGGCGGCCGGCCCGGCCTGCAGCCCGTGGTAACAAGAGATGGCCGCAATGCCGGCGCCAAACAGCGCGCCCTTGAGCATCGACAGCGGCAACTGCCACCAGTGGGCGGCCACCAGGAAGTCGTCCAGTTCAGCACCAATGCCGGTGCCTTGTGTGAACGCGGTGGTGATGATGGCAGCGCTGACCGCCATCAGCTCGAAGCACACCACCAGCAGCATGGCGCCCACCGCCACCCCCAGCACACGGGGCATCACCACCTCGTCTTCGTGCAGCGCGTCTTGCCACACGCTGCGGTGCAGCTTGCTGCGCAGGCCCATCATCGCCACCTCGGCAGCAATGGCCACGCTGCTGCGCACGATGACGATGAAGGCGGTCAGCAGCGGCCCCAGTTCGGCCAGCCCGCCGCTGACGATGGCCTTGAGCACCTCTTCGTTGTCGTCACCCAGCAGACTGGTCAGGCGGGCCACCACCAAGGCCCCAAAAAGCACGGCCATGGTGGCCGAGTAGGGCAGGGCACGAACCCCGGTGAAGTGGATCTGCCGCCACAGCGCGTCGCGCACGTCCGGGTTGGCCAGCAAGCCGCGGTGCGTGAAGGCGTGCACCACCATCGCGGTGTAGCCCTGCGCAAGGCGAGCGGTGTCGGCAATCATGGGGCGGTGGTTAGCACAGTAGCAGCGGGCGGGCCCGCAGGGATAGGGTGATGTGCAAGTGTGGCCCGAGTTCGGGGCTGCGAACATCCGGGTCAGCCCGCCGCCCCAGCCGGGCCGCCATGGCCGCCATGGGCCCGCTACGATCCGAACCATGAACGTGCAAGCGCCTTACCCCCACCTGCTGGCCCCGCTGGACCTGGGTTTCACCACCCTGAAAAACCGCGTGCTGATGGGCAGCATGCACACCGGCCTGGAAGACGGGCGCAAGAACTTCCCTCGCATGGCGGCCTTTTTTGCCGAGCGCGCCCGCGGCGGGGTGGGTCTGATGGTCACCGGCGGCTTTGCGCCCAACATCGAAGGCTGGGCCAAGCCCTTTGCGGGCACCTTGTCCACCTCGGGTGCCGCCACGCGTCACCGTTTGGTCACCGACGCGGTGCACGCCGAAGGCGGCAAGATCGCGCTGCAGATCCTGCACACCGGGCGTTATGGCTACAGCCCTTTTTGTGTGGCGCCCAGCCGGCTGCAAAGCCCGATTTCGCCGTTCACGCCCCGGGCCCTGGGCGCGCGTGGCATCGAGCGCCAGATTCGCGCCTTCGTGCGTTGCGCCGTGCTGGCCCGCGAAGCCGGTTACGACGGCGTGGAGGTGATGGGCAGCGAGGGCTACTTCATCAACCAGTTTCTGGTGACCGCCACCAACCAGCGCCAGGACGAGTGGGGCGGCAGTTACGCCAACCGCATGCGCCTGGCGGTGGAGGTGGTGCGCCGCGTGCGCGAAGCGGTGGGGCCGGACTTCATCCTGATCTACCGCATCAGCCTGATCGACCTGATTCCCGACGGCAGCTCGTGGCCCGAGGTCTTGCAACTGGCACGGGCCATCAGCGCAGCCGGCGCCACCTTGCTGAACACCGGCATTGGCTGGCACGAAGCGCGGGTACCCACCATCGCCACCAGCGTGCCCCGGGGTGCTTTCACCTGGGTCAGCAAAAAGTTGCGCGATGCGCTGAAGGCCGAAGGCATCCACACGCCGGTGGTCACCAGCAACCGTATCAACACCCCCGAAGTGGCCGAAGACATCCTGGCCCGTGGCGACGCCGACATGGTCAGCCTGGCGCGGCCCTTCCTGGCCGACGCCGACTTCGTGATCAAAGCAGCGCAAGGGCGCAGCGACGAGATCAACACCTGCATCGCCTGCAACCAGGCCTGTCTGGACCACGCCTTCAGCAACCGCATGAGCAGCTGCCTGGTCAACCCACGGGCCTGCCACGAGACCGAGCTGGTCATCCGGGTTGCACCCGCCAAGCTGCGTGTGGCGGTGGTGGGTGCCGGGCCAGCAGGCTTGGCGGCGGCCACCACGCTGGCCGAGCGCGGACACGAGGTGCACCTGTACGACGCCGCGCAGCAGATCGGCGGCCAGTTCAACATGGCCAAGCGCATCCCCGGCAAAGAAGAGTTTGAAGAAACGCTGCGCTACTTTGCACGCCGCATTCAGGTGACCGGTGTGCATCTGCATTTGGGCACGCGGGTCGACGTGGGCCTGCTGCAAGCCTTGTCCTACGACCAGGTGATCCTGGCCACCGGGGTCAGCCCGCGCAACCCGCGCATTCCCGGCCAGGACCACCCCAAGGTGCTGAGCTACATCGACGTGTTGCTGCACCGCAAACCGGTGGGTCAGCGTGTCGCCGTGGTGGGGGCCGGTGGCATTGGTTTTGACGTCGCCGAATACCTGGCCAACGGCACCGACCTGGGCCACGCGTCGACCACCACCGACCTGCCGGCATGGCTGCGCGAGTGGGGTGTGGCCGACCCCGAAGGCCAGCGTGGCGGCGTCGTGCGCATGCAGCCCGAAGCGCCGGTGCGGCACGTCACGCTGCTGCAGCGCAAGCCCGGCAAGCACGGTGGCGGTCTGGGCAAGACCACCGGCTGGATCCACCGTGCGGCGCTGAAGATGAAGCAGGTGGACATGCTGGCTGGCGTGAACTACGAGCGCATTGGTGACGAGGGCCTGTTCATCACCTTCGGCAAGGACCGCCAAGACGGCCAGGTGCTGGCGGTGGACACCATCGTGCTGTGTGCGGGTCAGGAGCCTTTGCGCGAACTGCAGCTGCCGCTGACGTCGGCAGGCATCCCGGTGCACCTGATCGGCGGCGCCTTCGAGGCCGGTGAGCTGGACGCCAAGCGGGCCATCGACCAGGGCACGCGCTTGGCGGCCACGTTGTGATGGGCATGCTGAACTGGCGCTCGACAACGTGCTGGATGGCGGGCGCGATGTCGCGCTCGAGGTTGTGCGCGATGTTGCACACGATGACGCGCTTGCTGTTGAGTCCGCTGGCTTGGCTGCTGATGGCCTGGGCCGCCACGGCGGGCGCCCAGACCCTGGTGGTCGCCGTCGACAGCAGTCTGCATCCCGTGCTGAAGGAGGTGGCCAAGGACTTCGAGGCCAACCGGTCGGGCGTCAAGGTGCAGTGGGTTGTGGGTGCGCCCGGTGCCTTGCTCGACCAGCTGGCCCAGGGCAAGCCCATGGATGTGTGGGCCGGCACCGACGATCAGGTCGTTTCGTCGGGTCTGCTGCGCAAACTGCTGGTGCCCAACCTGCGCGGTGTTTTTGCGAGCAACCACCTGGTGCTGGTCGAAGCCGCCGCTGCTTCGGGCAAGCCGCCGCTGCAACGTTTGGCCGACCTGGCCTTGCCCGAAGTGCAGCGGGTGGCCCTGGGCAGAGAGGCCAGCGAACCGGCGGGGCGTTATGCCCGACAGGCCATCGACACCCAGCGCCTGTGGCCGCTGGTGCAGCGCAAAGTGGTGCTGACCGACGATGTGCGCGAAGTCCTGAGACAGGTGGCCACTGCCGAGGTCGATGCCGGTTTTGTCTACGCCACCGATGCTGCCGCCAACCCGCAAGTGCGGGTGGTGCAAGCGTTGCAGCTGGCTGCGCCCATCCGCCACCAGGCCCATGTGGCGGTGGGCGGCCAACACGCGGCCCTGGCCGAGGCTTTTGTCGCCCACCTGCGCAGCCCGGTGGCGCAAGCGGCGTTCAAGAGCGCAGGCTTCGAGTTGCCATGAACGGCTCAGGTCGAGCCTGGGCGCGCCATATCCAGCGCTGGACCCAGCGCTGGACCCAGCGCTGGTACCGCCCACCAACGGTCGAGCTCGATGACCGCCAACGCGCCCAGGCGCTGATTGCAGCCGTTGATGCCGGCGGCGTGCCCTTGCACCCGGCTCGCGTCAACGACATCGCGCGGCGGTTGGGCCTGGAAGTGTCCACGCGTGCACCGGTTGAAGAAACCATCGAGCGAATTCGGCAGGCGCTGCAGCGCTGAGGGGCCGCTGACGTTGGCGCCGCTGCAAGGTGGGCAAGACCCGTAACGGGTGAGCCTCTGGTTCAACACTTGATTCGTTTGGACACCCCTGCGGCAATGGGCAGCAGGTAGAACCTGCAGTTGATCAACTGCCGTAGCGGGTTTGGCTGCAACCAACGATGGAACACCCCAAGCCCATGCCGGCACCCGCACCCCTTGCCGAGGGCGTCACCGACAGCCCCGCGATGGACGCGGCCCCAGCGGTGCAGCCGCCCGCTGCCGCGTTGGCCGCAGCCCCCTCGAAGCGCCATCTGCTGACGGGCCTGCTGGGTCTGGCGCTTGCAGCCTGTGGTGGTGGCGGCGGAGCCGACACGGCGCCCGCGCCCCCGACAGGCGGGTCTGCGCCACCCCCGCCTGCGCCACCACCCCCAACGCCACCACCCCCTGCGCCACCTCCACCGGGGTCGCCGCCAGCCCCGGCTCCCGCACCCCCTTCACCTGCGCCAACCCCCGCTCCCGCGCCTTCAGCACTGACGCGTGCCGAGGCCTCCCGTTTTCTAGGGCAAGCCAGCTTTGGCGCCACAGACGCCAGCATCGACGAGGTGTTTGCGCGTGGTGTCAGCGGCTGGATCGACTGGCAGCTCACGCTGAACCCAAGCACGCACGTGGCGCACATGAACCGCGTGATCGACCCGGCCAATCCCTGGTTCGAGCAATGGCGCTACGCCGACAACCTGCTCGACTCCTTCTACACCCAGGCCCTGCGCGGCACCGATCAATTGCGTCAGCGGGTCGTGTACGCGTTGTCGCAGATCTTCGTCGTCTCGCAGACCAGCAACCTGATCTACGACCGGCCGCGCGGACATGCCAGTTTCCTGGACATGCTGGGTCGCAACGCCTTCGGCAGTTTCCGCACCCTGCTCGAGCAGGTGGCCACCCACCCGTCGATGGGCATGTACCTCTCGCACCTGGCCAATCAGAAAGAAGACCCGGTGGCGGGCCGTGTGCCCGACGAGAACTTCGCTCGCGAGGTGATGCAGCTGTTTTCGATCGGGCTCGTCCAGCTCAACGCGGACGGCACGCCGCGGCGCGACGCGACTGGCCGCCCGGTCGCCACCTACACCAACGCCGACATCAGCGGCATGGCCAAGGTGTTCAGCGGCTGGAGCTGGGCCGGGCCCGACACCAGCGACAACCGCTTCCGCGACTGGCTTGCCACCCCGGACCCCAACCGCGACATCCTGCCCATGCAGCCCTATGCGCAGCACCACTCGACGTCGGAAAAGCGCTTTCTCGGTGTCACGGTGGCCGCCAACACAGGCGCCAGGGAGAGCCTGCGCATCGCCATCGACACGCTGCTCAACCACCCCAACACGGGCCCCTTCATAGGCCGCCAGCTGATCCAGCGACTGGTGACGAGCAATCCTTCGCCGGCCTACCTGTCGCGTGTGTCGGCGGCCTTTGCCGACAACGGCGCCGGTGTGCGTGGCGACATGAAGGCGGTGATCCGCGCGGTGTTGCTCGACAACGAAGCCCGCTCCCCGGCCCTGAGCGGCGACGGGCGCCACGGCAAGGTGCGCGAGCCCGTGCTGCGCCTGAGCGCATGGGCGCGGGCTTTTGGGGCCACCTCGGAAACGGGCGATTTCCGCATCCGCGAGACCAGCTGGCCCAGTTGGGGCGTGGGCCAGACGCCACTGCGTCCGGCGTCGGTTTTCAACTTCTACCGCCCGGGCTTTGTGCCGCCCGGCTCGGCGATCGCCAACGCGGGTTTGGTCGCGCCGGAGTTGCAGATCATCGGTGAGTCGCAAGTGACGGCCTACCTGAACTTCATGTCCTCCGTCGTCGAAAGCGGCATCGGCAAAGACAACGACGTGCTCTGCCGCTATGCCAGCGAAGTGGCCGCGGCCTCGAACCCCGGCGCGCTGATGGACCGGGTGGACCTGCTGCTGACCGGCCAGCGCTTGAGAGCCAGCACGCGCAGCGCGATCCGCACGGCCATCGAGTCGGTTCCGATGACGGCCAGCAACGCCGCGCTGAACCGTGTTCGCATCGCCGTGTTGCTGACGCTGTGCAGCCCCGAATTCATGGTCCAAGCCTGAGGCCGTTTCACGATGAAAAGCTCCCACACATCCGACCCCGGCCGGCGCCACTTTCTGAAGACGGCCACCCGGGTCACCGCCTTGGGCGCGGCAGCGCCGGTGGCGCTGAACCTTGCCGGCATCCAGGCCGCTGCGGCGCAAACCGCGGGCGATTACCGCGCACTGGTGTGCGTGTTTTTGTTCGGTGGCAACGACCAGACCAGCACCCTGGTGCCCTTTGACAACGCCGAGTTCGCTGCGGTGCTTGCGGCGCGCAGCAGCATCGCGCGGCCGTCCAGCGAATTCGTCTCGCTGGGCACCGTGGCTTCGCAGGGCAACCGCAGCTTTGCGCTGGCCAAGGAGCTCGCGCCGCTGGCCAACCTGTACGCTCAGCGCAAGGTGGCGATCGTGGCCAACGTCGGACCGATGTACACGCCATTGACCAAGGCCCAGTACAACGCCGACGCGGCGGGCGTGCCGCCGCGGCTGTACTCGCACAACGACCAGCAGTCGGTTTGGCAGTCCTCTGGCGTCGAAGGCACCACGGTCGGCTGGGGCGGTCGTTTTGGTGACTTGCTGGCAGCCAGCAACAGCAGCTCCTTGTTCACGTCGGTCTCGGTGGCCAGCTCGGCCGTCTTCCTGTACGGCAATACGGTGCAGCAGTACCAGATCGACAGCGCCGGCCCGGGTGAAGTCTGGCCCCTGAAATGGCTCTACGGCTCGGGCCAGGCCGCCCAAGCGCTGCGGCAGATCGTGACGGCCGATTCGCCCCAGTTGTTGGAGTCGCATATGGGCGTGGTCACTCGGCGCGCGCTCGAGGCCAACGAAACCCTGAAGGCCGCGCTCGCGGCCGCGCCAACGCTGACCACCCCGTTCACCGCCACCAACGCCCTGGCGCAACAGCTGAAGATGGTGGCGCGGCTGATCTCGGCGCGCCAGACGCTGGGCATGCGGCGCCAGGTGTTCTTCGTCGGCCTGGGTGGTTTCGACCACCACGACTCCCTGGTGGCCAAGCTGCCGGGCCTGCACACGCAGCTGGCCGATGCCATCGCCAGCTTTTACGCCGCCACCGTCGAACTGGGCGTGGCCCATCAGGTCACGTCGTTCACGGCCTCGGACTTCGGCCGCACGCTGACCAGCAACGGCGACGGTTCCGACCATGGCTGGGGTGGCCACCACTTCGTCGTTGGCGGCGCTGTGCAGGGCGGCACCATCGTCGGACGCTACCCCACGGTGGCGTTGGGCACGGCCGAAGACCTGGGATCGGGCCGGCTGCTGCCCACGACGTCGACCACCCAGCTCGCGGCGACGTTGGGCACCTGGTTCGGCGTGCCGCCGGCCTCGTTGCCCGATGCGCTGCCGCACATCGCCAACTTCAGCCTGAAAGACCTCAGGCTCTTTGCATAGGGTCTGCGCCCCAATCGGTGGCGCGGACAAAGGGTGTTCGGCGAAGTCGGCCCAGGTCGGCTCGTTGACCTGAGCCGGCGCTGGCTCAAAGGGTCGGCAGCAGCACCTTGCTGATGACGTGGATCACGCCGTTGCTGGCACGCACGTCGGTGGCGATGATCGGCGCGGCCGTGGTCGTGGTGTCGGTGATGCTCAGCGGCGTGCGGTTGATCGTGATGTTCTGCCCGGCCAGGGTGTTCACCGGCGTGCCGAAGGGAATGCCGGTCGAAAGCACCTGCGAGCCGAGCACGTGGTAGGTCAAGACGGTGGTCAGTTGCGGCACCGTCAAACTGGCCACTGTGGTGGAGATGGCTGCGAACGCGTCGTTGGTCGGCGCAAACACCGTCAAAGGACCCGCGCCCGTGAGCGCGGTGACCAGGCTGGCGTCGCCCACCGCTTTCACCAGGCTGCTGAAGATCGGGTTGGCTTGCGCCATCTGGACGATGTTGAGCACGCCTGGCGGTACCATCACCTTGTCGATCACGTGCACCACGCCGTTGCTGGCCGGTACGTCAGCGGTGGCAACGCGTGCCGTGGTCAGCACCGCATCGGTGATCACCACACCGCTGCTGGTGTTCAGGCTCAGGCGCGTCGGCGCGCCTTCGAACGAATAAACGGTGGCCTGGCTGGTCCCGCCGGCCACCAACTCAGCCGCTGAGCGACGCGCCGGCAGCACGTGGTACGACAGGATGCTGGCCAAAGCCGACGCCGGCAGCGCGGTAACCATGGCGCCGCCGTTGGCAAAACCCAGGCGGACGGCCAGGGTGTCGAAGGCTGCATTGGTCGGCGCAAACAAGGTGAGCGTGGCGCTGGGGTTGGTCAGCGTGGTCACCAAGCCCGCCTTGGTGGCGGCGGCGGCCAGTGAGCTCAAACCGTTGCTTTGTGCCACTTCGACGATGCTGCCCGGGGGCGGCGCGTGGTCTTCATCGCTGCTGTCGCAGGCCGCCAAGGCGCCGAGCGCGACCAGGGCGGCAAATCCGTTGATCCAACTCTTCATTGAGTTCTCCAAAGTTGAGGATGCACAGGGGTCTGGTTCATGTGAGATAGACCGACCAGTGCGAAGTGTGAACTCAGTAGTCGTTTAAGTAAACTGAGCGGTATAAATTGTTACCGTTTAGACATATCCGTGAATTCAGAGCGGCACCTGTTGGCTGCGTGCGTCGAGCGGTTTGCCCAGCTCATCGATTCGCTGGAAGTGGCCGCGGACAACGTCTGGCGTGTCGCGGGTTTTCTTCCGCATCGTCTGGCCTGTTGCGAGGCCATGGGGGCGATGTTGCAGGCCCTGTACCTGAAGGGTGTTGACGAGACCGCCGCCAGCCCTGAACCTGAGCACACCCCAATGGCCTCAACAGACCCCATGGCCCGCGGCGCGATGGGTACGCACCAGGGCGCTGGCGGCCACGGTGGCAACCAGGCCACTGCCACGCACGGCCTCAGCGCACTCAAGAGCCCGTATGCGTCGGCCGAGACGATGGCCCGGCTGGAAGCCGAGGTGAAGAAGCGCAACCTGGCGGTGGTGTCCCGCATCGACCACGCCGCCGCAGCCCAACGCATCGGCCAGACCCTGCGGCCGACCGAATTGTTGATCTTCGGCAGCCCGCAGGCTGGTACGCCGCTGATGCTCTGTGCACAGATCGCCGCCATCGACCTGCCGATGAAAGCCCTGGTGTGGGCCGACGAAGCTGGCCAAAGCTGGCTCGGCTACAACGACCCGAAGTGGTTGATCCACCGCCACGGCGCCCGCGACTGCCCCGCCGCCGAGCAGGCGGGCAAGGCGCTGGCCGCCATCGCAGAGGCCACGGTGGCGAAGTAGCCGTCGCCGGGCAGGCCCGCGTCTGGGGTCCATGGTCAGTGGCGTGCGTGGGTCCCTGCCACGACTGCTGCTGGCCCGTGGAGCAACGACCTGGCGCTGGCGGGCTGGCGAAGGGCTGTGGCTGCAGTTCGCGCACGGGGGCCAAAACCGGGATCCCGACCCTGGCGGGACATGACCAGCCCGAGTCAAAGAGCCATCGAGTCGACGCTCAGGCGGGACGCTCCCGCTTGGCGGACGATGATCCCGCCCAAACCTGCCTGGCGTGGTGGGGCTGGATCAAAGCCCCAAGGCCTGCTGCAGGAACTGCCGCAACTCGCCCTGGGTCTGCGGTGCGTACAGCATGGCCACGCGTTGGCCCTTGACGTCGAACAGCAACACCGTACCGTCACCGACCTGGTGCTGATGGGCAAAGGCCTGACCGTTCGGCAACGCCATCGACGCAACCAAGAACTGCACCGAATCGGCAAAGTCGTGCCGCACATCGTTGAGCAGTTCCATCACCGAGGCACCGGTGGCGTAGTTGCCGTCCATGGCCAGCACCAGCACGACCTGCCCCTGACCGATGCGTGACAGATCGGTGGGATAACTGCCTTTGGGCAGCTGGCTCCAGACAAAACTGCCGAGTGCGACGATGGCCGCGGCAACGACAAGTCGCCGTCGCCAAGACGACGGGTTGCGGTCGGTCGATGTAGATAACGGAGTGTCCACCGGGAAAGAATAGCAAAGCGGCGAACAGCCGGGCCGTGCCGGCCCCGCCCCCAGTTTCGCTGCCTGCGTGTCGGCCCGAGCGCGACCCGCGTCAAGGCCACGGGCGACATCTTGGACGGCTCTGACATGAAGGTCAGCCAACCGACACAACGACCTTGCGGGCAGCCTGTCGCGATGATCAAGCGTTTGTCACCATACGATCCCGCGCGTCGACGCGGGCAAGTCTGCGCAAGCGGTGTGCGCACCTGGGCACCGAAGGTGGCCAACGCAGGAGGATTGGAAACCGTGGGGGCTGGACTGGCAAAGCGCGCGTCGGTGAGTCAGGATCGTTGGCGCCGTGCTGGGCCTTTCGCACCCAGGCGCGCCGATTGATCAAAGTCAGCTCCACAACGATCAGCCGGCACCTTGGCTGGCGCGCCGGCCCGCCAAGGTGCAACATGGTGTCTTTGAGGAGAACGCCATGACCGCGTCAGCCGATCCGCCCGTGCCACCCGAAGGCGAAATTGCCAGGCTCGTTGACGAGCAGCTGGAACTGGCCGTTGCCAAGCTGCCGGTCATGCCTTCGGTTGAACGGCACCCGTCGCCGATCGACCACGACGAACTGGCCACGGCGCATGCCAGCCTGGAAGACGTGCTGCTGGGCAATGCGCAGGCCTCGCCCGAGGTGCTGGATGAGTTGGAGGCGTTGCAGTCGGCACCGGCACTCAGCGAAGAAGAGCTGGCGCGGCAGGCGCTGGCGCAAGGTGGGGATGGCGAATTGCCAGCCCCGCGCTGACCTGGGGCTGAAACAGCGCGGCCCCATGCGGAGTTGCGCTCCAGTGCGTCCAGGCGCACTCAGCTGCGCTGGACTTCCAGCACGCCATGCTCGGCGGCCTGTTCGTAAACCGCCGGGATGCGAGTGGCCAGGTGCAGCAGGATCAACGGCGCGCGCTTTCTGACCGTCCAGCGCAGCAGCCAACCCGCGGCCACCAGCAGCCCGCCCAGCACCACGTGGCCGTACACGGCGGCGGCGATGCCCGGGCCGATGAGGGCCAGGGCCAGCGGTGTGGCGTGGGTGGCGTGGGCCACAAAGGCCGGGGCCAGGCTCGGGTTGACGATGACCCGGAAGCGCCCGTGAGGCAGGCCGTTGCGGAATTCATCGAAGGGGATGAATTCCGCGCTCTCGTTGGCCTCGCTGGCCTCGGTGACTTCGCTGGGCGCACTGGCGCCGCTGGCGTCACCGGCTCCGGGTTCGGCCTTCATGACTCAACGCGGCAGCAGGGTGCCGGCAGGCGCCTCTTTCAGCGCGGCCAACAGGCCTTGCAGCCGCTGCTGTTGCTCCGGCAGCAGGCCACTTTGTTTCAACGCGGCCTGCCACCAAGTGGCGTGTTGCGCCGGGCCATCCGTGCTGGCCGTGCGGCCTTCCATGGCCTCCTTCAGCGCACGCAGCTTCAAGGACTGGCGCGCGGCTTGACGCTCGGCCGTGGCGGGCAGCCCCAAGGCCATTTCCAGACGCAGCAGCAGGTCTTCAAAAGCCTGCTGGGTCAGGCTCGCTGAAGCCGTGGTGCGCGCCCAGCGCTGGGCCAAAGCCTGCTCCCAGGCCGCAGGCAGTTGGGGCAGGGCGGCCCAACGGGCCTGCAGCTCTGACAAAGGTTGCGCGGCAGGCACTGCAGTCGAATCAGCCTCTTGTTCCTGGCACAGCTGCAGCTTGGCTGCCAGCGCGCTGCACTGGTCCACCCAGTGCTGTTGCTGAGCCTGGCTGACCAACGCCAGGGCCAGCTCTCGCGCCTTGCGGTAGCGCGGCTCCAGTGCTTGGCCGGCGCCGCGTGGCAACTCGCCGCCTTGGCGCCAGGCGCGGTCAACATCAGCCAGCGCGGCTTGCAGGTCGGGCAGTGCTGTGGCTTCAGACAGCGCCTGCAGCTGCGCGATCAAGGATTCGGCGTGCGCCAGGTTGGCCGCCAGCTCGGCATCGCGCGCCGCCAGGCCGGCTTCGCGCTGGGCAAACACGGCGTCGGTGGCGCTCTTGAAGCGGGCCCACAGCGCGTTCTCCAGGCCGCGCGGCAGCGGCAGTTGGCGGGCCTGGTCCTGCCACTGGTTTTGCAGGTCGCGCACCCCGCGTGCGGCGTCGGGCATGGCGCTGCCTTGGCCGGTGCCGGGGCTGAGCTGCTCGGCGCGGGCGATCAGTTGTTCGCGCTGCACCGCGGCAGTGGCGCGGGCGGCTTGCAAGGGTGCCTCCAGCCCGGCCAGCGCTTCACGCAGACGTTCCTGCAGCCGACCCTGGGCGGCGTGCGGTGCGGTGTGTTCCAGCGGCCCCAGCTTGCGCCAGGCGGTTTGAAAACGATCCAGCTCGCGGGTCAGCGCTCTCCAGTCGGGCGCGGCGCCGCCTTCTTCCGCCGGCAATGGCACGGCCTCCAGCGTGGCCAACAAGGCTTCGCGTTCAGCCAGGTTGACTTCCCGCGCCTGTTTCAGCGTGGCCAGCTGCGCCGCCACCGGTGCATAGGCCACCTGCAGCGCGGCGTCAAAGCGGTGCCACTGCGCCTGCGTGGCCGCCGCGCTGTGGCGGTCCAGTTCTTTCCAGCGCTGGCGCAGCGCACGGATGCTGTCGTTGTGGACCTTGAGGTTGAGTTTGGGCGGGGGCAGCACCAAGGCGTTGACCGGTGGACCAGGTTCAGTGGGGTCTGCTGGGTCTGCTGGGTTTGCGGGCAGCTGGGCTGGCGCTGGTTCTGCGGGCGCTGTTGCGGCAGCAACCTCGACGGGCAGCGTCTGCCGCGCCAAGACTTCGGCTTCATCGGCCAGGTCATCGCGGGCCCGCGCGCCGCCCCACTGCTGCCAGTCCTTCAGACGACCTTGTTCGGACCACAAAGCCTGGTGGCGTTCTTGAAGGCCTTCAGGCAGTTTGGCGCGGGCTTTGGCCAGCAAGCTGTCCATGGCCTGAAGCTGGCGCTGCATCTCGCCCAGCTGGCCTTCGGCCAACGCCGTTTCGGCCAGCTGCAGCAGGCTTTCCAGCGCGTGTTGTTGTTCGGCGCTCAGCGGCTGCCAGCGTGGGGGCTTGGGCGGCCGGGCGGCAGCAGCGGCAATGGGCGTCGCTTCTGCTGTCAAAGGCGGCGCGGCCACCGCAGCGGTGGGGCGGTGCAGTTGCATCCACTGCTGATGGCGCTCGTTCAGGGCGGACGCCAAGGTGGGGTTCAGTGCCAAAGGCGCGGTGGGGTTGGCCGGCAGTTCGCCTTCAGCGTCTGGCACGGAGTCCAGCAATTGCAGATGGGCCTGCACGGCCTGGGTATGGCTCAGCGCTTGGGCCACCGCAGCGGCCAAGGCTTGGGTCGAAGGCTGCGCCGCGGCGGTTTCGTCTTTCGGTTGCGCGTGGCTCAAAGCCGCAAGTTCTTCGCTGAGGGCCTGCGCTGCGTCGGTGTTGCCGGGCTCGGCTGAGGCCAGCAGGCGGGCGGGCCAGGCCGCCAGCAGACCTTTGCTGTCGGCCGTCCAGCGTTTGTGCTGCTGCTCGGCGTTGCTGCGCGTCTGCGTCTGCGTTTCCAGACGCGCCCGCAGTTCGGCAAAGGTGCTGGTCTGCGTGGCCTCGAGCGCGTGGCTGGGCAGCGCTGACCAGGCCTTGTCCAGGTCCACCAGCTGGTTGATGGCCAACTGCGGCTCGTTCAAGAGCGCCTGGATCTGGTCCAGCAGCGTCTGCGCGGTGGCGCGCGCCTGGCGTTGCTGCACGGCGGCTTCCAGCCGTTGTTTGGCCAGGCGGTGCACCTTGCGGTCGGCGTTGCGCAGGGCGCGCTCGGCTTGTTTGAGCACCGCTTCGCTGGCCAGCGCTTGCACAGCGGCCAGCTTGATGTCCAGCCCGGTGGCGGTCTGGGCCAGCGTCAACAGTGCAGCGTCGTCGCCTTGAGCCTGTTGCAGCTGCGCCGCCCAGTCCACCGCAGGGGCAGCGGGCTTTTTCGGTGCCGGGTCGGGCGCCGGTGCAGCGTTGGCGGTCTGCGCAGCCGCCTTGCGTTTGTCGGCCGCCCGCTCGGTGGTTTTGGCGGGCGGGGATTTGACCGTGTGGCCATATTTTTTGAAGAGCCAGTCCAGCATGGTGGGTACGGGTGGTGCAAAAAAGAAGGGGAAAGCGCGCGCGGCGCGGGCTTGTGGAGAAGGGCCCGTGCAGTGAACGGTGGCTTCAGCGGATCAGTGCGGGTCAGTGCGGGTCAAGCTTGATCAAGTCGGGTCAAGGCGGGTCAGGGGCCGCCAACTGCCGCTGCGGTACCTTGACCTTCTGTTTTTTGGCCAGGCGCTGGGCTTCCAGCGCCTGGCCTGCCGCGACCCAGGCCGCGTGTTGTTCGGGTGTCTCCAGCGACAGTCGTCCCAGGGTGCCGCTGCGGAAATCGTTCAACACCGCCTCGGCCGCTTTTTGCAGGTTGAGCCGGCCCCCGCTTTGAATCAGGCCGCGCTGGCGGGCGATCATCTCGAGCAGCGTGTCGGCGTGCGTGCTGGCCACGGCAGCCGCGTTGGGCATCTTGTAGCGCGCCGCAATCGCGGGGCCGTAGACGGGTTTGAGCGTGTCCAGCAAGGCCATCGCCACGTCTTCTTCGTCGTAGGCGTTGCGGCCGATGGCCCCGCTGGCGGCCAGGTGATAGCCGGTCTGCTCGACGGTGATGCGCGGCCACAGCATGCCTGGGGTGTCAAACAACGTCACGTCGCTGGCCAAGGCGATGACCTGTTCGACCTGCGTGATGCCAGGCTCGTCGCCGGTCTTGGTGGCCTTGCGCCCCATCAGCGTGTTGATCAGCGTGCTCTTGCCCACGTTGGGTATGCCGCAGATCAGCACGCGCAGCGGCTTGACCATGCCGCCGCGCAACGGCGCCAGCGCTCGGCTGGCCTGGATCAGCTTGGCTGCGGGCGCTTTTTCGCTGGCGTCCAGCCCGATGGCGCGGGTTTTGGGCAGCGCGTTGTAGTGGTCTAGCCAGAGCAGGGTGCGCGCGGGGTCGGCCAGGTCTTGTTTGTTCAGCAGCTTGAGCGCCGGTTTGCCTGCGGTCAGCTGGGCCAGCAGCGGGTTGGCGCTGGAGCCCGGCAGGCGCGCGTCCAGCAGCTCGATGACCACGTCGATGCCCGACTTGATCCGCTCGGCCATGGCCAGGCGGGTGGTGTGCATGTGGCCAGGAAACCATTGA
>JANMHH010000196.1:0-10105 GCA_031375065.1 Rubrivivax sp. | reverse complement strand
CAGCTTTTCAAGCACCAGACCCGGCGCCACGGTGTCACCTTCGCGCAGCACCTGCCCATTCAAGATGACAAAGCGGCTGGCCGCGCTGTCCGACCAGACCGACCCATTGACGACCAGCGGCGGCAGCTCGCGGCGCTGGTCTGGCGTCAGCTCGGTCAGTTTGGTAGGCCGTGCAGCTGCGGACCGCTCGACGCCAGTCGTCGACGTGGGCACGGGATCCAAAGCGGCGGCTTGCGCAGGAGCCGGTGCCGGTGCAGGTGCCAGTGAAGGCGGCTGCGCCGGCCGGGCTGGCGTGACGGAGCCGGCGGTCACAGCCGGCACCGCTGGCGGCGCAGAAACAACCTGCGGCCAGCGCGGCTCGGCTGCAGATGCAGGAACCGGCGGCAGCGGGCTGCTGGGGAGCACCTGGGCCTGCTCACGGGGTGGCAACGGTGGCTGGGTGGCGCCCCGCCACCAGCCCAACCAGCCCGCTGCGCCAAGGGCCAGTGCCACCACCCCAGCGGTCAACACCCACTTCAGGCGTCGCGGCGGGGCCGCACCGTGGGCCGCAGCGGCCAGTTGTGCGACCCCCAGGCTGGGCACCTGCCCGCGTTGTCGGTCGGCTTCTGCGCGTCGCAGCGCGTCGAGGATGTAGGACACGGCTCAGCGCTCCTTGGGTGGGCCCAGAAGCGGCTCATCGACGCCGGCGCTGCGGCTGAGTTGCATCAAGGTCATCGGGCCGGCCCGCCCATCGGAGGGCAAACCGTTGAGAACCTGGAAAGCGCTGACCTGCTCGGACCAGGCGCTTGCGGGGGCGTTTGGCAGGGCCTTGGCCATCTGGGCCTGAGCCCAGCTCCGCGCGGCCCCGGTCAGATCGGCCCCACCGCCTGGCCGCCAGCCTTCCGGTGTGCGCCACAAGGTGGCAAATTCGCCGCGCCAAACGCCGGCCAGCGCCACCAACGGCACTTCAAACCGCTGGGCGCCCACCTGCAGGCTGGCCTGGCTGGCACCCAGCCCCACCAGCACCGCGTGCACGCGCACACCGCTGGGTTGACGCAGGCTCAGAATGGCCGGGCGCGCCAACGAGCGCAGCAGCTGGAAGCCACCCGTGGCGCTCTTGAAGCAGGCCAGGCGGGCTTGGGCGGCGGCCAGACATGGGTCGCCTTCACCGATGGCAACGTTCCAGCGCAGCGCCAACTCGCGCCAGGCGGTGGCTTCCTGGGTGTGCGCGGCGGCCAACAGCTCGGGCAGCGCGCCTGGCGCCAGGGCCGCTGGGTTGGCTGGCGCCGGCAACGGTGCAACCGTCAAGCTGGCCGAAGCGGCGGGACCGGTTGTGGCGGCAAGCACCGGAGCAGCAACCGGCGCAACCACCGGCGCCCCCAAGGCCGGTGCAGCCGCCAGCTTGGCTGGCGCCGCGGCGGCCACCGTCGGCTGCGCGGCAGTGCCCGCGCGGTTCCACATCCAGGTTCCGGCAGCCAGCGTCAACAGCACGGCCAAGGCGGCCGCGATGGCCGCACCCGGCCGCCGCCAGACCGACGTGGGCCGCCGATCGAACACCTCTTGTGCGGCGCGGATCACCATGGCCCGGTCGACCTGCCGCCGCGACTGCGCGTAGGCGCCCAGCAGCGCGCGGCCGGCCAGCAGGTTGATGCGCCGCGGCACCCCACCGCTTTGGCGGAACAGCTGCGCCTGCGCCATGGCTTCAAAAGGAGACGGCCCCTTCAGGCCCGCCACCGACAGGCGGTGCTCCACGTACTGTCGGGTCTCGGAAGCCGTCAGGGGCCCCAGGTGGTAGCGCGCAATCACGCGCTGAGCCAGCTGCTCCAGCCCGGGCTTGGCCAACAGGGTGCGCAACTCGGGTTGACCGATCAGCACGATCTGCAGCAGCTTGCGTTCGGCCGTCTCCAGGTTGGTCAACAGGCGCAGTTGCTCCAGCACGGCCGGCTCCAGCGCCTGGGCCTCGTCGATGATCAGCAGCGCCTGCCGCCTGGCGGCGTGCGCGTCCAGCAAGAAGCGGTTGAGCGCATCGACATGCGCCTTGCCACTGGCCGCCTGCGGCAGTTCAGCCATGCCAAATTCGCTGCAAACGGTTTGCAGCAGTTCAATCACCGTCAGGCAGGGATTGAAGATGTAGGCCACGACGCAGGTGGTGGGCAGTTGCTCCAGAAAACAGCGCGCCACGGTGGTCTTGCCTGCGCCAATCTCGCCTGTCAGCAGCACAAAACCGCCACCGCCACCCAGCCCATACAGCAGGTGCGCCAAGGCCTCGCGGTGGCGCTCGCTCATGAACAAAAAGCGGGGGTCGGGGGCCAGCGAAAACGGTTCGCGGTCCAGGCCGAAGAACGGGGCGTACATGAAGCTGAGGATAGCGGGCCGGCGTGGGCGCTGAGTCAGGTCTGCCAAATCCGCGGCGGCATGGCGTTCAGGCCCCAGGCCTCCTTTCGCCACGCGGCACGCACCTGGTTCAGCAAGGACATCACGGGCTCGACGCGGCGGGCCAGCACCCGCAGCACCACCACGCTGGGTTGTGGCGCGGTGACGCCGGCCAGCGCGGTCAGCGGGTGCGCCGCCACCACCTCGCGGGCCAGTTCGATCAGGCGGGTTCTGCGGCTTGCTGGCAAGGGATCACCCGCCGCCCACCACAGCGTGGCGCAGGTGGTGTGGCCCGCCAGGCCCAAGGGGGAATGCAAAAGGGCATGGTCGTCGGCAGCCAGGCGGCCACGCTCCAGCCAGGCACCTTGCAACTCCAGGTGCTGCGTGAAACAGCCCCTGTCAAACGGCTGCGCCGCCGACGGCAGACCCAGCGCCAGCACATCCCAGGCCAGCAGCTCGGCCCCCGGGGCCAACTGCGCCACCACGCGACTCTCGGCCTGGCAGCCGCTGTGGGCGATGGCTTCCAGCGGCAGCCACTCCAGGCGCGCGCCCGCCGCCAGCTGCAGCTGCACCGACTGCAGCGCGGCCGGCCCGTCGGTGCGGTAAAAGCGGGTCGCACCGGGGGTGGTGATCAGGGCATGGGCACCCGCATCAAGCCGGGCCTGCAGGTGCAGTTCGTCACCGCCCACCACCCCACCGGGCGGGTGCAACACCACGTGGTGGCAGATGCCCGGGCCTTCGGGATAAAGGCGCTGCAAAACCCGCAACGGGCCTTCATGGCGGTCGTGCGCGCTGGTGTGCCCGTGGGAGTGCGTGTAGTGCAGCAACAGCTGCGCCTTCCAGCCCACCGCCGCTACCGTTGGGGCCAGAAGCGGCGGTGCAAATCGCACAGCTCGGCATGCAGCTGGGCCACCGGCCCGATGACCTCGATGCGTTTTTGACCACGCGCAAAGACCTCCGCGCAGGGCAGGTCCAGGGTTGGATTTTCGGGGTGGTTGCCGGTGATCTCGAGCAGCTGACGTTCGCTCAGTCCGTACACCAGGCGCCCGATGTGGGCCCAGTACTGCGTGCCGGCACACATCGCGCACGGCTCCACGGTGGTGACCAACGTGCAGTTCCACAGGTAGTCGGCATCAAAACGATCGGCGGCCAGCCGCGCCAGCACCGCTTCAGCGTGGTTGACGGTGTCGACATTGGCCTGCTCCAGCAAGACGGTGTCGTGATCCGGCGCCACCAACATCGCGCCGAAGGGGTGGCGCCCGGCGGCCACCGCGGCCTGCGCCACGCCCTGTGCCCGGCGCAGGTGGCGCACCACTTGTTCAGGCGTCATGGCGCGGGTCAGGATGGCCACATCGGCTGGCGCCAGTGGCGTTGGAGCCGGCACCCGGGTCCAGCTTCATCACTCGCCTTGCGTGCCACGGTGGGCCCAGCCGGTGGTGCGCTTTTCGATCCAGCTGAAGAGCTCGTACATGGCCATCGCCATGGCGCCGATGGTGACCAGTCCGGCAAAGGCCAAGGGCACACGCTGCTGGCTGCCGGCCGAGCTGATCAGGTAGCCGATGCCCGAGTCGCCGGCCGTCATCTCGGCCAGCACGGTGCCGACAAAAGCCAGCGTGATGGCGATCTTCAGCGAGCCGTAAAAATAGGGCATGGACCGAGGCAGCCCCACCTTGACCAGCACGTCCCAGCGCTTGGCGCCCAGCACGCGCAGCACGTCTTCCAACTCGGGCTCCAGCGTGGCCAGCCCGGTGGCGATGTTCACCGTGATGGGGAAGAAGCTGATCAGGAAGGCCGTGATCACACCGGGCCCCAGGCCAATTCCAAACCAGACCACGAGAATCGGCACCACCGCCGCCTTGGGCACCGCGTTGAAGGCCACCATCAACGGGTAAAGCGCGGTGTAGGCCAGCCGGCTGCTGCCGATCAAGAAGCCCAGCATCACACCGACCACGATGCTGATGGCAAAGCCCACCATCGTGACCCAGAAGGTCTTCCAGGCGGCTTCGAGCAGCGCGCCCTTGAACTCGACAAACTGCAGCAGGATCTGCCACGGGCTGGGAAAGATGAACTCGGCGATGTTGAACAGCGTGACGATCAGTTGCCACAGCAGCAGCGCGGCCACCAGCACGATCACCGGCGACCAGCGCTCCAGGTCTTTGCTGACTTTCATGGCGCCACCACCACGCCGACTTTTCCGACCCTGTTGCGCGTGGCCCCAATGTGACCTCGCAGTTCATGAACGATGTTCGTGAACTCCGGCGTGTAGGTCACCTCCAGGTCGCGCGGACGCGGCAACTCGATCTGCCGCTTGACCACGAAGCGGCCCGGGCTGCGGCTCATGCAATACACCGTGTCGGCCAGGAAGACGCTCTCGCGCAGGTCGTGGGTGACCAGGATCACGTTGAACTTCTTCTGCGCGTGCAGGTCGCGCAGCGCGCACCACAGTTCTTCGCGGGTGAAGGCGTCCAGCGCGCCAAAGGGTTCGTCCAACAACAACAGTTTGGGGTCGTGCACCAGCGCGCGGCAAATGCTGGCCCGCTGCTGCATGCCGCCCGACAGCTGCCAGGGAAACTTGTCTTCGTAGCCGCCCAGGCCCACGCTCTTGAGCAGGTCGCGCGCCCGCGCTTCGTACTCTTTTCGCTTGCTGCGAAAGTTGCTGCGGTAGGGCTCGACGATTTCCAGCGGCAGCAGCACGTTGTCCACCGTGGTTCGCCACGGCAACAAGCTGGGCGCTTGGAAGGACATGCCGCTGATCTTGAGCGGCCCCGTGACCGGCTGGCCGTCGATGTGGATGCTGCCTTTGCTGGGCATTTTCAGGCCGGTGGCCAGTTTCATGAAGGTGCTCTTGCCGCAGCCGCTGGGGCCAACGATGGCGATGAACTCACCCAGTTGCACCTGCAGTGAAATGTCCTCGACGGCAAACTGACCTTTGGCCAGCAGCTCGTCGTTGTAGGCCAGCCAGACGTTCTGGAAGTCAACGAATGAAGTCATGGTGATGTGGCGCGTTGCGGCGCGCTGGGAATGCGTTTTTGACCGGGGATCAGGTCTTGAAAGGCCTGCTGATAAGCCTCGGGCGCTTCCAGCTGCAGGCGGCTGTGCGTGCCGCCCGGGAATTCGATCCAGCGCACGCCCGCGGGCGCCGCGTCGCGCAGGCGACGGCCCAGCTCGATGGGCACGGTCTTGTCGGCCGTGCCGTGCAGCATCAGCAGCGGCGCGTCGATCTGCGCCATGCGCGACAGCGAATCGAATTGCAAGGTTGTGGTCGACGCGGCCACCCGCCCCCAGAAGCCGGCCACGGCGGCCACATCGGGCATGCGGGTGAAGGTGCTTTCCAGCACCAGCGCGTTGTAGTCACGGCCGTGTTTCAGGCCACTGGCCAGCGTGACGGCCACCGCGCCGCCCATCGAGTGGCCGTAAATCACCCGCTTGGCGGGGTCGGGCTGGCGGCGTTGGAATTCGGCCCAGGCCAAGGCCGCATCGGCGTTGATGGTGGCCTCGGACGGCACCAGCACCGCACTGTCGCCCCAGCCGCGGTAGTCCACCGCCAGGACCGCAAAGCCCGCTTGGCGCAAGGCGTTGATCTTGGGCTGGTTTTGATAGAGGTTGCGAAAGGTTCCGTGCAGGTAGAGCAGCGCCGGGGCCTGCGGATCAGCATGCGGAAGCCACCACATCGCCACCCGCTGCTCGGGCATGCCGGTGGCGGGCTGCGTGAAGCGTTCGTCACCCACGCGCCACGACGCAGCGGCTGCGTCCACGTGCGCGCTTTGTGTGGGTGAGGGGCGCAACGCCAACTTGCGCTGCCATTCCTCGAGGCTGGCGCACGCGCTCAGCAAAACCGCGCTCGCCAGCAGCAACAGCCCCGCACCTGCACGCCAGGGGGCGGCCCACGGCAAACGCGCGTCGGACCTGGGGTGGACGAGGCCGCGGTTGACTGCGCGCCATGGCCATTCGCGACCGGCGACAATCCAGGCCATGAAGTTCATCTCACGACGGCCCCTGGGGGCCATTTTCTTGTCGGCGTCTGCAGCCCTGGCCATTTCAACACCTGACCCGGCACAGGCCCAGGAAGGCCCGGGCTTGATCGCCAAGACCATGGGCCAGGGCCACTGGCGCTTGGCGGCGTCGCCGTTTTCGCATCACTTTCGCTACAGCGAAGAACACCGCAGAGTTTGGGCGGTGGGCGGCGAATGGCAACGCTCGGACGACTGGCTGGCTGGCGCTTCGTACTTCAGCAACTCGTTTGGCCAACCCAGCGCCTACCTCTACGTCGGCAAGCGTTGGCCCAAGCTGTTTGGCCAGGAGCAGTTGTTTGCCCAGGCTTCGGGTGGCCTGTTGTACGGCTACCGTGGCAAGTACGAGGACAAGGTGCCGCTCAACAACAACGGCTTCTCGCCCGGCGCTTTGGTCGGCCTGGGCTGGCAGTTCACCAAGAACTTTTCGGTCACGGCCCACATGCTGGGCGACGCCGGCGTGATGTTTCAGCTGGCCTACGACCTTCGCTGAAGCAACCCGTCCCAGCCCAACCGCCGCCCGCTGCTGCACCGCGTTTACTTCTTCAGCGGCGGCAGGATGTTGAGTTCGGCCTTGGCCGGCAACATCGTGTCGGTCCACACCGCACTGGGGTCGATGCGCGTCTTGGTGCCGTAGGCGTCAGAGACTTGCGAAGCCATCAGCGCCATGCGGCCGGGCACCACCACACCAAAGCCCTCGGCGCGCGCGTCCGGGCTGGCCACCACGGCGTCGATGGCCAAGCGCAGTCGGCGCTTTTCCAGGTCGACGTTGATGATGCCGTCGCGGGCCTTGACGTATTCGATGGTCGGGTCAGGGTTGGCCATCACTTCCTTGGCGCCCTTGGCAAAGGCACTCAGGAAGGCCTTCACGGCGGCCGGGTTCTCCTTGATCATCTTGGGGCTGGCGATGATCACGTTGCCGTACAGCTTGACGCCGTGGGCAGGGTAAGGCATCACCACCACGTCTTCGGCCTTGATGCCACGGGCTTCCAGGTTCAACAAGGACGTGAACGAGAACCCGGTGATGGCATCGATGTCGCCGCGCACCAGCATGGTTTCGCGCAGCGGCGGGTCCATGCTGGTCCACTGCACGCCGCTGATGCCATTGGCCTTGGCGAAGATCGGGAAGGCCTTGCGGCCGGCGTCAAAGCCAGGCGCGCCCAGCTTCTTGCCGTTCAGGTCAGACGGCTTGCTGATGCCGCTCTTCTTCAACGCCAGCACCGCCGCGGGCGTGTTGTTGTAGACCATCATCACCGCCACCGGCTTGTTGGCCGCGTCGGGGTTGTTGGCGTGAAACTCCATCAGCGCAGCCATGTCGGCAAAACCCATGTCGTAGGTGCCGCTGGCCACGCGGGTCACGGTGCCGCCGCTGCCGTTGCCGGCGTCGATGGTCACGTCCAGGCCGGCCGCCTTGTAGTAACCCTTGGCCGACGATGCCAGGAACAGCGCGGCCGGGCCCTCAAAGCGCCAGTCGAGCTGGAATTTCACCGCCGTTTGAGCCCAGGCCAGCGTGGGGGCGGCCAACAACAAGGCCGCGGCAATGAAGCCGCGGCGTTGAAACGGGGGCAGGCTCTTCAAAAGCGATTTCATGCGACAAAACTCCGTTGGAAAATGGGTTGACCCGGTGAGACGGGGGCCACGGGCGTTGAACACCACGCGGCTGGTTCCGTCTGATTTTGCAAGTTCTGTGCTCACTTGACCCTTGGGGCTTGCACCACAAAGGACCGCTGGGCACGGTTGCCGAAGGCGCTTTGCACCTTCATGGGGCCAGCAGCTCCAGCAAGGTTCGCGTCTTCACCTTGGCGGCGCCTTTCAAGTCGGACGACACCTGGGAAAGTCGGCTGGCAGGCGTTGACGTGTATTCAAAAGTGTATACACTTGAAACCCATTCGCAACCACCCCAGAGCCGACTCATGGGACACCTCAGCACCCACGTGCTCGACACCGCCAACGGCTGCCCGGCCGCCAGCATGCAGGTCACGCTGCAGCGCATGGGCGCCGCTGGAGCGGTCACCCTCAAGCAAGTGACACTCAACGCAGACGGCCGCGCCGACGGGCCCCTGCTGGGCGCCACTGAGATGGCCGTGGGCCAGTACCGGCTGCTGTTCCAGGTGGCGCCCTACTTCCGCGCCCGTGGCGTGCCATTGCCGCAACCGCCTTTTTTGGACACGGTACAACTTGACTTTGGCATCAGCGATGCCGCCGGTCATTACCATGTGCCGCTGCTGGTCAGTCCCTGGAGCTACAGCACCTACCGCGGCTCCTGACGCAGCCCGGTCGCTTCGCAGACCCACCCGCCAGTGGGACCTGAACACGCGGCTCTGCCCAGTACCCACCCGATGGCGGCATGCCGATTGCGTCAACGCCCTGTCTTTTCAACCGGAGTCCACATGACCCACACTTCGCTGAACACCATTGCCCGACTGGCCGGACTGCTCTGTGCGCTGGTTCCCTTGACAGCCGCAGCCGCCTACCCCGAAAAGCCGGTGCGTCTGGTCGTCACGTTTGCCGCAGGCGGGGCCAGCGACATCGTGGCCCGCGCCATCAGCGAGCCTTTGGCCAAGGCCCTGGGGCAACCGGTCATCGTCGACAACAAGCCCGGCGCCGGTGGCACCATCGGCGGGCTGGAGGTGGTGCGCGCTGCACCCGACGGCTACACGCTGATGCTGAGCAACAGCACGCCGCTGTCGATCGGCCCCTTCACGGTGCCCAAGCAGCCCTATGACCCGGCCAAGCAGTTCACCCACGTGGCCATGCTGGGCATTGCGCCCGTGCTGATCATGGCCAACCCCAAGACCGGTCCCGCTACCTTGAAGGACCTGCCCAAGTTCACCGCGCAGAACACCAACTTCGGCAGCGGCGGCCCGGGCTCCATCGGCCACATCGTGGGCGAGATGAGCAAAGACGCGATGAAGATCAGCATGACGCACGTGCCCTACCGTGGCGGAGCGCCAATGACCACCGACCTGATCGCCGGCACCATCCCTTTGGGCATCGACGTCATCACCGCCTATGTGCCGATGATGAAGAGCGGCCAGATCAAGGGCCTGGCCGTGACCTCGCGCACACGCTCGCCGCTGGCGCCCGACGTGCCCACGGTGGTGGAACTGGGCCTGCCGCAGCTGCTGGCCGAAAACTACTTTGGTGTCAGCGGCCCGGCCGGGCTGCCCAAGGAAGTGACCGACAAGCTGGTCAAGGCGCTGGCCGACATCGTGGCCGACCCCGCCATCGTCAAGCGCTTTGAAGAACTGGGCATCACGGCGATGAGAATGAGCAGCGCGGAATTCGCGGCTCTGGTGGCCAAACAAATCAACGACTGGGCGCCGGCCATCAAGGCCGCCGACGTCAAGAACTGACCTGAAGCACTGACCTGAACAGCTGACCCCTAGCGGTCGCCGTGGGCGGGCTGCACATGCTGCAGCCGGTGCGCGACCTTTGTCCTTCGGCTCACAGCGCCCGCTGTGGTGAGCGCAACGTGGTGGTGGCCTTCAAGCCAACGCCTGGGGAGCCATGCCGATGGATCTGACCTACCTGCTCGACTGGGCCAACCTGCTGCTGCGCTGGGCCCATGTCATCGTGGCCATCGCCTGGATCGGCTCGTCGTTCTACTTTGTCTTTCTGGACAACAGCCTGCTCACGCCCCAAGACCCCGCACTGAAAGCCAAGGGCGTGGACGGGGAACTCTGGGCCGTGCACGGCGGCGGCTTCTACAACCCGCAGAAGTACATGGTGGCGCCCAAGTC
>JANMHH010000174.1:0-15732 GCA_031375065.1 Rubrivivax sp. | reverse complement strand
GACGTGCTGCTCTTTGCCGCGGGTGTCGGTGAAGCGGAAGTCAACGAATTTGATTTCGTTTTCCTTCACCATCTTCATCACGTCGGCAACGGTTTTCGCCATTCAAATCTCTCCTAGCAGGGATCGGGGTGGGGTTGTGGGGTCGAGGCCAGAACGGAACAGGCCCTCGGCCACAATGAATTTAGCAGAATCCGTGCCTGAATCCCGATGCCCCGTACGCTGGCGCAGACTCACCCGGGGCCTGCTTTTGGTGCCCTTTCTGGCACCAAAACAAGGCATTGAAGGTCAACTCAACGCACCAATTCGGGGCCAAGACTTGCACCAAGCTGGTTCAGGCCTGACAGCAAAGCAGCAAAAGCGGCCTCGCCGTCACCCGCACCTTTGACGCCAAGTTCGATGTGACGTCCCCATTGCGGGTGATCCACACTGGGCAGGCTGAAAACCTTGATGCCCGGGAAGCGTTGTTCGATGTCCTCCATCAGCGGGGTCAGCGCCGCTTCCATCGCACCCATGACGATGACCGAGCGCTCAACGTCCCGCGTCTGGCGGTGCAAGTGGCCGTAGTGGTGGTCCAGCACCCACGCCATCATGGGCCAGGCCATGACGGGAAAGCCGGGCACAAAGTGCACGTGCCCCACGGAGAAGCCGGCGATCTTGTTGAAAGGGTTGGGAATGATGTTGGCGCCCGCCGGGAACATGCCCATGTTGAGCCGGTGCTGGTTGTCCGCGCGTTCGGGATCGAAAGGTTGGCCTTGTTCGGCAGCCACGTCGCGCATGCGCTCCAGGATCAGGTCGCGGGCCTGCGGGTGCAGCGCCAGTGGCACACCCAGCGCCGCAGCGGCGCACTGGCGGGTGTGGTCATCGGGCGTGGCACCGATGCCGCCGCAACTGAAGACCATGTCACCGCACGAAAAAGCATGTTGCAGGTCGGCGGTGATGCGTTGGCGGTCGTCGCCGGCATAGCGCGCCCAGGACAGTGAAAGCCCGCGCGCTGCCAGCAGCTCGATGATCTTGGGCAGGTGCTTGTCCTGGCGTTTGCCCGACAGGATTTCGTCGCCGATGATGAGGATGCCGATGTTCATGGGCCGGTGGCCTCCGTCAATGCCGCAGCAGCGGGTGTTGCAAAGGGGGCGGCCGAGGATGAGGCGGCAGTGGAAACAGACGCAAGCCGCAGCCGATGCAGTTCTGCCAGACCGTAGTGGGCGAACCAACAGGCGGCAAAGACAAAGACCACGGTGTAGAGCCACACCGCCACCAGTGCCAGCAACGGCGCCAGGATCAGCGCTGCACTGCCCGCGGCCCAGATCAGCGAAGGCAGCGCACCCAGGTAACCACAGGCCACGCCCATGGCCAGCAGACGCCACCGATGGCCACGCAAGATCATGCGGCGCTCGGCCGCGCTGGCATGGTGGGCCAGCACGTCAAACGACAAGACACGGCAGGTCAACCAACCCCAGATCAGCGGCGGCAGCACCACCACCAGCGGCGGCACCAACCAAAGCGGCACGCTGAGCACCAGCGCGACCAACGCCGCAGCGGTGCAGGCCAAGGACCACAGCACCCCCTGCACCCAGCCGGCGCCCTGCAGCGCCTGCAGATCGGGAAAACGCCGGGCGGCCACCAAGCGCACCACCGCGGGTGCGGCCAGTGCCGCCACCAACAACAAGGTGAAGAGCAACACCACGGGAACGGTCAGCGCCACCACCACCATCGGCGCCACCACCGACCGCAGTCCGGGCGCACCCACGCTGTGCAGCCATTGGTAGACGTCGGCGCTGAGCGACCAACCGTCCAGGGCCGAGCGCACCGCGTCCAAGGCCGGTTCCCAATAGGCCCAGCCCAGCACCGCCACCAACGCTCCAGCCACCAACAACGGCAGCAAGGACCACAACACCACCCGCGGGCTCATGCACGTGAGCAGCGCGCGCCAAAACGAATCAAACACGGCTAAAAACTCCTGGACCGCCAAAAACGCTGGGGCGGGTGTCTCGCGTCAGCGCAAGGACAAAGGACTGAGCATAGCGGCATGCCGTCAGGCCGCCGGCCGCCCCAGCATCCGTTGCAAGCCCCGTTTCTGTTGCGCCCAGAAGCCGCGTCCATAGTCGCGGCCCTGCAGCTGATCGCGGATGCCGGTGGGGTCGTAGCGGTCGTCAAAACGCGCGGTGCCGGCCAGCAGGTCCCACAGCGGGAACAGCACCGCGAAGTTGTGGCCACCCAGGCTGCCCGGGCCCGCCGATTCATGCCCCAAGCCGATGCTGTGGTGCAGGCGATGAAAGCGCGGGCTGACCAGCACACGGCCCAGCAACGGTCCGAACGACAGCCGCACATTGGCGTGCGACAGGCTCTCCAGCAGCTGGGTGGCTGCCACCACGGCCACGAACTGGGCTGGCGCGATGCCCACCGCCAGCGCCACCAGCACCATGGCGCTGTCGCGCAGCACGTCGTCCAGCAGGTGGTTGCGGTTGTCGCTCCACTTGGTCATCTGGCGTTGGCTGTGGTGCAAGGCGTGCAGCTGCCACCACCAGTGGTAGCGGTGCTGGGCGCGGTGCAGCAGGTAGTCCACCGCGTCAAACAGCAGCAGGTACAGCACGAAGCTGACCCAGGCGATGTCGGTGACACCGGGCCACCACGCGTCGGCAGACCAAGTCTGCCAACCGAGCAAGCGGGCTTGCGAGGTCAGCTCCGTCCACAGCGGGTCCAGGCTGAAAAACAGCAGCACGCGAAACAGGCCCAGCCGGTGGATCAAGGTGTAGATCACATCGACCCGAATGGCGCGGCGGTCTGTCACCGGCTCCACCGGCCGCCAGCGCTCCAGCGCGCCAAACACCACCACGATGACCGCCAACTGCAGCAGGCCCACCAGCAACCAACCGGTGGCGATGAAGCCGTCTTCCAACAGGTTGCCCATGCCGGCGGCAAACAAGACCGGCTGCACCAGACCTTCAAAGAAGGCCTGCTGAGCTTGGGAAAACCAGTCCATGGCGCTGGTCACCGGCTGCGCAGTGCCGCAGCGCGGTACTGGGGGTGCTCGCGCAAGGTGGCAAAACACAGGCCCTTGGCTTTCAGGCCGACGATCAGCGGCTCGAGCACCGCGGGCGCCCACGGATCCCGGCGCGACCAGATGCCCAAGTGGGCCAGCAACACGTCGCCGCTGCGCACATCGCGCAAGGCCCGCTGCAGCAGATCGGTGTTCGGGAAACGGTCGCTGGGCAGTTCATCACCCAGAAATCCCGCTGCCGTCCAGCCCACGTGCGACCAGCCACACGACTGCGCTGTCTCGATCAGCCGAGCCGATGTCTTGCCGCCAGGGGCTCTAAAAACGGAACCCATGCGCGACCCGGTCAGCGCCAAGAAGCGGTCGGCTGGCTTTTGCAGTTCAGCGCAGTAGGCGGCCGTGTCCAGCACGCGCGGCCGACCCGCCTGGGGGCCTTGGGTGGGCTTGACCCGCAGCCCGGCGGGCGTGTCGGCCTGCCAGACGTCGTGATCCCACAGGTGCGAGCCAAAGGCGTGGCCTTCGGCAGCCCGCGCGCGCCACCAAGGCGCCCATTCATCGTCCAGGCTGGTGCCGCCGGTCCGGGTGCGCTCGTTGGCCAGGAAGAAAGTGACCTTGACGTCGTGCTTGTTCAGCACCTCGGCCACCAGCGGCGCCACCGCCATGTGGCCGGTGTCAAAGGTCAGGTAGACCGGCTTGGCGCAGGACGCTGCCGCGGTCGCCGCCGCGGTCTGCGCCGTTGCCGCACTCGCCGCAACGTGCAGGCCCCAAACCCAGACACCTGCCAGCCCGAGGACCGCGTTGCGGCACCGTGAGCGTGTGTTCAATCGGCTACAGGCGCGGCGCATGATCCAGCGTCCACACCCCGTGTGGTGAACGGCCGACGTCGATCTGGCGCACCACCTTCTTGCTGGGCAGATCGATGAAGGTCAACTTGCGGGCCCAGCGCGAGCTCACCAGCAGCGTGCGCCCGTCGGCCAGCAATTCCATGCAGTCCGGGCCACCGGGGCCCGGATATTGGCCCACCACGCTCAGCGTCTGGGTGTCGACCAGGCTGATCGTGTTGGCCACCCGGTTGCTGACAAAAACGTGTCGCTTGTCACCCTGGGCCCGAAACGCATGGGCGCCGTTGCCGGTTTCGATGCGCTTGATCAGCTTGGGCGGGGTTCCGGCCGGCCCGCTCACGTCGTAAGCCTCGACAAATTTGTCGCCCGTCAGGCCCAGCAGCAAGGTGCGGTCGTCTGCCGTCAGGTAAAGGTCGGCCGGCATCTTGCCGGTCTTGACTTTCCAGCGCACGGTCTGCGTGGCCATGTCGATGACCAACAACTCATCGCTGTCCTGCAAGGAGGCATAAACCACCGTGCTCTTGCTGTCGATGCTGAGGTGGCTGGGCGTCTGTGCCGCCGGCACACGCTTGATCAGTTTCAAAGGTTCCGCTGCATCTGCGCCTTGCCAGCGGTAGAGGTCCACATGGTTCAAGCGGTTGGCGGCCGTGATGAACCACTTCATGTCGGGCGAAAAACGCAGGTGATAGGGGTCGACGATGCCGGTGACGGTGCGCTTGACGGCACCGGAGGTCGGGTCCAGGAAGGTCAGCGAGTTGCTGGCCGCGTTGGCCACGATCAGGGTTTTTTCGTCGGGCGCCAGGTACAGGTGGTGCGGCTCCTTGCCGGTGGGAATGCGCTTGACCTGGGCGAACGAGACCGGGTCAATGACGCTGATGTCAGCGTCTTGCGAGTTCAGCACAAAGATGGGCCGGTTGCCGGCTGCTGCCGTGGCGGCCGCTGCCGTCTGTGGAGCTGCCGTCTGAGCCTGCAATCCGCCACTGAACACCAGCGCCAGCATGGCCAGACCGCCCACGCCCCAACCTGTCTTGAAACCCGTCTTCAAATCCGTTCTCCATACCGCTGGCAAATTCACTGGCTGACTCCCGCTTCGTCTTCATGCATGCGTCGCCCGCTGTGCGGCGTGCGCGGCCACCAGGCCCATGCGCTCAACCGTCCACGGGCCCCCGGCCTTACCCCGTCCTGCTGTCAGCTGCATCAAAAGCAACAGGCGGCAGGCGCCAGGGGCGGTGGGTGTAAAGGGTGGTGAATCGCAACCCCAAACCCGCGTGACCCCCGCCGCCGCTTCCACGCTCTCGGGCTGCCCGCAGTTCTTGATGGTCTGGCCCCGAATGGTACCGAATGGCTGTAGCAAAGCGTTGCAAACCCACACCGACCGCCGATGCGCGGCCAACACAATCTGCATTGATGTACAGCGCCCATGCCTCCGCCCTTTCAGGTTTCGCCGCCGCCGCCTTGGCCGCCGCCTGCCTGTCACTGACGGCCTTTGGCTTGCGCCGGCAACGCTACGAGGGCTGGCAGTGGTGGGTGCGGGCGATGTGGTTGGCTTTGGCCGGCGCCGCCTGCGCTGCCGCCTGGCCAGGCACCATCGTCGACGGCTTGGCCAGCGTGCTGCTGCTGCAATGGCCCTTGCTCACCTTGGTGGGCCTGCGGCGCTTTTACCCCCGCCAGTCGTTGCCAGGCCGCGAACGCTGGGACTGGGCCGTGCTGGCGCTGGCCGCAGCCGTGGCCTTGGCCAGCGCCGCCGTGGGCGGCGACCAAGGCGCTTGGACCGCCGCCGCGGCCGGGGTTGCGGTGCACCTGTATGCCGCCTACATCGTGCTGATGGGCCCGCGGGGGCGAGACTTTGCACCCGTGCAGGGCCTGGCCGCGGCGCTGGCGCTGGTGGCCTTGGCGCCTGCCTTGGCCGCCTTCAGCGACCAGGCCTTGTTGGCGCTGCTGCAGGCGCGCACCGCCGCCGCGGCGCTGGGTGCTTTGGTGCTGGCTTTCATGGCCATCACCCTGGTGTGTGAACGAACCGAACGTCAATTGCGCGATTCACAGCGCCGCCTGCGGGTGTTGGCCAACATGGACACCCTGACCCAGGTGCCCAACCGACGCCACTTTCACGAGTTGGCCGAACAAGCCTTGAGGCAGGACGAACCCGGCACCACCGTGCTGCTGCACTTTGACATCGACCACTTCAAGCGCATCAACGACCTCTTTGGTCACGCCGCAGGCGACCGCGCCTTGTGCCTGGTGAGCACGGCGATGATCGAAAACCTGCGCACCCACGACGTGCCGGGCCGCCAGGGCGGCGACGAATTTGTCCTGCTGCTGCGCCACACCACGCCGCGCCACGCCATGGGGGTGGCCGCGCGCATCGTGGCCGAGGTGCAGCGCCGTGCGCCACAACACCAACTGCCGACCCTGTCGTTGAGTTTTGGCGTGGTGCAAATCGGCTTTGGCGAGGGCATGGACGCCGCACTGCGCCGCGCCGACCAGGCCATGTACGAGGCCAAACGCCAAGGCCGCTCGCGGGCGGTGTCGGCGGCCGGCAACGAAGACCAACCGGTTTTTGCCGAAAGCCAGCGCCTGGGGCTGCTGGCCGCCTGAGCCGAGCTTGAGGCGAGCTTGTGCCCAGCTTGGGCCGAGCCTGAGCGGAGCCTGAGCAGCACCTCAACAAAAACGGGCGCGTGGGCGCCTGGCCTGCCATGGCCTGTCACCCACCCGAAGCGGCTGACGATAATCGCCAGCATGTGGACCGCCATCCTTGCCATCAGCCTGGGCGCCGCGCTGGGCGCGTTGCTGCGCTGGGTTATGGGCCTGGGCATGAACCATCTGCTGCCCGCCTTGCCGCTGGGCACGCTGCTGGCCAATTGGGTGGGCGGTTACCTGGTTGGGTTGGCGTTGGCGCTGTTTGCACTGACGCCTGCCGGTTCGCCCGAATGGCGGCTGTTTGTCATCACCGGCTTTCTGGGCGGCCTGACCACCTTTTCCACGTTCTCGGCCGAAGTCGTCAGCGCCTTGCAGCAAGGCCGACTGGCCTGGGCTGCAGCCACCATCGGCTTGCACGTTCTGGGCTCGCTGGGGCTGACGCTGCTGGGCTTGGCCACACCGGCCCTGCTTAGGCGCTGATCCCTAGCGGCGCCACCTAGAATCCATTTTCCGCGCAATATGGACCAGCCACAGGGCTCTCAAGCACCGATGACACCCGCAGAAATCCTGGCCCAGTACGGCCCTCGTGAGTCGATGGAATACGACGTCGTGGTGGTAGGCGGCGGCCCGGGCGGCTTGGCCACCGCGATTCGGCTGAAACAGCTGGACGCCAGCCTGTCGGTGGTGGTCATCGAAAAGGGCTCAGAACCGGGCGCGCACACGCTGTCGGGTGCGGTGATGGACCCGCGCGCCTTGACCGAGCTTTTCCCCGACTGGAAAGCGCGCGGCGCGCCGCTCAACCAGCCCGTGACCCATGACGAGGTGATGTTCCTGGGCGCCGACTCGGCCCAACGCACGCCACAGTGGTTGATCCCGGGCTGTTTTCACAACCACGGCAACTACGTCATCAGCCTGGGTGCCTTCACCAAGTGGCTGGGCGAGCAGGCCGAGGCCTTGGGTGTCGAGATTTTTCCCGGCTTCACCGCGGCCGAAGTGCTTTACAACGACACCAACCAGGTGCGCGGCGTGGCCACCGGCAACCAGGGCATTGGCAAAGATGGCCTGCCGCATGGCGGCTTTCAGCTGGGCATGGAACTGCTGGGCAAATACACCGTGTTCGCTGAAGGCGCGCGCGGTCACCTGGGCCGGCAGCTGATCAGCCATTACCAGCTGGACCAGGGCCGTGACCCGCAGAGTTATGCGCTGGGCGTGAAGGAACTCTGGGAAGTCGACCCGGCCAAGGCTAAGCCCGGGCTGGTGGTGCACACCGCGGGCTGGCCGATGGACGAGCACACCTACGGCGGCGGCTTCCTGTACCACTTGGAAGGCAACAAAGTGACACTGGGCTTTGTCACCGGCCTGGACTACCAGAATCCGTGGATCAGTCCATTTGAAGAAATGCAGCGCTGGAAAACACATCCGGCCATCCGCGCCCACCTGGAAGGCGGCAAACGCATCGGTTACGGCGCCCGCGCCATCACGGCCGGCGGCCTGCTGAGCATCCCGAAACTGGTCTTCCCCGGTGGCGCACTGGTGGGTTGCGAAGCCGGCACGCTGAACGCGGCGCGCATCAAGGGCAGCCACGCCGCCATCAAGACCGGCATGCTGGCCGCCGAGGCCGCCGCAGCCGCCCTCAAGGCCGGCCGCAGCCACGACGAGCTGGCCGCCTACCCCGAGGCGTTCGAGAAAAGCTGGCTGTTCGACGAGCTCAACCTCAGCCGCAACTTCAAGCAGTGGTTCAAGCAAGGCAACACCGTGGGCACGGTGATGACGGGCATCGAGCAGTGGTTGCTGCCCAAGCTGGGCTTCAAGAGCCCGCCCTGGACCATCCACCGCAAGGCCGCCGACCACACCCGCCTGCACGCCGCCGGTCAGGTTGAAACCATCCGCTACCCCAAGCCCGATGGCAAGCTGACCTTCGACCGCCTGAGCAGCGTCTTCATCAGCAACACCAACCACGAAGAAAATCAGCCCGCCCACCTGACCTTGAAAGACGATTCGGTGCCGGTCAGCATCAACCTGGCTCAATTTGCCGGGCCCGAGAGCCGCTACTGCCCAGCCGGGGTCTATGAGTACGTGCACAGCGACGGCCGCGACCGCCTGGTGATCAACGCGCAGAATTGTGTGCACTGCAAAACGTGCGACATCAAGGACCCGACGCAAAACATCGTCTGGGTCACGCCCGAAGGCGGTGGCGGTCCGAACTACGCCGGCATGTAGCCCGACAGGGCCAACTGGTGGCGGGGCGAGCTCAGGTCCGTCGGCTGCTCAGCCAGCCGTCAACCTGTTCACCCAAAGCCAAAGGGCTGCCCGATTTGGGCACGAAGGCATCGTAGTGGGCAAAGCCCATGCGCACCTCGGCTTCAGCCAGGCTGCTGTGCATCGCGATCATGGCCGCTGCCGCTTTGGGCGCACGGCGCAAAGCATGCCCGGTGGCCATGCCGTCCATGCCTGGCATCTCGACGTCCAGCACGATGGCGTCAAAAGCCTCGTCCTCAACCGCCTGCAGAGCCGCCCAACCGCTGTCGACGGCCTGCACCCGGTAACCCAGCCGCTCCAGCGACGCCCGCATCAGCTCGCGCATGGCCGGGCAGTCGTCTACGGCGAGGACGTGCCCTTTGTGAGGCGCGGGGTCGAGGGCTTCCATGACCCCAATTTAAGGCCCTGGCGGGCCCTCGGCAATGGCTGTTTGGCCAGTTGAGACTGCGCATTGGGAGCTGCTGAAAATCCGTGCAGCGCTTGTTTTTGCCAACGTTTCCTGCACCCGTCCCAAGCTTGCCCGCAACTTGTTCACAGGGTTATCAACCGGGCGGTGCTGGAAAAAAATTTTGCGCCTGGAGCGGCTGCGCCGCCTGGCGCGGCCATCCATCGGGGTCGGCGATCGGCAAGCGCCGTCAGCGGCCGTCGATGGTCATCAACCGCCATCAACCACCATCAACCGCTCAAAGGCCGCGCAAATCCGGGCGGCTCGCCCCCCACCACGACCAGCCGCACCGCACGCGGCCAGGTCTGGGCGCGCTGCTCCAGGTCGGCCAGCACCGCATGAGCCGCTGGGTCCAGGCCAAGGTGGTCAACCACGATCAAGGTGGCACGGCGCGGCGCAAAGCCGGCCAGGCCAGCCACCGAGCGCGCGATGCCCGCATCCCAGGCGTCCAGCGGGCCCAACGCGCGCCACCACGCCCGATCCGCGGCTTGCGCGGCCAGCCGGATGCGCCAGCGCTCGGCGCTGGAAGCCGCGTCCTCCAGGGTCCAGGTCCGGTCCAGTTGCAAACAGGCCCGGCGCGCCACGTCAAGGCTGCGGACATGAAACACACCGTAAGGCCATTCGATGCGGGGTGCTTGCCAAGGCTGCCACCAGGTCCGGTTGGCCGGGCCGGCGCCCAAGCGACAAGCGCGCACCAGTGCATCGCTGTGCTCACAGTGGCGGTCGCCAAACCCCTGGGTGGCCACAGGCGCAAGCCGGGCGTTGTCAAAACGGTTGAACAGCATCGACCGAGTCTAGAGGCCGCTCGACGGAGCGATGCCCGATCGACACCCGATCGATATAGTCAGCCTGTGTCAAGCCCCAGCCAGTCCGGTGGTCAACCCCTGCATGGGTGATCGCGGCAGGCGCTGACAGCACGTAAGCTCGCTGCGCCGTGGACACCGACCAACCCCTGTTCATCACCCTGGTGGCCGTGCAGTTTGCCGTGCACGCCTTGGGCTGGTCCATGGCGGCGGCACTGGCGGGCGGCTGGCGCGCCGCCGAAGGCCAGTTTGCCGTGTTCTGGCTGCTGCTGGCCTTGGCCCTGATGTTGTACCTGCCGGCCTGGCCGTCCGGCAGCGCACCGCGCAACGTGGCCCACCTGCTGCTGGTCTGCGCCGCCATGGTGCAACACCGCGCCCTGGTGCTGCACTGGGGCGGCAAACCGCGCGACGGGCTGTACCTCGCAGGCGTGCTGCTGGCTGGCCTGCTGCTGCTGTTGAGCCTGGCCATGGAACACGGCCATCGCACCCGCGTGGCGACCGTATGCGGGGCCGCCGGGGGCATGTTGCTGGCATCGGCCTGGCAGCTCTGGACACATGCCCGTCGCCGTGCGCCACGCCTGGCCGTGCTGATGAGTGCGGGCTTCACTTTGCTGGCGCTGGCGCTGCTGGCGCGCGCGGCACAGGCGCTTGGGGCCGCACCTGAAGCCAACCTGGCCATCGACACACCGGGCCCAACCAACCTGGCCCTGGTCATCCTGGTGTTGTTGATGGGCGGCCTGATCAACCTGGCGCAGATTCAACTGGTGCTGGGTCGGGTGCTGCGCCGGCTGACGTTGGCGGCCTTGACCGACCCGCTCACCGGAACCGCCAACCGGCGCGGCTTCCTCGATCGATTGAACGAGGTTCACCAGCGGGCCCTGCGCGCGCCGCGCGGCAGCCCCAGCCACGCGGTGTTGATGATCGATGTCGACCACTTCAAGGCCATCAACGATCGCCTGGGCCATGCCGAAGGCGACCGCGTCCTGCAACGCGTGGCCCACACCTTGCGCGAGACCTTGCGCAGCGGCGACCTGGTCTGCCGTTGGGGTGGCGAAGAATTCTGTGTGCTGCTGCCGCGGGTCGGCTCCGCCGAAGCGCAAGCCCTGGCGCAACGCATCGCAGCGCGCATTGCCGGCAGCGGTGAGCCCCGCGTGACGGTGAGCATCGGTGTGGCACAAGCCGACCCTGCACCGGACGATGCCCTGGCTCTGATCCAGCGCGCCGACGCTGCGATGTACCGCGCCAAGGCCGCAGGGCGCAACCGCGTCGTGGACGCTTGTGCCACCGAACAAGCGCCCAGCGCGAACGATCAGCCTTTGGCCAGCCTTTGAATGGCTTGGCGCAGTCCACCTTCGCCCACGGCTATGCCCTGAGCTTGCAGCGCAGCTTCGATGGCGGCTAAAGCACCCAGCATCTGGGCCGGGTTCTGATCACCCAGATGCCCGATGCGAAAGCCACGCCCTTGCAGCGGGCCCAGCGCGCCTGCAAAGGCCAGCTGGTAATGCTCACGGGCCAGCGCGCGCAGGCCGTCTACATCGGTGCCGGCCGGCACCGTGACGGTGGTCACGGCGTTGGAACGACTGGCCGGTTCGCGCGCAAAGAACCCCAGCGCGCCGCCCTGTGACCAACCGTCGACCGCCGCATGCACCAGGCTGGCCAACAGGCGGTGCCGCGCCAGGACCTGCTGCAGCCCTTCACGTTGAATCAGGCCCAAGGACGCCACCAATGCGGCCATCAGGTTCTGTGGTGGCGTGCCACAAAACTTGCGGTAGCTGAGCGGGCTTTTGCGGCTGACCATGTCCCAGTAAAAGCGCGGTGCCGGGTTGCGCTGCGCGGCTTCGAACGCGGCGGCATTGGCAGCGAGGAAACCCACGCCGGGCGGGCACATCAGGCCCTTTTGCGAAGCGCCCACCGCCATGTCCACCCGCCAGCCGTCCATCTCAAACGGCTCGGCGCCCAGCGAGGCCACCACGTCCACCACAAACAGCGCCGGGTGATCGGCGGCGTCCAAGGCCGCACGCAGTGCAGGCACGTCGCTGGTGATGCCGCTGGAGGTGTCGGTGTGGACCACGAACACGGCGACGATTTCCTTGGCAGCGTCGTCACGCAGCGCCTGCGTCACCGCGGCGGGGGAAATGGGCAGCCCTTCGACCCAGGGTGTTCGCACCACCCGCCGACCCAGGGCTTCGGTCTGCACGGCCCAGGACTCGGAAAAATGCCCGGTGCCCGGGATCAGCACCGTGCCACCTGGCGGCACCAGGTTTTCCACCGCCGCTTCCCAGGCGCCGTGGCCGTTGCAGGCGTAGAAAAACACGTCCGAAGCCGCCGTTTTCAGCACCTGCTTCAAGCCCACCTCGCACGCGGCGATGGTCTCGTCCACACGCGGGTCACCCATGTCCATGGGCTGGCGCATCAGCGCGTGCAGCACTTCGTCGGGCAGAGGTGTGGGGCCGGGGGAATGCAGCAAGCGGCGGCCGGGGATGCGGGTGGGGGTGTTCATCTGACGATGGTAAGCGCGCCGACCCGGTCGCCGTTTCGGGGCCTGCCAGGGCGGCGGCAGAGCGGCAGGACAGCATGACAATACCGACTTCTCTTGCCAGCCCTCACCCGCCATGGACCGCCGACTCTTCATCAGCCAGCTGGCCGCCGCCAGCACCGCCGCCGCCCTGCCCCACAGCGCGTGGGCCCAAGCCAAGACCATCCGCCTGGTGGTGCCCTTTGCGGCCGGAGGCCCGATTGACGTGACGGCGCGGCTGCTGGCCGAGAAGGTCAAGGACAGCCTGGGCCCGGTGGTCATCGACAACAAGCCCGGTGCGGGCGGCAACATCGGCGTGGACATCGTGGCCAAGGCCGCGCCCGACGGCTTGACCATCGGCATTGCCGCCGTGGCCATGCACGCCATCAACCCGTGGCTGTTCAGCAAGCTGCCGTTCGATCCGATCAAGGACTTTGCGCCTATCACGCAGATGGTGCGCATTCCCAACGTGCTGGTGATGAACACCGAGACCGCCAAGCGCTTGGGCATTTCCAACCTGAAGGAATTTTTGGCCTACGCCAAGGCCAACCCTGGCAAGCTGAACTACGGCAGCGGCGGCAACGGCAGCGCCGGGCACCTGGGCGGCGAAATCTTCAAGCAGCGCGCGGGCTTCTTTGCGGTGCACATTCCCTACAACGGCGGCGCGCCGTCGCAGTTGGCGCTGGTGTCGGGCCAGGTCGACTACAGCCTGGACAACCTGGCCACGGCCGCGGTCAACATTCGCGCCGGCAAGCTGTTGCCGCTGGCGGTGACCTCGTCAGCGCGCAGCCCTTTGCTGCCCGACGTGCCCACCATCGCCGACACCCTCAGCGGGTTTGAGATCGACACCTGGTGGGGCCTGATCGCGCCCGCCGGTACGCCGCGCGACGTGGTGGCCAAGCTCAACGCGGCTTTCGTGGCGGCCTTGCAGCTGCCCGACACCAAAGCGCGCTTCGCGCAGCTGATGGCCGAGCCCGTGAGCGGCACGCCCGAGCAGTTTGCGCAGCTGATCGCGCGAGAACACAAGCGCTACGAGAGCGTCGTCAAGGCCAGCGGGGCCAAGGCGGATTGAAGGTGTGACCCGGGCTCCAACATAACACCGCAACAACTGCTTCAGTCCAACGACAGCGGCCAGCTGTGGCCGGATGGCGCCGGCCCATCCATCCAGCAGGTGGGTGCCGCCTATCAGACGGCGCTGGCCGTTCGCGCGCTGCGTGTGGCGCGCGGTGAACGACCCGCGGGCTTCAAGGTGGGCTTCACCAACCGCAGCATCTGGCCGCGCTACCAGGTGTTTGCGCCCATCTGGGGCAGCGTGTGGCACAGCACGCTGAGCTTCGCGCGTGATGGCGGCACGGTGTCGCTGGAGCGGGCTTGCCAGCCGCGCATCGAGCCCGAAGTGGTGTTCGCCTTCAAGTCCACGCCGCCACCCAGCGCCACGCTGGACCAGCTGTTCGACGCACTGGACTGGCTGGCCCCCGGCTTCGAGATCGTGCAGTGCCACCTGCCGGACTGGAAATTTGCCGCCGCTCAAACCGTGGCCGACAGTGGCCTGCACGCGCACCTGCGGGTGGGCGAAGCCTTGCGCGTGGCCGACCTGGCAGCCAACGCCGACGGCTTGCACCAGTTGCTGGCTGGCGCGCGCGTGAACCTGGCCCACGATGGGCAGACGGTGGAAGAAGGCCGAGGCGACCTGGTGCTGGACAGCCCGCTGCTCGCGCTGGCGCACTTCGTCACCGAACTGCGGGCCTGCCCCGGCGCACCCGACATCGGCCCGGGCGACTTGGTGACCACCGGCACCTGGACCGACGCCTGGCCGGTGCAAGCCGGCCAGCGCTGGTCGGCCCGCTACACCGCCGACCTGGGCAACCTGACGGTGGACTTCAGCTGAAGCGCGGTTTCACCCGCATTTTTCACCCGCAGTTTTACCCGCACTTTCACCATCTCGGTGGCCGCTTGTCGATGAAGGCCTGCACCCCTTCCAACGCGTGGGCGTCCATCATGTTGCAGGCCATGGTGCGGCCCGCGTCGTCGTAGGCGGACTGGATGCCCGTTTCCAGCTGGCGGTAGAAAAGGCCTTTGCCCAGCGCGAGGGCCACGCGCGGCTTGGCGACGATGCTGGCGAGCAGGCGCTCCACCTCCGCATCCAGTTGATCGGCGGCCGCAACGCGGTTGATCAAGCCTTCTTCCAAAGCCTGCTCGGCGCTGATGAAGTCACCCGTCACCAGCATCTCAAAGGCCGCCTTGCGCGACAGGTTGCGGCTGAGCGCCACGCTGGGCGTGCTGCAAAACAGGCCCAGGTTGACGCCGCTGACGGCAAAGCGCGCCTCGCGCACGGCCACCGCCAAATCGCACATCGCCACCAACTGGCAGCCTGCGGCGGTGGCCATGCCCTGCACCTTGGCGATCACTGGCACCGGCAGCCCTTGCAGGCTCATCATCATGTGGCCGCACTGCGCAAAGAGCTGCTCGTAGTAGGCCTGTGATGGCTCGGCGCGCATCTCTTTCAAGTCGTGACCGGCACAAAAAGCCTTGCCTGCAGCGCCCACCACCACGGCGCGCAACGAGTCGTCCTGCGCCGCCCGGTCCAGCGCAGCCTGCAGTTCGCCCAGCAGGCTGGCGCTCAGTGCATTGAAGGCCAGGGGCCGGTTCAGCGTGAGGGTCAGCACACCGCGGGCATCCTGCTGTTGCAACAGCTGGGGCTCTGTTTTCATGGCGATCTCCTATTCGATGGCGGCGGCCGACCTGGCCCGCTCGCGCAACTGGAATTTCTGAACCTTGCCGGTGCTGGTCTTGGGGATGGCCTCAAACCGGATCTCACGCGGCACCTTGTAGCCGGCCAACAGACCTTTGCAGTGGGCCACCAGTTCCGGCGCCGTGACGCTGGCGCCGGACTTGGTTTCCACGAAGGCCACCGGTGTTTCGCCCCACTTGGCGTCGGGCCGGGCCACCACCGCGCAGGCCAGCACGGCTGGGTGGCGGTACAGCGCGTCTTCGACCTCGATGCTGCTGATGTTTTCACCGCCGCTGATGATGATGTCCTTGCTGCGGTCCTTGATCTTGACGTAACGATCGTCTTCCATCACCGCCAGGTCGCCGGTGTGAAACCAGCCGCCGGCAAAGGCCTGGTCGGTGGCCGTCGGGTTCTTCAGGTAGCCCTTCATCACGATGTTGCCGCGAAACATGATCTCGCCCATGGTCTGGCCATCGGCCGGTGTCGGCTGCAGGGTCTGCGGGTC
>JANMHH010000164.1:0-10871 GCA_031375065.1 Rubrivivax sp. | reverse complement strand
GCCGCGAACCTTGCTGCAGTGGCAGGACTACATCGCCGCCTTGGATGTGAAGGTCACGGCCGAGGACGAAGCCTGGGTGGATGCCCGGGTGCCGCCGGGGCACGCGTCCACCTTTGGCTACACCGATCCCATCTACCCGGTCACCGGGCGCCAGCCGCGTTGAGTCGCCGCGTCGCTCTGGCCACGATCAATAGGTGGCGCGGCCGCCCGTGAGGTCAAACACCGCGCCGGTGCTGAAGGAACAGTCTTCGCTGCACAGCCAGGCCACCATGGCTGCGGCTTCTTGCACTTCCAGGAAGCGCCCCATCGGGATCTTGCCCAGCATGTAGTCGATGTGGGCCTGGGTCATCTGGTCGAACATGGCCGTCTTGGCCACCGCCGGCGTGATGGCATTGACCAAAATTCCTTGGGTGGCCACTTCCTTGGCCAAGCTCTTGGTCAGCGCGATCAGACCGGCCTTGCTGGCGCTGTAGTGGCTGGCATTGGGGTTGCCTTCCTTGCCGGCCACCGACGCGATGTTGACGATGCGCCCCCAGCCCTTGCCGCCGTCGGCCTTCATCATTTGCTGCACCACATGGCGGCAGGTCAGGTAGGGTGCAATCAGGTTGACCTCGATCACGCGCCGCCACACATCAGGGTCGAGCGCCCAGGTGCTGGCGTTGCCACCGGTGATGCCGGCGTTGTTGATCAGGATGTCGATGCGGCCGAATGCCGCCATCGCCGCTGCCGTGGCCGCAGCCACCGCGCCATCGTCGGTGAGTTCCACCACCTGGGCGGTCACCGGCCCATGGGCTTTCAGGGCCGTGCAGGCCGCTTCAGCCTTGACCGCGTCGATGTCCCAGATCAGCACGCGGGCGCCACTTTGCAACAGCCGTTCGCTGATGGCGAAGCCGATGCCCTGGGCACCCCCGGTGACGATGGCCACCCGGCCCTTCAGATCGATCTGGTTCATGGATTCAAACCTTTCAGAGCTGCCGGCGTGGCCACGCTGTCGGCGATGTATTGGCGGATGATGGATTCGAAGTCGGGCTCGGGCAGCAGCCCCAAACCGGCGGCGCGGCCCGGCCGCGCGCCACGCGGCCAGTTGGCCACGATGCCCGCCACGCGCTCGTCGCGCTCAAAGCGCACCAGCGCCCGGACGCTGGGCCCCGCAACGGCCTCCAACGCGTCCAGCATGTGCTGCACCGTCACGTTCAGCCCCGGCAGGTTCAACGCGGTGCGACCCACAAAGGCCTCACGGCTGGCCTCATACACCGCGATCAGCCCTTGCACCGTGCGTTGCGGTGACGACACTGGATGGGCCACGTCCAGCCCCACCGGGCATATGGCCTCCACGCCTGCCAAGGGCTCGCGGATGATGCCGCTGAAAAAGGAACTCGCCGCACCATTGGGGCGACCGGGGCGCACGGTCACGGTCATCAAGCGCGCTGCACGGCCATCGATGAAGCCCTTGCGGGTGTAGTCGGCCACCAGCTGTTCGCAGATCAGCTTTTGTACGCCATAACTGGTCTGTGGCGTGGGCAAGGTGTCGTCGCCAACCTGGGTCGGGAAGGGATAGGCCGGGTCCGGACCAAACACCGCGATGGAACTGGAAAAGACCAGGCGAGCAGGCGCATGGCCAGCCTGGACCCGGTGGCGCAACGCGTCCAGCAGCGCGCGCGTGCTGTCCAGGTTGCTGCGCAGGCCCAAGTCGAAGTCGGTCTCGCATTCGCCCGAGACCGCCGAGGCCAGGTGAAAGACGCCGTCAAAGTGTTCGTCGCGCAGACCTTCGCAAGCCGCCAACAGCGGGCTGACTCGGCCTTGCACACGCGGGTCGGCACACAGGTCGGCCGGCGCTGCCACCTGGTCGGCCAGCACCACCTGCTCCAGTCGCCGGCCCGCCAGGCTGCCTTGCGCCAACAGCGCACGGGCCAGCCGCACACCGACAAAGCCGGCCCCGCCGGTGATCAAAACTTTCATCGTCCTTGCTCCTGGGCAGTGGAAGGGCTGCGGCCCTTGAGTCGCTGGGCCGGTGCCACCACCGACGGCAACTTGCGGCGCGACGCCAGCACCTGTTCAATGTCGTCACGGGCGCTGTCGATCAGCAGCAGTGCGGCGCGCTCGGCCTTGACCGGCGTCCGTGCGATCACCGCGTCGAGCACCGCGCGGTGCATCGGCAAAGACGAGGCCGGGCCGTCGGGCCGCGTGGTGCTGATCTCGAACGCCGTGCGCAGCAGGGCACCCAGGGCGCGGCTCATTTGCACCAGCATGCGGTTGTGGCAGGCGCGCAGCAGGCCCTGGTGAAAGGCCAGGTCGAACTTGACGTAATCGCCGCCGTGCTCGATGGCGTCTTTCATGCCGGCGTAAGCGGCTTCGATCTGCGTGATGTCGTCGGCGGTCGCGCGCTCAGCCGCCATGCGCACGGCAGCGGGTTCGACGATGCGGCGCAGCTCTTGCACCTCGCGCAAAAACTCGCGCGTCAAGCCGGCCTTGCTTTGCCAGGCCACCACGTCGGGGTCGAACCAGTTCCACTGCGCTTCGGGCTGGACCCGCGTGCCCACTTTGGGGCCGGTGGTCAGCAGGCCCTTGGCCACCAGCGACTTGACGGCCTCGCGCACCACCGTGCGGCTGACACCAAACTCTTCGCACAGCGTGGGCTCGGGTGGCACCGACTGCCCGGCCGGGTAGCGCCCGGCCACGATGGCTTCGCCCAGGCGATCCAGCGTGTTGCCGTGCACGTTTTTGTTCATGCGCGGACAAACGCCGTCACCAAGGCATCGGGGCCGACCTGCCGGCTCCAATGGCCATGCAGCTGCGGGTCGAACACGGCGCCCTCGGGCAGGGTGTCGGCCGAGTAGAAATGCTGGCCGGCGCCAAACACCCGCGAGCTGCCGTCCTGCAAGCCAATCTCCATCTGGCCCGACAGCACAAACAACCACTGCGGGTTTTCGGTGCAGTGAAAGTCGCTGCGAAAACCCACCGGGCTCATGCGCAGCTGCAAGCCGCCGCTGGGCATCAGCGCCGACAGGCGTGCGGCCGGCTTGCCCTCGGTCAATGGCAGCGCTTCCTCGCGAAAGCGGGCGCGTCCGTCGGGGTCGGTTTCCAAGATGACTTTGATGAATTCCATGTCGATGCGGGTGGTCAGCGGGTCGCCAAGTCCCAGTGCCGGCAAACGGTGTCGACCATTTGTGCCGGTGGGGCTTCGATGTTGAGAACCACCGCGTGCTCGTCAGCGGCCGGTGGCTCCAACGTGTCCAACTGGCTCTGCAACAGCGTGGGCGGCATGTAGTGACCCTGGCGCGCTTGAACACGCTGCGCCAGCACGTTGGGTGAACCCGTCAGGTGAACCAGCCGCAGACCGGGTGCGCCCTGGCGCAGCCGATCGCGGTAACTGCGTTTCAGCGCTGAACAGGCCAGCACGCCACCCGTTTCTTGGGCCTGTCGCAGCTGTTCGGCCAGCGCCGTCAGCCAGTCGCGCCGGTCTTCATCGGTCAGTGGCTGCCCGGCGGCCATGCGCTCGACGTTGCGCGGCGGGTGCCAGGCATCGCCTTCGATGAAGGGCAGCCCGAGCCGGGTGGCCAGCAGCTGCGCAACGGTGCTCTTGCCGCTGCCGCAGACCCCCATGACCACGATGCGGCTGGCAGGGCTGAGCGACATCGTCAACCCAGCCGTGCGCCGCCGTCGGCGTCGAAAACGTGGGCCTTGGCCGGGTCCAGGCTCAGGTGGATGGTGTCGTCCGGTTGGGCTTGGGTGCGGCCGTGCATCACCACCACCAGGCGCTGGGTCGCGTCGCCCTGCCCCACCTCCACCAGCAGCTCGGTTTCGGCGCCGGTGGGTTCGACGACGATGACCTTGGCCGGCACGCCCTGGGCGCTGAGCACCAGGTCGGTGGGGCGGATGCCGTAGTGCACGTCTTGCCCTTCGCGGCCCAGACCCGCTGCCACCGGCCAGCGCGCGCCCAGCGCTTCCACGCTGCCCGAGTGCAGCGTGCCGCGCAGCACGTTCATCGAAGGGCTGCCGATGAACTGGGCCACAAAGAGGTTGCCGGGCCGGTCAAACAGCTCCAGCGGCGTGCCGATCTGTTCGACGATGCCGTCGTGCATGACCACGATGCGGTCGGCCATGGTCATGGCCTCGATCTGGTCGTGGGTGACGTAGACGGTGGTGGTTTTCAGGCGCTGGTGCAGGGCCTTGATTTCGGCGCGCATGGCCACGCGCAGCTTGGCGTCCAGGTTGGACAAGGGCTCGTCGAACAGGAACACCGCGGGGTCGCGCACGATGGCGCGGCCCATGGCCACCCGCTGGCGCTGGCCGCCCGACAGTTCGCGTGGGTAGCGGTCGAGCAAGGGGTCCAGGTTCAGGATGCGGGCCGCCTTGTCCACCCGCTCGGCGGTGGTGGCCTTGTCGGCATTGCGCAATCGCAGGCTGAAGCCCATGTTCTCGCGCACCGTCATGTGCGGGTACAGCGCGTAGCTCTGAAACACCATCGCGATGTCGCGGTCCTTGCTCTCCAGGTCGTTGACCACCTTGCCGTCGATCAGGATCTCGCCACCGGTGATCTCTTCCAGCCCGGCCAGCATGCGCAACAGCGTGCTCTTGCCACATCCGCTGGGGCCCACCAGCACCACGAACTCGCCGTCGGCGATGTCGAAGCCCAGGCCATGGATGACCTTGACCTTGCCATAGGCCTTCTGGATGTCTTTGAACGATACGGCTGCCATGTGTTGTTCTCTTTAACTCTTCACCGCGCCGGCCGTCAGGCCCGACACCATGTAGCGCTTGAAGGCGTAATAAATGGCCGCTGGTGGCAGCGCGTAGATGAACCCGGTGGCCATCAGCAGCTCCCACGGCGAATCGTCGGCGGCCAGGAAGTTGCCCAGCGCCACCGCCAGCGTCAGGTCGGTTTCCTTGCTCAGCAGCAAGAAGCCGTAGAGGTATTCGTTCCAGGCCAGCAGCAGGCTGTAGGTGCCCACCGCCACCAGGCTGGGCACCATCAGCGGCACGTAGACCAGGCGAAACAGTTGCAGCGGCGTGGCGCCGTCCATGCGGGCGGCCTCGTCCAGCTCCCAGGGCAGTTTGTCGGACGCCTGCTTGAGCACCCAGATGCAGTACGGCGACGCGATGGTCACCATGGCCAGCACCAGGCTCCACTGGCTGTTGAGCAGGCCATAGTTGGCCATCGTCTTGTACATCGGCACGGCCAGGAAGGCGGCCGGGATGAAGTAGGTGAAGAGCGCCATGTTCATCACCACGCGGCCACCACGTACCTTCAGGCGGCTGATGGCAAACGCGGCGCAAGTGGACACGAACAGCGTGATCACGCCCACCGCCACGGCAATCAGCAGGCTGTTGCCCAGCTGCGTCCAGAAGTGGTTCAGGTAGAAATGCTTCTGCTCGAACACCGTCTGGAAGTTCTGCAGCGTCGGGTTCTTGGGCCACAGGCGGCCCGAAGTCGCCGTGTCGCGCTCGGAGATCGCAAACAGGAACAGGTGGTAGACCGGAATCAGCGTCCACAGCAGCACCGGGATGCCGACCAGCAGCAACTGCGCTTCGATGGACACCGACTTCCAGCTGAGCTTTTTGCGTGTCATTTGCTCAGCCGCTTCATCATCACGTAGACCAGCGGCAGCACAAAGGGCAAGGCCACCACGATGCTGGCCATGGCCAGTTCGATCTGGTCCAGACGCAGGTAGCGGATGCCCAGCGTGGCCAGCACGTGGGTCAGGTCGGCCGGCCCGCCACCGGTCAGCAGGTAGACGCTGTTGAAGTCACCCAACGTCCAGATCATGCTGAGGATGGTCGACGTGAAGAAGATGCCCTTCATCGCGGGCCAGGTGATGAACCTGAACTTCTGCCAGCGCGTGGCGCCGTCGACGCTGGCGGCTTCGTATTGCTCGGTGGGAATGGCCAAGCGGCCGGCGATCAGGATCAGCGTCCAGAACGGCAGGCTCTTCCAGATGTGCATCAGCATCGAAAAGGTCAGCGCCAGCGTGGCGTCGTTGAGCCAGTTGGGGCCGTCCAGACCGGTCAGCCTGAAGATGGTGCTGTTGATCACGCCCCATTCGGGGTTGAGCATGAAGCGCACCGACAGGATGGTGGGAATCGAAGGCACCGCCCACGGCAGGATGAACAGCAGCGACAGCGCCTTGATCCACCAACGCGACTGCACGAAAAAGCCCGACAGCCCGAGCGCGATGACCATCTTCAGGTTGACCGCCACCACCAGGAAAATGAAGGTGTTGACGGCCGTGCGAAAGAAGATCGGGTCTTCGGCCAGCTTGACGTAGTTGCCCGGGTTGCGCGCCAGCCACAGGCCGTAGCACACCGGATAGAGCACGAAGATCGCAAAGATCAGCAGGTAAGGCACCACCAGGATGCGGCCCCAGCGTTCCCATTGCGTCAGCGACTGGGGCGGACGCGGTGCAGCGGCAGCGAGGGTGTGGGTGCTCATGACCTGGGGTGTGGATGTTGCGGCGGCAGGCTGCCAGCGGATTTGGTGGCTCCGTCAGACCTCGCCCGAGAGCTGGTGGTTCTGACTGCCGTGCCAAACCGCTGGCCTTGCCCTTCAAAGCGGAGCGCCGTCTGGCGCCCCGGATCACAGGCTCAGTTCGCCACCACCTTGATGCGGGCGATCATCTCGTCCACCGCTTGTGGCACCGGCACTTTTTCGCTCAGCACCCGGTTCATCGCCTTGGCCCACACGTTTTCGTTGTTCAGCACCGTGAACTTGTAGTTCTTGGTGAATTCGAACGGCGTCGTGCCCGCCATGAACTGGTTGTAGACCGCCGTGCGGTGCGCATCGGCCTTCCAGAACGGGCTTTGCTGCGCGGCCTTGGTGACCGGGAACCAGCGGCCCAGCGAACCTTCGACATAAGGCGTCAGGTTGGCATCGTCCAGCATGAAGGCCACAAAGGCCTTGGCACCGGCCTTGTTCTTGCTCTGCTGGAAAATCACGCCGGTCTTCACCGCGGCGCGATAAGTCATCTTGCTGCCATCGGGCTTGTTGGGGAAGCCGGCGGTGGCGATCTTCTCGGTGTAGTTGGCCTTGGCGGTGGCGCGCTGCGCTTCGGTGAGCGTGGCGTTGTTCATGTCGTCGAGCCACTTGGCCGCAATCGAGATCGTGGCGTTGTGCGTCATGATGATGGTCTTGTTGTGGAAGGCCACGTTGTTGTCCGGGTCCTTCCAGCTGGTGGCCGAAGGTGGCGTGCAGCCCTTCGAGTACACCGCGGTGTAGTCGGTGACGGCATTGATCAGCGCCTGGCGCACGCTGGGGTCGTCGACCAGCACCTTGCCGGAGTCGCTGACCAGCTTGACGTTGTAGGCGTCCATGAAGGTCAAGAAGGAGAAGAACGAGTCGCTCGAGTCCACACCCATCGGAAAGCCGGTGCCAAACGCACGCGTACCGGTCTTCTGGCGGTAGTTGGTGTGGACCTTGTCGCACCAGAAGTCCCAATAGCCCTTCCAGTCTTTCGGGATGTCGCTTTCCTTGAAGCCGGCATCGCCCAGCATGTCCTTCCAGTACTGGATGTGCATGGTCTGCTGCTTGACCGGGAAGGCGTAGTAGGCGCGCTTCTGGTTGGTGTTGTTCAGCAGGAAGGTGGTCGACAGTGCTGCGGGCTCGAACTTGGCGCGCATCGGGTCGATGATGCTGCTGATGTCCTCCAGCTTGCCCTCAAAGGCCCACTTGGCCGTGACCTGGAAGTCGTAGACGTCGCCGTAGGCCACATCGGGCGGGTTGCCCGCGTCCAACGAGGCCACGGTCTTGGGAATGGCTTCTTGCGGCGCGTACAGGCTGAGGTCGATCTTGTACTTGGGGTACTTGGCTTCGAACTTGCGGATCGCGGCAAACAGCGCGTCGTCTTCGGCTTTGTAGAAGCCCTTGCCCCACCAGACGGTGATCTTTTCCTGGGCCATGGCGGGTGCCGCAGCCCACAAGCCCGCCGCCGCCAGGGCGCAAGCCAAACCAATGTTCTTCAATTGCATGGAAAGTCTCCTAGCGGGTCGTTGATGGACGGTGCTCTGTCTGTGTGGGCACCTGTTTGGCTATCGTATGATGATTGAACGCGATGCGGCTCCGGGCTTTCCCGAGCCTTGGCGCCCGATCGGGTTCATTGGCATTCAGGCACTGGCGTCAGCACCTCCTGCCCGCCCAGGTGCAGAACCAGGTTCTGACAGGCCAGGTCGGCCATGGCCTGCCGCGTGGCCGCCGTGGCGCTGCCCACGTGCGGCGTCAGCACCACCTGGGGCAGGTTGAGCAGACGCTGTGGCACCCGGGGCTCATCTTCAAAGACGTCCAGGCCAGCGCCAGCGATGGTGCCGCTTTCCAGCGCTTCGATCAGCGCCAGCTCATCCACCACCGAGCCCCGCGCCACGTTGACCAGAAAGCCTTCGGGGCCCAAGGCCTGCAGCACCTGCGCATTGATCAGGTGCCGCGTGCCAGCACCGCCGGGCGTGATGACGACCAGAAAGTCGACGTTGGCAGCCAAGGCCTGCACGCTGGGGTGGTAGGCAAAAGGCAAGGCCGGTTTGGCGCTGCGTGCGGTGTAGGCCACGCTCATGTTGAAGGCCAGTGCACGCTGGGCAATGGCTTGTGCGATGCGGCCCATGCCGACCAGCCCCAGGCGGGCGCCACTCATCTTGCGCGCCAAAGGCATGTTGCCTTGCAGCCACTGGCCACCACGAACGAAGCGGTCGGCTGCAGGCAACTGCCTTGCAGCGCTGAGCATCAGGCCCAGCGCCAGGTCGGCCACGTCGTCGTTCAGCACGTTGGGCGTGTGCGTCACCATCACGCCACGCGCCTTGGCCGCCGCCACATCCACACCGTCGTAGCCCACGCCCATCACCGAGATGACCTCCAGCGCCGGCAGTTGTGCGATCAGCTCGCCAGGCACCTTGCTGTCGCCGCTGGCAGCGATGCCACGCACCTGGGGCGCCACAGCCAACAGCGCCTGCGGCGACAGGTCGGGCAACAGGTGAACCTGGAAGGCGGCGTTGAGCTGCGGCGTGAGCAACGGCGACAGCCGGGCGACGGATAAAACTTGAGCTGGGGTCACGGTGGTGGGGCTCCTAGGGCTTCTACGGCTGCGGGTTTCAATCGTCATACCATAGTATCCGCAGCACCCTGCCGTCCACACCCGGGAAAGCCAGCACACGCCAGCACCATGCAAGACGAACCCAAAGACAAACCCGGCGCCAAGGGCACCGGCAAGCCACGCAAGCCAGCCCACGAGCTGCGCAGCCAGCAATGGTTCGGCCGCCAAGACCGCGATGGGTTCGCCTACCGCAGCTGGGTCAAGGGCAAAGGCGTGCCGCACGACCAGTTTGACGGCCGCCCGGTGATCGGCATCTGCAACACCTTCAGCGAGCTCACGCCCTGCAACAGCCACTTCCGCACGCTGGCCGAACAAGTCAAGATCGGTGTCTACGAGGCGGGTGGCTTCCCACTGGAGTTCCCGGTCATGAGCCTGGGCGAAACGCTGTTGCGTCCCACCGCCATGCTCTACCGCAACCTGGCCAGCATGGACGTGGAAGAAAGCATCCGCGGCAACCCGATCGATGGCGTGGTGCTGCTGATGGGCTGCGACAAGACCACACCGTCGTTGTTGATGGGCGCCAGCAGCGTGGACCTGCCCACCATCGGCGTCAGCGGCGGGCCCATGCTCAGCGGCAAGTGGCGCGGGCAAGAGCTGGGCTCAGGCACCGGCGTCTGGCAGATGAGCGAACAGGTGCGGGCTGGCACGCTGAAGCTGCAGGACTTCTTCGAGGCTGAAAGTTGCATGCACCGCAGCCACGGCCACTGCATGACGATGGGCACCGCCAGCACGATGGCCAGCATGGTCGAAGCCCTGGGCGTGGGCCTGCCTGGCAACGCCGCCTATCCAGCCGTGGACGGCCGTCGCAACGTGATTGCCCGCAACGCCGGGCGGCGCATCGTGGAGATGGTGCACACCGACCAGAAGCTCAGCAGCATCCTGACGCGCGAGGCGTTTGAAAACGCCATCCGCACGCTGGCGGCCATCGGCGGCAGCACCAACGCCGTCATCCACCTGATCGCCATTGCCGGCCGCATCGGCGTGCCGCTGTCCGTCGACGACTTCGACCGCCTGGCCAGCGAACTGCCCTGCCTGCTCAACCTGCAGCCCAGCGGCGAACACCTGATGGAAGACTTTTGTTATGCCGGCGGTCTGCCGGTGGTGATGAAAGAGATTGCCTCGGTCTTGCACCTGGACGCTGTCACCGCCAACGGCCAGACCGTGGGCCAGAACATTGCCGACGCGCAGAACTTCGACCCGCGTGTCATCAAGAGCATGGCCCAACCCTTCAAGGCCAAGGCCGGCATCGCGGTCTTGCGCGGCAACCTGGCGCCGCGCGGTGCCGTCATCAAGCCCAGTGCGGCCACGCCGGCGCTGATGCAGCACACCGGCCGCGCCGTTGTGTTTGAAGACAGCCACGACTTCCACGCCCGCATCGACGATGAAACATTGGACGTCGACGAGACCTGTGTGCTGGTGCTGAAGAACTGCGGCCCCAAGGGCTACCCCGGCATGGCCGAGGTCGGCAATATGCCCTTGCCGCCCAAAGTGCTGCGCAAAGGCGTGACGGACATGGTGCGCATCAGCGACGCGCGCATGAGCGGCACGGCCTATGGCACCGTGGTCTTGCACACCGTGCCCGAGGCCGCTGCGGGGGGCCCGCTGGCCGTGGTGCAGAACGGCGACCTCATCACCCTGGACGTGGCAGCCCGCCGCCTGCATTTGCATGTGGACGAAGACGAACTGGCGCGCCGGCTGGCTGCTTGGCGGCCCCCTGAACCGCGGCTGAAGAGCGGCTACTGGAAGCTGTACATCGACCATGTGATGCAAGCCGACGAAGGCGCCGACCTCGATTTCTTG
>JANMHH010000161.1:0-18284 GCA_031375065.1 Rubrivivax sp. | reverse complement strand
GGCAGTTGGCGCGCCGGGATGTAGCGGTGGCTGAGCTTGACAGCGGCTTCAAGTGCTTCGTCCAGGATCTGCACGCGGTGGTGCCTTTCCATCGTGCTGGCCACGCCGCGCATCATCAGCACGGCCTTTTTTTCATCGGGCTCGTCGACCTGCACGCTCTGGAAGCGACGGGTCAGCGCCGGGTCTTTTTCGATGTGTTTCTTGTACTCGGCAAAGGTGGTGGCTCCGATGGTGCGCAACTGGCCACGGGCCAGCGCCGGCTTGAGCAGGTTGGCCGCGTCGCCAGTGCCGGCCGCGCCGCCGGCTCCCACCAGCGTGTGGGTTTCGTCGATGAACAGGATGATGGGCTTTTCGCTGGCCTGCACCTCGTCGATCACGCTGCGCAGGCGCTGCTCGAATTCGCCTTTCATGCTGGCCCCGGCCTGCAGCAGGCCCACGTCCAGGGCCAGCAGCTGCACGTCCTTCAGGGTCGGTGGCACGTCACCGCGCACGATGCGTTGGGCAAAACCTTCGACCACCGCAGTCTTGCCAACACCGGCTTCGCCGACCAGGATGGGGTTGTTCTGACGCCGCCGCATCAGGATGTCCACCACCTGGCGGATTTCGTCGTCGCGGCCGACGATGGGGTCCATCTTGCCGCCGCGCGCTTGCTCGGTCAGGTCGCTGGTGAAGCGCTTGAGCGCTTCTTGTTTGCCCATCGCAGCCGGGGCGATGGCGTCGCTGGCCTCGCCGGGGGCCGCGCCGCTTTCGCTGGCTGGCGCGCCTTCTTCGGGCGAGCCTTTCAGGATGCTGCCGAACTTGGCGCACAGGTCGTCGACCGGCACCTTTTCGAACTGCCTCGAAACCGCCATCAACGCGCCGCGCAGCGACGGCGTCTTCAGCATGCCCACCAGCAGGTGCCCGGTGCGCACCTGGCGTTCACCGAACATCAGCGTGCCATAGACCCAACCGCGCTCCACCGCCGTGTCGATGAACTGCGAGATGTCGCTGATCGAGGCCGCGCCGCGTGGCAGGCGGTCCAGCGCGGTGGTCAGGTCGGCGGCCAGCGCCGCTGTGTCCAGGCTGTAGTGGCGCACGATGCGGTGCAGGTCGCTGTCGGGCGCGTTGAGGATCTGCACCAGCCAGTGCTGCATCTCGACAAAGGAGTTGCCGCGCATCTTGCAAAACACGGTGGCGCCTTCGATGGCCTTGTAGGCCAGCGCATTGAGCTTGCCAAACGAGGTCGTGCGTGAGATTTCAGTCATCGGTCACTCCAAGGCGGTGGGTCAGGAACGAGGTGAGCGGCCGCATGCGCAGGCTGCGCGCCGCAGCCGGCTTGGCGGACCGCTTGGGCGCAGCTGCGCCAGGGCGCTGGCCCAGCCAGCCCAGCACCCCCAGGTGCACGTTGCGGCCCAGTTGAGCGGCATGGCGCTGGTCGGCGGCCAGGGTCAGTTCCAGGTCCCATTGCAGCTCGCGCCCGGCCAGCAGCTGCAGCCACTGCAGCAGCGCAGGCCAGGCGCTGCCGCCGGGCAGGAAGCTGGTGTACTGGGCCAGGCTCAGCGGCCCCAGGTGCAGCCGAAAGCGGAACTGCCGGTCCCACACCCGCGAACCCGCGTTGCAGGTGGCGCCCAGTTGGGCCGGCGCCAGGCTGCTGCGCTCCGGGCGGTTGCGTGCGTGGCCCAGGCGCGAGCGGTCGTCGCGGTCGATCGGCAGCCAGTGGCCCACGTGTTCTTCGACCCGGGCCTGCACGCCAAAGGTCTGGCGCAGCACCTTCACCAGCGCCTCGGGGTGGCGCGTGGTGCCCGCAAACCAGCCGGCTTGGAAGGCCAGCGCGGCTGGCGGCAGCGCAGGGCTGGCAGCGGGCAGCCCGGCGCAGGCGGCCAGCCAGGCGCGGTAGCGGTCTTCGTGCGGCCGATCCAGGTGCACCACGGGCTGGGCCTGGGCCCAGGCGCGGTAGAACAGCGACAACAGGCGGTGGTGAAAGACATCCAGAAAGTGTGTCAGCGTGGCGTCGCCGTGGTGGTGCAGACGCTCGCGCACAAACTCGGTGAAGTGCAAGGGCATGGGGCCCTGCGGGCCCAGCAAGCCGAAGAAGCGCACCACCAGGCGCGGTGCGGCGTCGCCACGCAGCTGCAGCTGTTGCAGCGCGGCGGGCGCAAAGTCGAGGTCGGGCGACTGGCCGAGGCGCAGGCCTTCCTGGCGCGGGCGCAGCGCCTGCCCGGTGCGCGGGTGCTGCTGGCGCAGCGCGTCGACACGGCGCAGCAAGGCAAAGAAGTCAAAGCGCGAGGGGTCGGCCTGAACCGCCTGCAGCAGCACGTCCAGGGCCGCTTGTGCGGCCGCGTTGCCTTCAGCGGCCGACTCGCCGGCGCGCGCGGCGGGGGCAGCGAGCGCGGCGGGCGCCTTCATGCCACCTGCCGTTGCCCCAACCGCGGTGGCCAGGTCTTGAGCAGTCCACGCTGCATGCTGCGCAGGGTGAACTGGGTGAAGCTGTTGAGCGAGGCGTGGCGGGCAAAAAAGCGTTCCAGCACACAACCCAGCATGAAGGCGCTGGCGCCATGGAAGGCGCTGTCATCGATTTCCAGTTCCAGGCCAATGCCGCTGCCAAAGCTCAACGGCCCGGCCATCGGCAGGCGCCGAGTGACGGTGCGCACCTGCAGCGAACGCAGCCCGTCGGTCTGCTGCACCCAGGCGTCGTCGCCCGGCCCGTACAAGCGCAGCGCCGCGCGCAGGCTGGCCGCAGCGCGCTCGGGGTTGTCACCCGGGGCCAGGTGGTTTTGTGTCAGTTGGGCGATCAGTTGCCAGCCGACATCACCCTCGGGCCGGCGCGACACCGGACGCGTCGGCCCGCGCAGGCAACGCACGCGGGTCACTGGCGCCGGTGAGTCCAGCTGCCAGCTCTGCTGCTCGCCGCCACCTTCGCGCGGCAACAGCACCGGCAGGTCGCGGTTGGAAACCAGGGCCATCACCGAAAGCTGGCGCAGGCTGTCGCGGTAAGGGCCGTGGGCGTCGTCCACCAGCGAGAGGTAGACCTCTTCACCCAGGTAGCCGGCCACCCGCGCGCCCTGCTGGCGCTGGCGGTCCGACGGCCGCCGCGGCATGCGGCGCAGCGTGAAGTAGCCATGGCCTTGGGGCAGGCTTTGGTGGCTGCAGGCATACATCGGCGCAAATTCACGCGCGTTGTCGACCCCGTCGGTGCCATGGCCGACCACGCGCTCGATGCTGTGCACTTCGTAGTCCATCGGCCGCGTGCGGTCGGGCACCACGTGGTAGTCGGCGGCGCCGGGGTCCAGCGTGATGCGGTCCAGGCGCTTGTTGAACAGGTTGATGGCCGGTGTGCAGTGCAGCGCCAGGCTGCTGGCGTCAAGCAGCGTTTCCAGGCCCGGGTCGGGGCGGGAAAAGAGCAGCACCAGTTCGACTTCGTTGCCGCTGAGGCCTGCCAGGCGTGAAGCCAGGTCGGTGGCTTCAAAAAACAGCAGCCGCTGTGGCATGGCTGCGTATTCCTGCAGCAGGCGGTGGCCGGAAAAGCTGCGGTCGGTTTCGGGCAGCAGGGCTTCGTCGGCCCCGTGGCCCAGGGCCTGCACCGACGGGCTGCCGCGCCAGCGGGCCTCTTCGGCGGGCTGGCCAGGCTGGGCCAGCACGCTGCCCAGGAAATGGCCCAGCACCAGTTCATGCAGGCGGTAGGCCACTGCGTCTTCGGCGGCGATGTAGAAGGCCAGGCGGTCCAGCCCCAAGCTGTCCCAGCGCAGGCCGCCGCCCAGTTGCAGCTTGATGCGCAGCCCGCCTTTGGCCCCAGCGGCCTGCGGCAGGCGGGTCAGCCCCAGGTCGGGCGCGTGGTTGAAGTAGCGCAGCTCGGTCAATTCCAGCGGCCACAGGGTGACGGCCATGGCGCTGCGGAACTCACACTGGGTGTCTTGACCGCGCTTGAGCAATGAACGCACCGCGCTGCCGCGTGGCACGGCAAAGCCGCGTGCCAGGTTGGGGTCGGTGGCGTCGACACCGAGTTGCACCACCATGCACGAGGGCACCGGCGCCAAGAAGTTCGGGTACAGCGACTGCAGCAACTGTTCGATCAAGCGGGGCTGCTCGGCGTCGAGCTTGAGGCGCACCCGTGCGGTCAGGAACGAAAAACCCTCAAGCAGGCGCTCGACATAGGGGTCGGCAACCTCCATGTCCTCCAGCCCCAGGTGGCGCGCGCGCGGATGCTCGCGTGCAAATTCGCGGCCCAGGTCGCGCAGGTGGGCCAGCTCTTCCTCGAACAGCCGGGTCAGGCGGGGGTCCATGGCCATGGCCGGGCTCAGCGCGCGCGCACGGGTGCGCTGCCGGTGGCGTCGCGCACCTCCACCTGGCCGGCTTCGAGGTCGAGCTTGGTGCGCAGCAGGATCTCCAGCGGCACCGGCTGGGCCCAGATGTGGCCGCGGATTTCAAACTCGATCATGTTGTGGGTGTCCATGACGTTGTCGGCCTCCAGCGCGTGAACCGACAGCGTCTCAGGCAGGATGCGGGGCTCAAAGTTCTGGATGGTCTGCACGATCATGCGCTCGAGCCGTGTCACGTCGAGCTGCGACACCCGTTGGCCGGCCAGCGGTGGCATGCCGTAGTTGAGCACGCTGCCATGCAGCGTGGGCCTTTGCTCTTCCCATTCGGGATGCGGCTGCGTGGCGTTGAAGAGCCAGCTCAGGTCGCGCAGCACGGCCTGGCGCATTTCTGCCTTGCTCATCACGCGCGCGGCATCGGCGCCGTCGCGCACCAGCCGGTCGAGCAGGGCCGGTTGCAGGCGGTCGCGTGACTCGGCCTCGGCCACGGTGTCAGACCGCGGCGCTGGCGTCGACGGCGTCGAAGGTCACCAAGCGTGCCTCCAGCAAGCCCAGCTCGGTGCTGTCCGAGGTCAGCAGCCGTTGGCCACTGCCGCGGTAGTGGCCGGCGGAGATTTCCAGCCATTCGGTTTGCCGGGCCATGGCCAAGAGGCCACCGTCGGCCAGCGGCGTGCCGGCATAACGCACGGGCAGCAGGGCCACGGTGTCGCCGCCGTTGGTGAAGGTCAGGTGGGCAGGCAACCAGACCAGGTCGCGCAGGTCGGCCACGGGCTCGGTGGTGATCTTGCTCAGGTGTGCAAAGGGCAGCCAACCATAGCGGCCGTTGATGATGACTTCCAGCGTCGGCCCCAGCCGCGAATCGGCGTCGGCCAGCCACTGAAAGGCGGTGTCGCCCAGCATGCCGCTGCGGGCTTCGGCTTGTTCCAGTGCCTGGGTGCGCGCCTTGGCCGCGGCGGCGCTTTGGCCGTTGGCGTCGAGTTGCAGCGCTTGCGCCAGCAGGGCCACCCAGGCGGTGGGTGGGCCAAAAACGTGCGGCAACGTGCGCCCGGCAAACACGCCTTCGCGCACCCGTTCGCACTGGATGGCCGGCTCATAGGTGCTGACCATGGCCAGCGTCTGGGCGTCGAGTTCGCCGCAGACCTTGAGTTGGTCCAGCGCGCGCTGCCACTGGCCCAGCACACACAGCAGCTGAAACAGAAAAGTGCGCAGCTTGGCGTCAGCAGCGTTGGCGCGGACCTGCAGTTGCAGGGCTTTGAGTGCGCCGGCGGGGTCGCCGGCAGTCAGGAGGTCTTGGGGGTTGGTGGGCATCGGCAGGCGTGTCTTCAGGCGCGGCTGGGCAGGGAGTCGGTGAACATGGTGCTGCCACCACGGCCACCGCTGCTGCGCTGTGGGCGGTATTCAACCTCGACTTCGGTGAAAGCCAAGGTGACGGTTTCGTGGGTGTTGCCATCGGCCGCCACGTCGTGTTGCACCGAGGTGATGCGCGCACCCTTCAGGGTGATCAGGAAAAAGTCTTCCTGCGCGCCACCAGCACGGCGCATCGTCAGCTTGGCTTCCTTGACTTCGTCATTGGTGGCCAGCGCCGACATCAGCGCCGTGGTGGCCTGGTCGATGCCCTTGTGTACGGTCAGCGCGGTGTAGGAACGCCGCGCGGTGGCCTGCGTGTCGCCCAAGGCTGAGCCCGCCGTCAGGCCCCAATGCCAGGACTGCACCACGATGTCGTCGGTGTGTCCGGTGCTGGCGGCTTCGCCCTTGACCTTGCCTGCACGTTTGGTCTGCACGTGCAGGAAGATATCGGCGCCCCCTTGGGCTGGTGCGGCGGGCATGGCGCGGGCTCTGGATCAGGTGATCTTGGTGGTCTTGACGTCCCAAGCGAACTTGACCTCGCCACCCAGGGCGCCCTTGGCGTCCTGAACCTTGTAGGAAAAATCAATCGAGCCATAGGAGAACGAGACACTTTCCATGATCTCGCCTTCACTGCTGGCGCTGTTTTGCACCGAACTGATGAAGACCTCTTTCATCGTGACCTTGAAGAAGTCCTTTTGGCCTTCACCGGATTTGCGGCTGGTCATCACCACTTCTTTGAAGTGAACCCCTTGTGCGCACTTCTTGGCCAGCACGGGAGAAGCCTTGTCGTACAGGTGCGTGAAATGCATGTCGCCGGGGCTGGCCTTGCCTTTGCCCATGCCGCCGCTGATGGCGCCGCTGGCGTTGGAAACGCCCCAGCTCCAGGACAGGATTTCAATCTCGCCTTTGTGGTCTGCGTGTGTGGCCTCGCCGTCGACGCCGTCGAACTTGATGTGGGTGTCAATTGCCATGATCGTTTAACTCCTGGGTTGATGGTGAATTCAGTATCGGGGTTGCGTACCCCGGTGCCCATGACACCGAGGTATCACTGCTGGACTACTGCTTCTCTGAAGGCAGCTTGGAAACGAGGCGCAGCGACACCGTCAGCCCTTCGAGCTGATAGTGCGGGCGCAGCAGGAACTTGGACTGGTAATAACCGGGGTTGCCCGGCACCTCGGCCACCGTGACTTCGGCAGCGGCCAGCGGCTTTTGCGCCTTGACGGTGTCGGACGAATTGGCCGGGTCGCCGTCGACGTAATTCATGATCCAGTTGTTGAGGTACTTCTCCATCGCGCCACGGTCCTTGAAGCTGCCCACCTTGTCGCGCACGATGCACTTCAGGTAGTGCGCAAAGCGGCAGCAGGCAAACAGGTAAGGCAGCCGCGCGGCCAGGTTGGCGTTGGCGGTGGCGTCGTCGTCGTCGTACTCAGCGGGCTTTTGCAGCGACTGCGCACCGATGAAGGCCGCAAAGTCGCTGTTCTTGCGGTGCACCAGTGGCATGAAGCCGTTTTTGGCCAGCTCGGCCTCGCGGCGGTCGCTGATGGCGATTTCGGTGGGGCACTTCATGTCCACGCCACCGTCGTCGGATGGGAAGGTGTGCGACGGCAGACCTTCGACCGCACCACCACTTTCCACGCCGCGGATGGCAGTGCCCCAACCGTACTGCTTGTAAGAGCGGTTGATGTTGACGGCCATCGCATAAGCCGAGTTGGACCAGGTGTACTTGCTGTGGTCACCGCCAGCGGTTTCTTCTTCGAAGTTGAAGGCCTCCACCGGGTTGGTCTTGGCACCATAGGGCAGGCGTGACAAAAAGCGCGGCATGGCCAGGCCGATGTAGCGCGCGTCTTCGGACTCGCGCAGCGAGCGCCAGGCGGCGTACTCCGGCGTGGTGAAGATCTTGGTCAGGTCACGCGGGTTGGCCAGCTCCTGCCACGAGCCCATTTGCATCAGCGTGGGACTGGCGGCGGCCAGGAAAGGCGCGTGGGCGGCCGCTGCAACCTTGGACATTTCGCCCAGCAATTCGGCATCGGGCCCGCTGTGGTCGAAGTAGAAGTCGCCCACCAGGCAACCAAAGGGATGGCCGCCAAACTGGTCGTACTCTTCGGTGTAGACCTTCTTGAAGATGGGGCTCTGGTCCATGGCAGCGCCCTTGTAGCGCTTGAGCGTCTTGCCCAGCTCGGCCTTGGAGACGTTGAAGACCTTGATCTTGAGCATCTCGTCGGTCTCGGAGTTGCTCACCAGGTGGTGCAAACCGCGCCAGGCGCTTTCGAGCTGCTGGAACTCGCTGTTGTGCAGGATCAGGTTGACCTGCTCGGACAGCTTTTTGTCGATTTCGGCAATCATGGCCTCGATGGACACGATGACGTCGCTGCCGATCAGCTTGGTGTTGGCCAGCGCCTGCTGCGCCAAGGTCAGCACAGCCTGCTCGACCGCCGATTTGGCTTCGTCGCTCTTGGGCTTGAACTGCTTGTTCAGCAGCGACGCAAAGTCGCTGCCTTCGTAGGTGACGCCTTGCAGCGCTGCGGCGGATGGGTTGGATGCTTCGGCCATGGCGGTGGTTCTCTCTTAAGAACTGGAGTGGGCTGGCGGGGGTGCGGACGGACGGGTTGACGGTCTGCGGCGGGCGGGCTTACTTGTCGGCGGCCGGCGCTTGCGCGGCGGTCAGCGACTTGAGCAGGGCCTCGTCCTTGACGACCTTGGCGATGAGTTCTTCGGCGCCAGTCTTGCCGTCCATGTAGGTGACCAGGTTGGCCAGTTGCTGGCGCGCTTCAAGCAGCTGCTTCAATCCGTCGACCTTGGCGGCCACGGCGGCCGGCGAGAAGTCGTCCATGTTCTCGAAGGTGATGTCGACGGCGATGTTGCCTTCGCCAGTGAGCTTGTTGGGCACCTGAAAGGCCACACGCGGTTTCATGGCCTTCATGCGGGCGTCGAAGTTGTCGACGTCCACTTCCAGGAACTTGCGGTCGGCCACGGGCGGCGGCGGTTCGTTGGACTTGCCCGAAAGATCAGCCATCACGCCCATCACAAAGGGCAGTTGGATTTTCTTTTCGGCCCCGTAGAGCTCCACGTCGTATTCGATCTGCACCCGTGGTGCGCGGTTGCGGGCGATGAATTTTTGGCTGCTGGTGGCCATGGTGGTGCTCCTTGCGGGTGGCGGGGTGGGTGTGAACTGGGGTGGGTCAGGACTCTTCGGGCGGCCGGCCGGCGACCAGCTCAACTTGTTCCAGGCCGTTGCTGGCCATGTCGCGGATGATGTCGATGAAGCTCATGTTCATCAAGCGCTGTGCGCGGCGGATGAGCAAAGGGGCCGGGTTGCTGGGTTCGTGGCGCTCCAGCCATTCGCAGACGCGTTCGAGTTCGCGCACCGCATCGGCGCGGCTTTGGATGGCGCCCGCGGCGCGGCCCGAAGTCGGGCGGCCGTCTGACGCGCCGGAGTCGTCCGCGTCGCCGCCCTCTTGTTCGTCCGTGGCCTGGCCCCGCGCCCGCGCCAGTGCGTCGGTGGCGGCGCGCAGCAGCTTGAGCACGGGTGCCATGTCGGGTGCGCGGCTGCCGACCTTGCCGTCCAGCAGCGTGTTGATGTCCGCGGCCGCTTGCGCGGTGGTGGTGATTTGTTCGGCGGCGTCGGGGTAGGACTGCAGCAGTGACTCCAGGCCCTGCAACATACCCTGCTCGGTGGGCCGGGCTTCGTCGGGCAGCGGCTCGGCGCGGCCCAGGCCCAGTTCCAGCTCGCGCAGACTCAGGCTGCCGCGTGCCGGCGCCAGGCCGGCGGCGCGCAAATCGGCCAGGCCGGCTTCAGCGGCCATCAGCGGCAGCAGCGCGTTGAGCCGCATGGTGGGGTCGTTGTCGTCTTCGGCGTCAAGCTGAGGGTGCAGGGTGTCCCAGTGCAGCGCGAGCAGTCTTTCGATCAGTTGCATGCCGGCGCTGGCACCCGCCAGGCCGTGCAGACGCACGCCGCTGCGCATCAGCAAGACAGCTACCCGCAGGTCACGGGTGCGCTCGGAAAGGGCCAGGGCCTGGCTGTGGACGGCGGCCCAGTCGGGCGGCTCGGCGGGGTAGACCTTGTCGCCATATTGCCGCTCAGGGGTGCCTTCGGCCGTGCGTTCCAGGGCCTGGAAGTCAGGGTCGTGGTCCAGCTCCGGGCCGCTGGGCTGGCTGTCGCCCAGCGGTGCGCTCAGGGCGTCGATGTCAAAGAAGGGTGCGGGCATGCGGGGCAGTCGCTTGGGCGGTTCGGCGGCAGGAGTCAGACTCTAGAAGGCCAATCGTGAGGGCACAGCGGTCGAAAGTCATCTGGGCCCCAAAGTCTCCCTCTTTAAGGGGATGTCCCCATGCCAGCGCCGCTGGGCTCGAGCGCTGCGCGCATCGCTTCGAACAGCAGTCGCGGCTGTACCGGCTTGAACAGCACCGGATCAGCACCGGCGGCCACGGCCCGAAGTGCCGCGCCCGTGGTGTCGCCTGTGACCAGGATGGCGGGCACTTCGCGGCCGCACAGGCGCCGCACATTGACCACCACCTCTTGCCCGCCCGGCCCGGGGCCCAGGTGCAGGTCGCTCAGGATCAGATCGACACGTCCCTCCAGCGCGTTGACAGCGCGCTCGGCCTGCGCGGCGTCGGCGGCGGTCATGACTTGGTAGCCCCATTCCTGCAACAGCAGGCGCAGGCCTTCCCGGATGGGCTCCTCGTCGTCCACCACCAACACCATTTGCGCATGGTCGACCTGCATCGGCAGGGTGTCGGCGGCAGCGGTCTCTTCGTCCAGTCCGTGCAGTTCGCCCAGCGGCACGCCGAGGCGAAACAGGGTGCCGCGGCCGGGTGCAGAGCTCACCTCCAGGCGATGTTGCAGCAGTGCGGCCAGGCGCTTGACGATGGCCAGGCCCATGCCCAGGCCGCGGCTGCGGTCGCGCTCGCCGCGGCCGACTTGGTAGAACTCGTCAAAGACGCGGGGCAGGTTCTCGGGCGCGATGCCACAGCCGGTGTCCCAGACCTCGATGTTGACGTGGGTGCGCGTGGTGCGCGCCACCACCACGATGCCGCCCTGGGTGGTGTAGCGGATCGCGTTCTGAACGAGGTTGCCCAGGATGCGTTCCAGCAACTGCGGATCACTGGTCACCGACTTGCCGCCGGGCGAAAAGCGCAGACCCAGGCCGGCCAGTTCGGCCTGGCCGCCGTACTGCATGTGCAGACGTCGAAACAGGTCGCGCAGCGGAAAACTCTGCAAGCGAGGCGTCAGGGCACTGCCGTCCAGGCGCGAGATGTCGAGCATGGCGTTGAATGAGCGCTCCAGCGCGTCGACCGAGCGCATCAGGTTGCGACCCAGCGGCTCGTCAGGTGAGCTTTTCAGCCGCTTGTGTAGGGTGGCCGCAAACAGGCCCAGCGCATGCACCGGCTGGCGCAGGTCGTGGCTGGCGATGGCCAGGAAGCGACTTTTGTCGCTGTCCTTGCGCAGTGCACTGTCGCGTTCGATTTGCAAGGCCTGCAGGCGCTCACCCAGGTCCAAGCCGTGCAGCAATTGGCGTCGCCATTGCAGGTGTGCGCGCCAACCCATGGCCGATGCCAATGCCGTGCACCACAAGGCCGGGACCGGTTCGGCTGCGGCACCAAAAGCCGCAGCCAAGGCCAGTGCCAGCAGCGGCCAGGCGGCTGCCAGCGCCAGCGCGGGCAGCGAAGGGGCTACCGTGAAGGCCATGGCCATGCAAAAGCTGCCCAGCACCAGCCACCAGGCCGTCGGCGTGGTCGACGGCGTGCCAAACAGCGGCCAAGCCGCCAAGGCACCGGCGCCCAGTACCAAGGCCAGCAGCGTGGTGCCGGTGGCGCCGCGCAGGCGGCGGCGCGGCCAGGCCACCATCAGCAGGCCCAGGGCCAGACTGCTGGCAGACCAAGCCAGCAGCCCGCTGTTCCAGGTGCTCAGCTCGCTGACAAGCAAGCGCGTTGGCAGCAGCCCCAGCAGCAGCCACCCCAGCACATGCGCCTGCTCCAGCGCGCTGCGCGCCGCGGCCGCCACCAACACCTGCCGCGCCGCGCGCCGCGTGCGTTGACGCAGATTGCCTACCGGCCCTGGCCCACCGCCTTCCACCACCACGTGACGCGCAGCGCGGGTCGGCGCGGGCCGCTGCTCTGCGTTTGCACCTTCGGTCGCCGCTTCGGCCGCCGCTTCGGTCGCGGATGAAGTCTGCGGGTTCAAGGCAGCCCCGGCGAATGGTGTTCAGCGAAACAAGCTGATCAGGTGCGAACGCGAGCGCACGTCCAGCGCCAGCAGCAACGAAGAAACGTAGTTCTTCACCGTGCCCAGCGACAGCTGTGTCGACTGGCTGATCTCCTGGTTGGTGCAGCCCGACAACACCAATTCCAGGATCTCCAGATGGCGAGGGCCGAGTTCGGCCACCCGGTCATACATGCTGGCCCGTGGCAGGCGCGGAAACAGCGCCTGTTTGCCCGGCACGTTGCCCGGGCCGCCCGGGTTGAGCAACGCCAGCAACGTTTCGCGTGTCTCGGCGGTCATCGAACCTTTGCCGACATAAGCCACCGCGCCCAGCGCGCGCGCCTGGCGGATGACAAACTCATCCTGGGTGCCGCTGAACACGGCCACCCGGGCGGTCGGGTTGGCCTGCAGAAACAGCCGCAGGCCCTGCAAGCCCTTGCAATCGGACAGGTTCAAATCCAGCATCACCGCGTCGATGTCCGGGTGTTGGCGGTACAGCAGCAAAGCGTCCTGCAGGCTGGTGGCTTCGATCCAGTCGATGCTCAGGCCAAGCAGCTCACCGTAACTGGCCTTGACGCCCACCCGCACCAGTTCGTGATCGTCGACCAGCAAAACCTTTCGCCCTGGCGCCATCAAGAACACTCCAACCCCGGCCGGGGCGACCTTTCGCCGGCAGACCGCGGCGAACGATGATAGCGGCCAGCCTCATCTTGGCAGCACATGTCGGCAGCACATTGGCTCCCCGGGCACCACGGGCGAAGCCGGTGTTGAGATGGCCCGTGTGCCTGTCGGCGCCAGCGCCGACTGCGGCGAGGTGGTGGGCCGTTCGCCCGGCATGATGACCGGCGATCACATGCAGCCCGCGCTGACCGCCGCCGCGCCGTGGTTTGACGCATTCATGACCTACCGCAAGGGGCTGAAAGCCTGGCAGCGTTACCGCATCCGCCTCACGCTGGCCGGGGCCGACCCTTCGTGGAATGACACGTACTTCGAGTTCCTGCGCGAAGAAGGTGCGCTGTGCGCGGCCGGATACATGAATGGCGTCACCACGCGTTTGATTTGAACCGACTCTGGGGTTCGGCAGCGCACCGACGACAAAGAGCGAAGCTCTCAGCATGGAGCGGATCGCGCCTGAGGCAGGCCAAAGGTCACCAACCGGAGATCTCCATGAATCGACTGCAGGCTGCGTTTTGCGTCGCCTTCACGACTTCCTTGCTGGCCCTTGGCGCCTGTGGCGTCGCCCCCATGGGCACGGCGACGACCGCGATGGCGACCAAGCTGTCAGACGCCAGCGAAGTCCCGGCCTTGATGACCGATGCAACCAGCATCGTTGAGGCTGGCCTGAACTCGGGCACCAACGTGCTGACCTGGAAGATCACCTCCTCGGGACTGAGTGGCTCGCCAACAAGCGCCCACTTCCACGGTCCGGCAATGGCCGGGGAGAACGCGGCGGTGGCCGTCCCGATCGGCGTGGGTCCATGACGACGGCGTCGCTGGTGATGGGCAGCAGCATCACTTTAAGGCGGACGGGTCGCGGCATCAGGCCCGATGGCTCATCTTTCAGCCTGCTCGGCCTGCTCAGCCTGCTCAGGCGGCCGGCGTTGGCCTACGGGTTCGACCGCGCCGCGATCCGCTTCAGTGTGATCGTTGCGCGGAAAGGCCGCTGGTTCGTAGATGCTTTTCCCGACTCCGATGAACTGACCGGCGCCGACGTCGCGACCTTTTCCGGTGGTGGCGAGCTCTGGGAAGCGAAGTCTGACTTCTGCTCCGCCAGCGTCTTGGCGACGGGCACGGGGATGACGGCGGGTTTGTTCATGTCGACGACTTTCACTGTGAGAAGGAATGCCATTTGTAGGGCGGCCCGAAAACGCCGTCTGTCTCTCAACGCACGCGGCGCGGGCCACGGCGGCCACGCCAGGCCCTCGCCCTGACGTTGGATACCCGGCTTGCTCACTGGCGTTTTCCGCAGTGCTCGCCGTGGACCGACGAACCAAGCCACCCAGGAACTCCCCATGACCAAGATCCGTACCGGGCAAGCCCCAGCGCCGTTGACCCGCGACCAGTTTCGCGAACGCTTCAACGGGCGCTTCTACGATCCGGCATTCGAAGCCGAGCGCGATGCCATTGCGCGACTCGAAGCCATCGCGTGGGATGCCGTGCAGGAAGGTCGCAAGGCACCCATCACCCGGCCCGCCGGCCGCGGCTTTGCCGACCCGACCTACGAGGTCTCCGTGCAATGGCTGGACACCCGCAAGCGCCTGAAGGCGGCGCAGAAGCGCTGGAGCGACAGCGCCACGCCGTCACGGGTGCTGCTGATCTGCGGCAGTGCCCGCAACGACGGCACCTGTCCGGGCGAAATCTCGAAAACCTGGCGGTTGACCGAGCTGGCGCAGCGCGTCGTCGAGGGCGCCGGCCTGCAGGCCGATGTGCTGGACCTGAGCCTCGTCACCTCGGAGTACGGCCGCAACATCCACCCCTGCAAAGGCTGCGTGTCCAGCGCGATGCCGCTGTGTCACTGGCCCTGCAGTTGCTACCCGAACCATGCGCTGGACCAGGCCGCCGACTGGATGGCCGAGATCTACGAGCGCTGGGTGGCGGCGCACGCCGTGATCATCCTGGCGCCGACGTATTGGTACCAGTCGCCGAGCCCGCTGAAGCTGATGATCGACCGCATGGTCTGCGCCGATGGCGGCAACCCCGACCCGACGACGACCCACGGCAAGCGCGTCGCCGAGGCCAAGCAGATCGAGCAGAGCGGCTGGGATTACCCCAAGCACGTCGCCGGCCGCGCCTACGGCGTGGTGGTGCACGGTGATGTGGCTGGCGTCGAAGCGCACCGGCGCAACCTCACCGACTGGCTGGAGTGGATGGGCCTGATCGATGCGGGGGCAGCAGCAAAGCTCGACCGCTACATTGGCTATTACGAGCCTTACTACAACAGCCACGACGCGCTCGACAAGGACAAGGCGGTGCAGGAAGAGGCACGCAACGTCGCGCGCTCGGTGGTTCAGGCCGTGAAGGAACTTCGTGCCGGGCGACTGAGCCAGCCGGACAAGCAGGTCAAGTGGCCACGCCAGAAGTGAGACCGGAGCCGCCGGCCGTTGCGCCCAGCGCAGTGGGCGAAGAGAGCGCGGAGAGCGGACAGATCGGCCAGAACATCGCTGCCATCCACGCGTTCTACACCCGTGAGGAAAAAAAGCGCAGCCCGTCGCAGCGCCATGCCGAAAGCATCGACCGTTTCATCGGGCGGCCGTCCTTCCTGGTCGCCATCCTGCTCTTCGCCACGGCATGGATGGGCACCAACCTGGCCCTGACTGCGTGGGGCGTGGCGCCCTTCGACGAGGCACCCTTCTTCTGGCTGCAAGGCCTTTTCGGACTGGCTGCGTTGTTGACGACGACCGTCGTGCTGATTAAGCAGAACCGCGTCGCCAGGCTCGGCGAACAACGTGCCCACCTCGACTTGAAGGTGACGCTGCTCATCGAGCAGAAGACGGCCAAGCTGATCGACCTGCTGGAAGAACTGCGGCGTGACCTGCCCAACGTGAAGGACCGGCATGACTCCGGCGCCGCCGTGATGCAGAAGGCGATGAATCCGGAAGGTGTCCTGGCCGCGCTGGACGAAGAGGTGACCTCGCCCGACGGATCGATCTCGGCGTCGAACGCCGTGCCTGCCTTGCCCGTCATTGCGGCCGACCGCCCGGCTGGCGCCGACCGCTGACCAAGTCACGGGAACTGGGCGGAAGCTTGGGTGCGTCTCGGATCTTTGTCGTTGTGTTCGTCAGCGTACGGACCGCGGTGGACCCCTTGAATAGGCTCGGGCACTTCGCCGATGAGATCCATGATGCATAGATACCGCGTGGTGGAACGCTGTGATGAGAGCGAACTGTGCGCGCTTCGGTGCAGTGCGGGTCGTTATCACGTGGCTCGTTCGTTGAAAGCGATGCCTCCGCTGCATGCCACCCTGAACGGCACAAAGCCTCACCTCGGGTTTGGCCTGCTGGTGTGCGCCGTCTCGGGCGCCACCTTCCGCATGATCTTTGAAGCGATCAATGATTCACGTCCGCTGCTGGGTCACAGCAGCACGCCGAGTCAACCGCGAGTCTCAACGTGGTCAGGACATCCGGCCGGTCCCGTGGCCGTGGGGAGTTGAGGCGCCTGCGTCGGCGGCAGGCGGCCTAGCCAAGGGTCGTGAAACCCGCAGTGGCGCTCGCCCGCCGATCCCAGGTGCGTCAACGCACAGACCGTTGAGCTTGTGCGCGCGAACATCAGCTTCGCCACGAGATGTTCCCGAGAGCCAAGGTCTCGTCGCTGTACAGGGTCGAGTCCGGTGCGCGCAAGTACGAGTTGCTGGCCCGGGCAGCGTGAATCGAACAGGAGCGAAGATGAACGAAACCCCGCATACCGATAGCAAGTCCGATATGCCCTGGCCCACAAGCGACCAGCGGCCCCCCGTGCCCGCCACGTCCATGCTGCCGGGCAGCGAGAAGGCCCCAACCGCCGCGGTGAATCTGCTCAACCACGCGGTGCAAAGGGCTCACGACGCGGTTGATCACATGGCAGACCGTGCGGCGCCGATAGCGCGGCAAGTCGGTGAGTGCGCATCCGCCGCTTCAGACGTTGTGCATGCCAAGGCGGCCCAGTTGGGGGCGACGCGGGACGAATGGGCGGAAGGCTTGCGCGCCACCGTGCGCTGCAACCCGCTGGTTGCAGTCGCTGCTGCGGTCGCGCTGGGCGTGGTAATTGCCCGCGTCATTCGAACCGCCCGCTGAGGAGGGCGCGATGAGTTGCACGCAAGAGGGATCCAATCCGCGTTTGCCGAAGAACCCGTTCATGAGTGTTGGGACTGCACTGCCGGTCCACCTGGGCGCGCTGGTCGTGGCGGCCCTGCTGCTGAGTGGTTGCAGCAAGACACCTTCCCTGCCTCCTGCTCCCTTGACGACGCCGGTTCAAGGTGCAACGGCGCCGACAACCGCGGGTACCGTCGACAAGTCGGTGCCAGAAGTGAGTTCGGTGCTGCCCCCCGCCGTCGCAACCAAGCTTGACCCAGCGGCTGGGCGATCCAACAGCGCCATGACCCGAGAGCAGGAATCCAGCGCGATGCCCATTCCCGGACAGAACAACGACCACTCTGCCGCGCTGACGCCCGCCAAGCGCGCGAGCGGACCGTAAGAGGTGCTGTTGCGCAACCAGGTGATGGGGATCGGCTACCAATGAACCCGATGCCATGGCAAGGATGACTCGGTCGCCGCGGCATTGAAGTCGCTTCGCGATGCCCACGGCTCGCGCATCGCCAGTGTCGTGCACTTGCGGTCGCATTCGAGGCGCTGTGTGAGTGCTCGAGACGTCTGGCCAAGACCTGGCGCAGACCGATCGTGTTCGCTTTCATGCGCCGTTCCGAGGCGAGCTCCGTGTGGGCCATTCGTTTGTATCGCCCAGCTTGCTGCCGGTGTGCGGCCCGCAAGAAAGAAGGCCCGGCGTCCTGTCGGAGCACCGGGCCTGCCGTCAGGGCCCCGAGGGGCTGCGGAGAGCGGCTACTTAGACGCCGCCGAGGCGGGATCCGCAGGCACCGCAGCGGGTGCCGCCAGCACAGCGGCCGGCGTGACGGCCACGGCGGCAGGCGCCGAGACGGCTGCCGGCACGGAGTGCCCACCTGTCGCCTGCCCCGTGCTCGGGACCGGCAGCAGCGGCACGATCAGCAAGGCCACGATGTTGATGATCTTGATCAGCGGGTTCACGGCCGGGCCGGCGGTGTCCTTGTAGGGGTCGCCCACGGTGTCGCCGGTCACAGCCGACTTGTGCGCCTCGCCACCCTTTTTGTGCAACACGCCGTTGCTGTCGGTGAAGCCTTCTTCGATCAGTTTCTTGGCGTTGTCCCAGGCGCCGCCGCCCGTGCACATGCTGATGGCGACGAAGAGACCCGTGACGATGGTGCCCATCAGCAGGCCACCCAGCGCCGCTGGCCCGAGCAGCATGCCGACCAAAATGGGGGCCACCACAGGCAGCAGCGACGGCACGATCATTTCCTTGATGGCCGCCGTGGTCAGCATGTCCACCGCTGCGCTGTAGTCGGGCTTGCGCTTGCCCGCCATGATCTGGCCGTCGGCGAACTGCTTGCGCACTTCGACGACCACGGCACCGGCCGCGCGGCCGACCGCTTCCATCGCCATCGCGCCGAAGAGGTAGGGGATGAGACCGCCGATGAACAGGCCCACGATGACCTTGTGGTCGCTCAGGTCGAATGCCAGGTTCATGCCCCGTGCTTCGAGCGCGTGGGTGTAGTCGGCGAACAGCACCAGCGCGGCCAGGCCGGCCGAGCCGATGGCGTAGCCCTTGGTCACGGCCTTGGTGGTGTTGCCCACGGCGTCCAAAGGGTCGGTGACAGCACGCACGCTGCTGGGCAGCTCGGCCATCTCGGCAATGCCGCCGGCGTTGTCGGTGATGGGGCCGTA
>JANMHH010000125.1:0-5150 GCA_031375065.1 Rubrivivax sp. | reverse complement strand
GTAGGCGTGGCCAAACTGGTAGGGTGATTCTTTCCATGCACGCGCATCGGTGGCGTTGTCAACACCTGCCCGCCAAACCCACTTGGCCCCGGCCGCTGCGTGGGCGAACCGCAGGCCCAGGTCCAGCCGCGTCCAGCCCTGTGTGAAGACGCTGTTGTCTGGCAAAACGGCGCGCGCGCCTTCGTGCGCAGCGAAGGCCAGCAGTGCCAGGCCGGGCAGTGCCGGTACGTTGTAGGCGGCTTGTAATTTGACGCTGCGGTCGGGCACGTTGGTGGGCTTCAGTCCCGTGCTCGCCGGGTCGGCGCCGCCTTCTCGCTGCGCCTTCAAAGCCAGCGCGCTACCGCGCAGGCTCCACGCGCCTGCCTGCCACTCGGCTTCGGCTTCCAGGCCGCGGTGTCGGGTGTCGCCGTCGGCGCGGCGGGTGCAGGGGTCGGTGTCGCTGCAGGTCTCACTGGGCAAGCCGGTGGAAGTCTGGATGTCGTTCCACTGCGGCCGGCTCACCTCGAATAACGCCAATTGCCATTGCAAGGCGGCGCTGCGGTGCTTGATGCCGGCTTCCATCTGGCGGCTCTTCAACGTGGGCAAGGCTTGCCCGGCATTGAGATAGCGGGTGCGGTTGGGCGCAACCTCTGACTCGACCCCCTGACCCCAGCTGGCATAGGCCATCACGGTGGGCTGAACCTGCCACGCCAGGGCCATCCAGGGCGTGGTGAAGCTCTGTGAGTAGGTCGTTGCGCGGCTGCCGTTGGTGCGCACGCTGTCGCGCTGGAGGCGGGTGTGCCGTGCGCCTGCCCAGACTTGCCATTGGGGCGACAGCGTGATGGTGTCCTGCAGGCGCAGTTCGGTGCTGCGCTCGTCGCGGTTGGTGTTGTCGTCGGTCAGGCTGGGGTCAGGCGGCGCGGTGGCGCTGCCGTCGATGAAACCCGTGCCAACGTAGTTGTAGGCCTGCCGATTGAAGTGGGCCTGGTAGCGGGTGCTCAACAACCCGGCTGACCAGCGGTGCTGCAGTCCGCCCAGCTTGTGCTGGCCTTGAACCGAGAGGTCTGCTGCCTGGGTGTTGCGGCGTTCGCCTTCGCTGCGAAAGTCGTACAGGTCAAAGCTGCCGTCGCTGCAGTAGCGTGTGTAGTCGTTTTCTGCGCTGCAGCCGAAGGGGAAGGCGATGCGGTCTTCGGTGCTCAGCTTTTGCTGCATCAGGTGTGCCACCACCTGGGTGTTGGAGCCCAGCGCCTGGGTGTAGCGCAGCGATGCGGTTTGACCTTCAAAGACCACTGGCAGCGTCCAGCTCTGGTTGTTCAGGTTCAACCGCGGGTCAATGCTTCGAGGGGCCGGCAGCTGGCCGCCCAACAGGCTGAAACCAGGTGTGCTGGGTTGACTCTGAAGGCTCTGCTCCAGTTCCACTTCCACCAGAGCGTCGCCCGGCAGCCTCCAGTCGGCGGCGGCCGCCAGCAGGTGGCTGCTGCCGCGGCTGTTGCGGGTGGACGGGTCCAGCCGCGCGGCCTGGGCGTTGACGCGCCAACCGATGGCCTCGCCCACGCGGCGTGAGACGTCGGCGGCAGCAACAAGCGTGCCAGGTTCGGTCCACTCCAAGGACAGCTGTGTGAATGGCATTGAGTTGGGGCGCTTGACCACCAGGTTGAGCAGCCCGCCCGGGGCGCTGGTGCCGGCCTGGATGCCGCTGGCGCCTTTGAGCAGTTCCAGCGCCGACTTGTTGGCGGTGGGCAAAACCGTCTCGGCGTTGACAGGCAGGCCGTCGCGGCGGAAGTTGAAGCGGTTGTCCAGCGTGAAGCCGCGCACCGCCACCTGTCCCCAGTAACCCGGCGCGTTGTAGGCGTCGGTGATGCCAGCGTCCAGGCGGGTGATGTCGGCCAGGCTGCCGATGCCGGCGTCCTGCATCTGCTGAGCGCGGATGACGGTGCCCGAAAACGGTGAGCGGTAAAGCGCGATGTCACCAAAGCCCGCCACGCTGGCGCTGTTGGACGCGCTGCTGCCGGTGATGGTGACGGTTTGCGTGGGTTGGGCGTGGCTGGCCGTACAGGCCAGTGCGGTGGTGGCTGTGACCAGCCAGGTGTGTCGAAATGCCATCGTGTTGCCTTTAGCTGCGATGGCAGGAAAGGCATGCACGGAGCACGGCATGGCCGTGGTCTTCCGAAACTGCTTCCCTGCGCGAGGATTACCTCAATCAGGTTCAAAGGGACTTTCTCAGTCGGCCCGGCCTTGCGGCTGTGCCAACACCCCTAGCGAAGTGGTTTGCAGTTGTCTGCAAACCGAGGTGGATTATCACTGAACACGCCCATGCATGTCTGCGCCTGCGGAAACAAAACAGCCCGCACGTGGCGGGCTGTTGACAAGACACGCTGCGTGCCAGGCGGTGCTGGTGATCAATCGAAAACCGGTGACTCCACGCCCAGCACCTTGTGCAGCTTGGGGCTGGTGGTGGTGTATTGCAGCAGGATGCGCTTGTCCGGAAAGATGATGGGCGCTGCACCAAAAGCCGCCAACGCCGCTTCGTGAAAGCCCGACAGGATGAGCTTTTTCTTGCCCGGATAAATGTTGATGTCACCCACCGCAAAGATGCCGGGGATGTTGGTCTGAAACTTTTCGGTGTCGACCTGCAGTTGCTTGCGTTCGATGCCCAGGCCCCACTCGGCAATCGGCCCGAGCTTGGGGCTGAGGCCAAAGAACACCAGCAGCATGTCCAGCGGCATCACACGTGTCACGCCGTCAGCGCCCGTCAACTTCAGGCTCTTCAGCTGGCCGTCGGCCTCGTCAAACCCGGTGACCTGGCCGACCACGAACTGCATTTCGTAGGCGTCGCACAGGGCCTTCATCTTGGCCACGCTGGCGGGCGCAGCGCGAAAGCCGTCGCGGCGGTGCACCAGGATCACGCTCTCGGCCTTGTGGGGGCCGTCTTGGGCAAAGTTCAGGGCCCAGTCCAGGGCCGAGTCTCCGCCGCCCACGATGACCAGGTTCTTGCCGGCAAAAAGCTCCGGGCTGCGCACGCTGTAAAAGAGTTGCGAGCCGCCGAATTTTTCCAGGCCGTCGACCTTCAGGGTGCGCGGCTGGAACGAGCCCACGCCACCGGCGATGAAGATCGTCTTGGTCAGGAAGCGGGTGCCCTTGGACGTTTCGACAAAAAACCGTCCGTCATCCTGCCTTTGCACCACCATCACTTCTTGGCCCAGGTGAAACGTGGCGCCAAACGGCTCGATCTGCTTGAGCAGGCTGTCGGTGAGCTCCTTGCCCGTGCACACCGGCACGGCCGGGATGTCGTAGATGGGCTTGTCGGGGTAGAGCTCGATGCACTGGCCACCTGGGTAGGCCAACGAGTCGATGATGTGGCACTTGATTTCCAGCAAGCCCAGCTCGAAGACCTGGAACAGGCCCACAGGCCCGGCGCCCACGATGACGGCGTCGGTTTCAATGGCTCCAGCGGTGGCGCTGTCGTGGCTGCGCGCCGTGTCAAGCACGGCAGGGTTGGCAATCGAATTCATGAAGGCGTTGGTGTAGACCGGTGCTTCAGCGCACCAGTTGGTCGAGCTTGTTTTTGACGTCTTTCCATTCGTCGGCGTCGGCCGGCCCGGGCTTGCGCTTGGTGATGCTGGGCCACTTGCGCGCCAATTCCAGGTTGAGCTTGATGAAGGCCAACTGCTCGGTGGGCACGTCTTCTTCAGGCAGGATGGCGTTGACCGGGCACTCGGGGATGCAGACGGCGCAATCGATGCACTCGTCCGGGTCGATGACCAGCATGTTGGGCCCCTCGCGAAAGCAATCGACGGGGCAAACATCGACGCAGTCGGTGTACTTGCACCGGATGCACGATTCGAGAACGACGTGGGTCATGGAAAGACTCGGTTGGATAAAAAGGCTGCGGTGACGCGGTTGGCGCCCGGCAACCCGCAACAACCCTTGATTTTACGGTGCTGGCGCGCCGACACTGGCTGGAGTGGGATCAGCCCTGAGGGTCATTGGCATCTTCACCACAGCCACGGCACCAGCGCCCACCGTCACCACGGTGGGTCGGCCGGCATGCAGCAGGGCGGCGGCGGCCAGTTCGGCCAGGCGGTGTTCACTGCAGACGGCGTCTGGCCAGCCCGCGCGCGACACCACACAGACGGGCGTGGTGCCAGCCCAGCCTGCGGCTCGGAGCGCGCGGCCCAACTTGCCGAGCTGGCGGCCCGCCATGTAGAACACCTCGGTGTCGGCATGGCGGCCCGCGCCCAGTTCGCCGGCCTGATTCATGGCCGTGGTCAAGCTGACGCTGCGGCCCGTGCCACGGCGGGTCAAAGGGCGTTGGCTGGCAGCGGCGGCGGCAATGGCCGCGGTGACCCCGGGCACCACCTCACATTCAATGCCGGCGGCGGCCAGCGCTTGCAGCTCTTCTTCCAGGCGGCCAAACACGCTGGGGTCGCCGCCCTTGAGCCGCACCACCACGGCGTGCTGGCGGGCCAGGCGAACCAGCATCGCGTCGATGGTGGCCTGGCCGGTGGACTCGCAAAAGCCGCGTTTGCCCACGTCCAGCCACTGGGCCTGTGGCGCATGGGCGCGCAGCGCGGGGTCGGTCAGGGCGTCGAACAAGACCACATTGGCCAGCGCCAGCCGCTGGGCACCGCGCAGTGTGATCAGGTCGGCCGAGCCGGGCCCGGCGCCGATGAAGATGACGCGGCCGTTCATGCCAACACCTGCAAGGTGGTGACCAGCAGCGCGCCGCTGGTGCGGTGGCTGGTGGGGTCGACGACGATCAGCGCGCCACCCACCCGATTGGCGGCAAAGCTGGACAAAGGCAACGCTTGCTGCAGTTCGATTTCCACTTGGCCGATGTCGTTGACGGCCAACTCCGTGGCCGGCGACGGCACCAGCGTGTGGATGTCGAGCCGGCTCACCACACGGCTCAAGCGCGCCTGCACCCAGCGGTTGCCATGGCGCAGCCAGTATTTGCGGCCGGGTGCGGCCGCTTCGGTGTCCAGCCAGGCCAAAGTGGCGCTGAAGCGCTGCACGGCCTGCAGTTCACCCGGCCGGGCCAGCCAGTCGCCGCGCGACACGTCGAGTTGGCGGTTCAGCACCACGCCGGCAGACTGGCCCGCCTGGGCCTGCTGCACCGTGGTGCCGGCGCGCTTGAGCGCGGCAACAACCGCTTTTTCGCCGCTGGGGAA
>JANMHH010000123.1:0-2318 GCA_031375065.1 Rubrivivax sp. | reverse complement strand
TCGTCGAAAGCGATGATCACTGCGAAGGTGACGATCAGCACCGCCGCGATCAGGAAGAACATGCGCGCGTTGACACCGCCCAGGAACAAGATGCCCATGGCAATGGTGGCGATGACGATGAACGCCCCCATGTCGGGCTGGCGCAGCAGCAGCACGCCGACAAAGGCCACCGCCACCACCATCGGTGAAACCGCGCGGAAGAAGTTTTCGCGCGTGTCCATGCGCCGCACCATGTAGTTGGCGGCATACAGCGCGATGGCCAGCTTGGCCATTTCACTGGGCTGGAAGTTCATGATGCCCAGCGGTATCCAGCGTCGCGAAAAGTTCACCACCTTGCCGATGAAGGGCACCAGCACGATGACCAGCAAGATCAGCGAGATCAGGAACACCACCGGGGCCTGTTTTTCCCAGAAGGAAATCGGCACCTGCACCGCCACCAGGGCCACCACAAAGGCGATGCCCAGGGCCATCACATGGCGCTGCAGGAAAAACAGCTGCGAGTAGTTCTTGAACTTGGGGTTGTCGGGCATCGCGATGCTGGCCGAATAGACCATCACCACACCCAGCGCGACCAGCGCCAACACCACCGCCACCAGGGTCTGGTCAAAGGCCATCAGGCGCACTGGGCGGACGCCGCCCACGTCGACGTGGGCGCGCACCGGCAGTTCGTCACCCCCCTGGCCCTTGCCGCCCCACCAACCCTTGATGAGGCCCAGCCCTTGGCTCAGCACCGCATTCATGCTTGCCCCCGATCAGCGGCATGGGCCTGCACCGCAGCCACAAAGACCTCGGCCCGGTGCCCGTAGTTGCGGAACATGTCCAGACTGGCGCAGGCCGGGCTGAGCAGCAATGCGTCGCCGCTGCGGGCTTGTTCGAAGCCCCAGGCCACGGCTTGCTCCAGCGTGCCAAAACGCTGCAGCGGCAGCCCTTCGATGACGGCTTCGATCGCCGCCGCGTCTTTGCCGATGGTGGCCACCGCGCGGGCAAACTGGCGCAGCGGCGCGCTCAAGGGGCTGAAGTCCTGGCCCTTGCCATCACCACCCAGGATCACCACCAGGCGGCCCGGCGCCTTGTCGGCACCCAGGCCGTTCAACGCCGCCACCGTGGCGCCCACGTTGGTGCCCTTGCTGTCGTCGAAAGCCTCGACGCCGTTGACCGCCGCCACGAACTGCACCCGGTGCGGCTCACCTTCGTATTCGCGCAGGCCGTGCAACATTGGCGCCAGCGGGCAGCCGATGGCGGTGGCCAGGGCCAGCGCGGCCAAGGCGTTGGCGGCGTTGTGGCGGCCGCGCACACGCAGCGCGTCGGCGGGCATCAGGCGCTGCAGGTGGATTTCTTCTTCGGCGTCGCCCTTCTTGCGTTTGAAGGTCTCGTCCAGCGGCAAGGCCCGCACCAGCCAGGCCATGCCGTTTTCTTCGATCAGACCGAAGTCGCCCGGCAGACGTGGTGCGTCAAGGCCAAAGCGCAGGATGGGGCGTGGCAGCGGGCGATCGGCCAGCTTGACCTTACCCTTGGCCACCACCGCCGGCACGGGCACCATGGCTTCCACCAGGGCGTCGTCGCGGTTGATCACCATCAGGGTCTGGCTGCCATAGACACGCGCCTTGGCTGCGGTGTAGGCGGCCATGGTGCCGTGCCAGTCCAGGTGATCTTGGGTGACGTTGAGCACCACCGCAGCGCTGGGCTCAAAGCCCAGCGCTCCGCGCCCCACGCCATTGCCGCCGCCCTCGAGTTGATAGCTCGACAACTCCAGCACCCAGACCTGGGGCCAGGTGTCGACCTCTTGCGCCAGGGACGCCGCCAGCGTGTCCAGCAAGGTGGGGCCGATGTTGCCGGCCATCGCCACACGCAGGCCGGTGCGCTCGACCAGCAGCGCTGTCATGGCGGTGGTGGTGGTCTTGCCGTTGGTGCCGGTGATGGCCAGGAGCTTGGGCGCGTAGGCTTGTGTTTCTTTCAGGTCGGCCAAGGCGCGGGCAAACAGATCCAACTCGCCCTGCACCGCGATGCCGATGGCCCGCGCTTCGTCGAGCAGCGGCTGCACACGCGGGTCGGTGGGGCTCAGCCCGGGGCTCTTCAGCAGCAACTGCACGCCCGCCAACTGCGCGCTGGCCAACTCGCCGCTGAGCACCGCCACCTGGGGCAACTCGGCCTGCAATGCCGCCAAGCCCGGCGGCGCAGCGCGGCTGTCCCACACCGTCACCCGCGCACCATGGCGAACGCACCAACGCGCCATGGCCAGGCCGCTGTCGCCCAGGCCCAGGATGAAGACGGTGGTGTCGCGCAAAAAATTCATCAGCGCAGCTTCAGGCTGGCCAAAC
>JANMHH010000090.1:0-3203 GCA_031375065.1 Rubrivivax sp. | reverse complement strand
CCGGCCGGGCTCAGCTGCTCTTTTTTCAGCGCCGCACTCATCACCCCCACGCCCAGCGGTTTGCCCAGGATCAGCACATCACCGGGCTTGGAGTCGGCGTTGCGCTTGACCCGTTTGGGGTGCACCAAGCCCATCACCACCAAACCGTAGATGGCTTCGACGCTGTCGATGGTGTGGCCGCCAGCGATCGGAATGCCGGCCAGCCGGCACATCGATGCGCCGCCTTCCAACACCCGGCCGATGGTGGCGGTGGACAGCACGCTGATGGGCATGGCCACCAACGCCAGCGCCATGATGGGTTTGCCGCCCATCGCGTAGACATCGCTGATGGCGTTGGTGGCGGCGATGCGGCCAAAGTCGAAGGGGTCGTCGACGATGGGCATGAAGAAGTCGGTGGTGGCAATCAGCGCCTGCTCGTCGTTGAGCTGGTACACGGCCGCGTCGTCCGCCGTTTCGATGCCGACCAAGAGTTCCTTGGGGATGGGCATCGCTGCGGTGCCTTTCAAGATTTCGCTCAACACACCGGGAGCAATCTTGCAACCGCAGCCGCCGCCGTGGGACAGCGACGTCAGTCGGGGTTCAGGGGGTTTTTCGGGGGCGTTCATGGCGCTCTGGGTTGGGGGTGGCGGGAGTCTGCAGGAAGGGTTGCAGGGGATGGACGGTCTGCAGCAAGGTCAACAGGGTCTGGCGCTCATGGTCAGGTTCAAACAGCGATGCCCGCGCCTGACACTGCGCCTGCAATGCAGCCAGCATAGCCGCATCGCGCCTGCAGCGCAGCAACAAGGCCACCAGCGCAGCGGTGTCGCCCCAGTCGAAGTAGCCCAGGTAGTCGGGGCCCAGAAGCCCCACGTTGCCGTCGATGCGTGACGCCAACACCGGGGTGCCACTGGTCACCGCTTCGGTCACGACATGCGCGCCGCCTTCCATGCGGCTGGCGTGCACCAGCACATGCGCGGCCTGGATGCGCTCCCGCGTGCGCGCATGTGGCAAGGCACCCAGCCAGCGGTAGTGCGGCTGCGTTTGCATCACAGCTCGCGCCTGCCGGGCCAGCTCGGGGTCGAGCCCATCGCCGATGTGGTCGAGCAGGATGTCTTGCTGGCCTTGCAGGCGCAACGCAGCCTCGAAGTAGGTTTGTGGCGATTTTTCGTCGCGCAGATGGCCCACCATCAGGGCGCGCAGGTGGCGCGGCGTCTTGACCAGGGTCTGGCGCGCCGGCGTGGACTGCAGGCAAACGACACCCTTGGCGCGCAGTGGCTCGGGCAGCGACTGCAGGCCCAATTCGTTCAGCACCACCAGGCGGTCCGCCAGTTGCAGCGAGGTCTGTGCTTCTGGACTCGACCCGATGTCGCGGTACAGGTCGGTCCCGGTCAGCACCACCACCAGCGGCCGTCGCTGGGGCTGCGCCGCCCAGGCCTGGATGCTGGCGGCCGAGCGGCGCGCGTGCAGCGCGACCATGATGTCCACGTCGGCCGCTGGCCCGGGCCCCCAGTGGCCCGTCACCTGAACCCGATAATGGCTCGACAACAAACGCGCCCAGCGCTGCGCCGTCTGCCAGTTGCCGTTGTTGGCGCTGGCCAAGGCGGGCGTCACGATGAGCAAAGATGGACGCTTCATGAGCTCAGCTTACCGCCTGCCGCCCAGCCCGCACCGGGCGCTGGGGCCTGCAGACCTGGCGCAAGCCTTGCGAGACAGTCGGCGCGACACCCTGGCCACCTTCGCGGTGTTCGAGGCCGCCCTGTCGCAACCGGGCCTGCGCGTGCCCTACAGCCCTGAGCTGAACCCGCCGCTGTGGGAGCTGGGGCACGTGGGCTGGTTCCAGGACTGGTGGCTGGCCCGCAACCCGCACCAGAACCGTGGCCTGGCTGCCGACTCCGACGTGGCTCGGCAACCCAGCCGCCGCAGCGGCGCTGACGCGCTGTTCGACTCCAGCCGCGTGCCGCACGCCAGCCGCTGGGACTTGGCGTTGCCGGATGCCCAGCAACTGCGGCACGACCTGGCGGCCGGCCTGGCCGACAACCTGGCCCTGCTGCAAAGTGCCCAGGGCGACGACACCGGCCTGTACTTCCACCGCCTGTGTTTGGCGCACGAAGACATGCACCACGAGGCGTCGGTTTACATGGCCCAGGCCCTGGGCATCGCTTTGCACGACCCGCGCTGGCAATGCCGTCCCCTGGCCGAGCCCGAGGTGGCCATCGAGCTGGCAGCCGGCAGCTGGACCTTGGGCAGCGCAGCAGCCAATGGCTTCGCCTTTGACAACGAGCTGGGCGCGCACCGCGTCAACCTGCCGGCCTGCGTCATCGACACGCAGGTGCTGCGCTGGCAGGACTTCCTGCCTTTCGTCGAAGCGGGCGGCTATGACGAGACCCGCTGGTGGCCGGGAGCGGCGGGCCTGTGGCGCCAAGCCCAGGCCAGCGCGGCCCCACGCTACCTGCGCCGCACAGACCGCGAAAGCCGCGCGAGCACCAGGCGCGCGAACAGCGTGCGCGAAAGCACCAGCGGCAGCTGGGAGCGGTGGCGCCATGGCGCCTGGCAGGTGCTGGACCTGTCGCTGCCAGCCTGCCACCTGACGGCCTTTGAAGCCCAGGCCTTTTGCAGCTGGGCGGGCCGTCGGCTGCCGACCGAAGCCGAATGGGAGCGCGCCGCGATGACAGAAACAGGCCGCTTCCAGTGGGGCCAGGTCTGGGAATGGACCGCCAGCACCTTTTGGCCCTACCCTGGTTTTGCGCCCCACCCCTACCGCGACTACTCGGCGCCGTGGTTTGGCAGCCGCCCCGTCCTGCGCGGCGCTTCGGTGGCCACCCAACCGCGTTTGCGCCACCCGCGCTACCGAAACTACTTCACGCCCGAGCGCAACGACGTCTTTGCCGGCTTTCGCACCTGCGCGCTGTAGAGCGGAAGGTCTGCCGCGGCGCGGACATGCGGCAGGCATGGCGCCGTCACGCGTGGCTGGCCAGCATCAAGGCGAACCAGCCCTGGTCATCGGTGAAAGTCTGCACCTTGGCAAACCCGGCGTCACGCAGCAAGGCCTCGAAGTCGGCGCGTTGCCATTTGTAGGAATTTTCGGTGTGGATACGCTCGCCGGCCGCAAAACGACGCTCGCTGCCCGGCCAGCGCACCGTCTGCGGAGCGCGCGCTTGCAGGTGCATCTCGATGCGACCTGCGGCGGCGTTGTAGAGGGCGACGTGTTGCCATTGCCGCGGGTC
>JANMHH010000058.1:0-7778 GCA_031375065.1 Rubrivivax sp. | reverse complement strand
CGAAGTCGAAGGGGATCTCGTCGACCTTGCGGTAGGCCTCGTTCAGCTTCAGTTCGGCGGCCAGCTCCACATGCTCCAGCACCGCGTGGTCGAGCAGGTTCTTCAGCCCGGTCTGGTAGTGGCTGTTGAGGAACGCAAAGTTCAGCACCTCGTCGGTGTCCTGGCCGTAGGCGTCGGCATGGCGCGCCAGGGCGACCTTGTCCTGTGTCAGCGTGCCGGTCTTGTCGGTGCACAGGATGTCCATCGCACCGAAGTTCTGGATCGCGTCCAGCCGCTTGACCACCACCTTCTTGTGCGACAGCCGCAGCGCGCCCTTGGCCAGCGTGCTGGTGACGATCATCGGCAGCATCTCAGGTGTCAGGCCCACCGCTACCGATAGCGCGAAGAGGAAGGCTTCCAGCCAATCGCCCTTGGTAAAACCGTTGACGAAGAAGACGATCGGCACCATCACCGCAGCAAAGCGGATCAACAGCCAACTGACGCTGTTGACGCCGGCCTGGAACGCGTTCGGTGCAGTCTCGGTCGCGGTGGCATGGGCGGCCAGCGTGCCAAAGTAGCTGCGGCCACCGGTGGCCACCACCAGCGCGGTGGCCGTGCCGGAGACGACGTTGGTGCCCATGAAAACCAGGTTGCGCTGTTCGAGTGCACCGGTGCCGGGGGTCAATGCGGCCCCTGGCGCCATGGACGGGACGAACTTTTCCACCGGCAGCGATTCCCCGGTCATCGCCGACTGGGCGACAAAGAGGTCGCGTGCGCTCAACAGGCGGCAGTCGGCGGGGATCATGTCGCCGGCCGACAAGGCCACCACGTCGCCGGCCACCAGTTCGCGAACCGCGATCTGCTGCGCTGGAGGCGGCGGCCCCGGCGCCGCGGCCACGGCGGTGGGGCGGCGCATCACGCTGGCCGTGTTCGTGACCATCGCGCGCAGGCCCTCTGCCGCCCGGTGCGAGCGGCCTTCCTGCACAAACCGGATGCCGGTGCTCAGTGCGACCATGACGCCAATCACCACCGTGGCCTTGCTGTCGCCGCTGACGAGGGACAGCAGCGCCAGTGCCGTCAGCAGCAGGTTGAACGGGTTGAGATAGCAGCGCCACAGCCGCAGCCAGCCGGGCAGCGGCGGCTCGTGCTGCACCTCGTTCGGGCCGTCCCGGGCCAGGCGCCGGGCGGCCTCGGCCACGTCCAGCCCGTCGGCCTGCGACTGCAGACGTGCCAGCGCCTGGGCGGGTTCGTCCCGGGCGGCGGCCAGCAGGTCCTGGCCGAGCGCCGCGGGGGCTGCGTCGCCCGCTGGCGCTGCGGCGCCGTGCGCTGCCGTCAACGCGCCCAGCAAGGGGCGGCGCTCGAAGTGCTTTTTCGCACGGCGGCGGCGCAAGAAGGTGCTGAAGCCCTGGGTCAGAAGCTTGTTCATCGTTGCCACAGCTCCTTCGGCCGGGCGGTTACGCGCGGGTGAGCGGGCCTTCATCGGCGGCGCACCTTGTCCTTGCAGACCGGATCATCAACCACCGAACGCCAGAACATCGATGTGCGAGGTGTGCGTGGCAATGTAGACCTCCGACAGGAAGCACGACAGGCCGGCGATGACCGCGAGCATGGCGGTTATGAACTGCACGCCCGCCAGCCACTTCAAATCGGCGCCCATGAATTCTTCGATGAACAAGGTCACGATGACCGTGCAGACCAGCAAGGCTGCGCCGGTACAGAAGTTGATGGCCCAACTGGCCCGGTGTCGGCGGCGTTCGAGGCTGGTGAGTTCCAGGCGCGCCAGGCCGACCGCCGCGGCATCCAGAAATCCCTTGCGTCTGCCGATGGTGCGCGCCCGGTCGATGATCCGGGCCAGGCGGTTCGCCATCACGCCGAGCAGGCTGGCGATGCCGGTCAACAGGAACACCGGCGCCACCGACAGCTGAATCGCCTGCTGGACGAGGAGTGCGCTTTCGGGTGTTGGCATCGGGGCCTGTGGTGACCGTTGTCGGGGGCGGGTCACCGTGGGGCTGCACGTGTACCACGCGGCTCTTGCTCAGCGGGCTCGATCTGCGTGCCGCATTGACCGGCCAGCAGGGCCTCGATGTCGCTGAGTGCACCGATCGCTGCCCGTTTGCCGCTGGCCCGCACGAAGCTGCAGGCCGCCTCGACCTTGGGCGCCATCGAGCCGGCCGCGAAGAGGTGGGTCGCCAGCGCTTGCGGCGTGGTGTGGCCGACGGCCCGCTGCGTTGGCAACCCCCAGTCCAGGTAGACCGCGTCGACGTCGGTGGCGATGATCAGGCAGTCGGCCTGCAGTTCGGTGGCGACGAGGGCGCTGCACAGGTCCTTGTCGATGACGGCTTCAACGCCCTGCAGGCCGCTGCCATCGGGCATGGGTACGACAGGAATGCCGCCCCCACCGGCCGCGATCACCAGCACGCCCTGGTCCAGCAAGCCGCGGATCACGTCGAGCACGGGCACCCGCAAAGGCCTGGGCGAAGGCACCACCCGGCGCCAGCCGGCGCCGTCGGCCGCCATCGCCCACTGCCGGCGCTGGGCCAGTTCGTCGGCCTGCGCCTGGGTGTAGACCGGTCCGATCGGTTTGCTCGGCGTCAGAAAGGCCGGGTCCAGCGGGTCGACCACGACACGGGTCAGCAACGAGGCCACCGTGCGAGAGGCCGGCAGCCGGTTGGCCAGTTCCTGCTCCAGCAGGTAGCCCAGCATGCCCTCCGATTCGGCGTCCAGCACGTCCAGCGGATAGCTGTCCACCACGGTGTAGGCGGCCGACTGCAATGCCAGCAGGCCCACCTGCGGGCCGTTGCCATGCGTGAGCACCATGTCATGTGCTGCGGCCACGCGTGCCACCTGCGCGCAGGCGATGCGCACGTTGGCCAGCTGGTTTTGTGCGCTGGGCAACTGCGAGCGGCGCAGCAAGGCGTTGCCGCCGAGCGCCACGACCAGCCTCATGGCCAGGCTTTCTCAGTGCCTCTGGGCAGGCTCACGACAGCGTGGCCACGAGCACGGCCTTGATGGTGTGCAGCCGGTTCTCGGCCTGCGTGAAGACCACCGAAGCGTCGGATTCGAACACCGCGTCGGTGACTTCGATCTCGCTCAGGCCGTACTTTTCATGCACCTGGCGGCCCACTTCAGTCTCCAGGTTGTGAAAGGCCGGCAGGCAGTGCATGAAACGCGTGCGCGCCTTGCCGGTGGCTTGCATCAGCGCGCTGTTCACTTGATACGGCATGAGCTGGTCGATGCGCTGCTTCCAGACCTCGTCGGCTTCGCCCATCGACACCCAGACGTCGGTGTACAGGAAGTCGGCTCCGGCCACGGCCTTGAGCGGATCGGCTTCCAGCGTGATGCGCGCGCCGGTCGTCTGGGCCAGCTCGCGCATCTGCGCCACCAGCGCCGCTGGCGGCGCCAGCGCGGCGGGGCTGCAGATGCGCACGTCCATGCCCATCTGCGTGCCACCCACCAGCAGCGAGCAACCCATGTTGAAGCGCGCATCGCCCAGGTAGCAGAACGACAGTTCGTGCAGCGGCCTCTCGCCGAATTCCTGCATCGTCAGCAGGTCGGCCAGCACCTGTGTGGGGTGGGCCTCGTCGGTCAGGCCGTTCCACACCGGCACGTGCGAGAACTTGGCGATGTCTTGCACCACGCTCTGGTGAAAGCCGCGGTACTCGATGCCGTCGAACATGCGGCCCAGCACGCGTGCGGTGTCCTTCAGCGATTCCTTGTGGCCCAGCTGCGAGCCCGCCGAGTCGAGGTAGGTGACGTGGCCGCCCTGGTCGTGCACCGCCACTTCGAAGGCGCAGCGCGTGCGTGTCGAGGCCTTCTCGAAAATCAGCGCCACGTTCTTGCCCTTGAGGCGCTGGTGTTCGTTGCCCACCGCCTTGGAACGCTTGAGTTCCGCCGCCAGGTCGATCAGGTAGCGGATGTCGCGCGGGCTGAAGTCGACCAGGTCGAGCAGGCTGCGGTTGTGAAGGTTGAAGCTCATGCCGTGCCCCGTTCAGACCGCATCACGTTCGATCGGGCAGCTCATGCAATGGCTGCCCCCCCGGCCACGCCCAAGTTCGCTGCTGGGCAGGGTGATGACCTCGATGCCGGCCTTGCGCAGCCGGGTGTTGGTGTAGACGTTGCGGTCGTAGGCCATCACCACCCCGGGGGCGATGCACAGCAGGTTGTTGCCGTCGTCCCACTGCTCGCGTTCCGATTCATAGGCATCGCCACCGGTGGCCACGGTGCGCAACTTCGGCAGGCCCAGGGCTGCGGCCACCACCTCGACGAAGGGCTTCGTCTCGGTGCGAACGTCCAAGGTGCCCGCCTTCTTGCCGGGGCGCAGGCTGTGCACGCGGATCGCATCGACCATCTCGGGGAAGATGGTGACCAGGTCGCGGTCGCAGAAGGTGAACACGGTGTCCAGGTGCATCGCGCCGCGCGACTTGGGAATTTGCGCGGCCAGGACGTGCTTGGCACCGCCCGCGGCAAACAGGCTGCGCGCCAGCTGGCTCACACCCTGCGGCGACGTGCGCTCACCCATGCCGATGAGCACCACGCCGTGGCCCAGCGGCATCAGGTCGCCGCCTTCGAGCGATGCCAAGCCGTGGTCCTTGTCGGGATCGCCCCACCACACCTGGGTCTTTGGGCCGAACTGCGGGTGGAAGCGGTAGATGGCCGTCATCAGCAGCGTTTCTTGCCGGCGAGCGGGCCAGAACATCGGGCACAGCACCACGCCGTCGCCGATCCAGCAGCTGTTGTCACGCGGGAACAGCGTATTGGGCAGCGGCGGCAGCAGCAGGTCGGCGGGTGCAGAAAAGCGACCGAGCAGCCCGGTGGGCTCGAAGGGCAGGTCGGCGCGCGCCACGCCGCCGATCAGGTGCTCGGCGAGTTTGGCCGGGGGCAGGTCTTCGAGCCACGGCTGCAAATCGGCTGCAGTTTCGGCATCGACGAAGTCCGGGCCCAGCTTGCGCTCGAGCAGCCACTGTCGTGCAGCGGGAATGGCCACCGTGTCGGCGAGCATGTCGTGCATCTCCAGCACGTCGACATCGCGCTCTTTCAGCGCCGTGGTGAAGGCGTCGTGGTCGTTGCGCGCCTGGCTGACCCACAGCACGTCGTCGAACAACAGTTCGTGGCAGTTGGCCGGGGTCAGCCGCTTCTGCGCCAGGCCCGGGCGGCAGACCATGACCTTGCGCAGGCGGCCGACTTCGGAGTGCAGTCCCAGGGTCATGGCTTGGCTTTCGTGGTGCATCGCAAACGAGATTCGGAGGATGGGCGAATGGCCGTGCGTCGCCGGCGGCCAGTCGGATCAGAGCGCCAAGCGGCCGGTCCACAGCATGTAGGCCGATATCGCTGCCATCAGCAACAGCAGCGCCAGGATCACCTGCTCGCGGCCGGTAAAGGCCCGTTCGGCGCGCTGCTGCTTGGCCACCAGGTAGATCGCGGCACCCGGCGCGTAGAGCAAGGCGCTGAGCAGCAGGTACTTCAAGCCCGCGGCGTAGAGCAGCCAGACGCAAAAGACGGCCGCCAGCGCAGTGATGAAGATGTCACGCGGTGTGTGGGTCTGCGTTGCCGTTGGACCGGCGCCAGCCCTGCCCAGCCACGCCAGCTTCAGGCCGTAGATGGCGCTGAAAAGGTAGGGGATGAGGATCATCGCGGTGGACAGCGAGATCAGCGCGAGGTAAGAGGCCTTGGAAAAGAGGGTCACGAGCAGGAAGACCTGCACCATGGCGGTGGTCAGCCACAGCGCATGCGCGGGCACACCTTTGTCGTTTTGCTTGGCCAGCCAGGCTGGCATCACGCCGCCACCGGCCGGTGTGAACAGTGATTCGGCGGCCAGCAGCGTCCAGGCCAGGAAGCCCCCACCCACTGAAACGATGAGGCCCACGTAAATCAAGACAGCGCCCCAGGTGCCGACGACCTTTTCGAGCACCGGCGCCATCGACGGGTTCTTCAACGCAGCCAGTTCGGGCTGCGAAAGGATGCCCAACGAAAGCAGCGACACGCTCATCAACAGGGCCAGGCAGACCAGGAAGCCGATGACCGTGGCACGGCCCACGTCCTCGCGCCGCGCTGCGCGGGCAGAGTAGACGCTGGCGCCTTCGATGCCGATGAACACCCAAACCGTCACCAGCATCGTGCTGCGCACCTGGTCGAGCACGGAGCCGAGTTGGGGGTTACCCCAGAAATCGAGCTTGAAGGTGCTGACCTGAAAGGCCATGGCCACCAGCACGATGAAGAGCAGCAGCGGCAGCACCTTGGCCGCTGTCACCACGGCATTGAGCACCGCCGCGCCCTGGATGCCGCGCAGCACCATGAAGTGCACGCCCCACACCACCAGCGACGCGCCGATGATCGCCGCCGCGCTGTTGCCTTCGCCGAAGGCCGGGAAGAAGTAGCCGAGCGCGCCGAAGGCTGCGACCAGATAGCCGACGTTGCCGATCCAGGCGCTGACCCAGTAGCCCCAGGCGGCATTGAAGCCCACGTACTCGCCAGACAAGGCCCGTGCATAGGCATACACGCCGTTGTCGAGTTCGGGCCGGCGCAACGCCAGCATCTGGTAAGTGAAAGCCAGCATCAGCATGCCCACGCCCGTGATGGCCCAGCCGACCATGATGGCGCCCGCACCGGCGCCGACCGCCATGTTCTGCGGCAGGCCGAAGATGCCGCTGCCGATGATCGAACCGATCACCAGCGCGACCAGCAGACCCAGGCCGAGCTTGCCCTTTTCAGCGGCGCGGGGCACGGCAGCAACGGCGGCTGTCGATTCAGGCAGCGTGCCCGTGGCGATGGTGGTTGGTGGCACGGCGTGGCCCTTCGAGAAGTGCGTTCCAGATCGACGTTAGAGGTCGGGCTGGATGGCGTCTGTACGGTAGGAGACGTACGGTCACGAACCCGGCAGTCCAGCAGCCGCTGGGCAGTGAACGGATCTGGCAGGCCGATCTGGCGTGCTGGCGCTTCAGGTAACCGCGCTGGGAAAATCGGCGCCGCGCGCCACCGCTTCGCCTGCGCTGAACGCCTTGCGCAGTTCGTCGAGCTTGGCCATCGCGCCTTCGAAGGCGTCGTTGCCCAGCGGCGGGTGGTGCGGCGGCTTGCCTGTCGGCACCGCCTCGAGGATGGCCTTGACCGCGCGCACCGGGTCGCCCAGTTGCTTGCCGGACGATGCGCGCACGACCAGCACGTTGCCGGCCATCAGCTGCGGGCCGGCAACCCGGCCGCACGCTCGGCTTAGCGCTTGTGCTTCCAGGTCTGGAAGCAGTTTTCGGCCGCCTCCAGCGCGCTGTCGGGTTGGGCGTTGCTCAGGTGCTCGAAGCTTTTCTGCAGCTTGCCGTCGTTGGGGTTGATGCCCTGACAGGCCATGAAGGTGTGTCCTTGGATGGGTGGTGCGTGGATCAGGCCGCCAGGGCCGGGTAGTCGGTGTAGCCCTTGGCGCCGGGCACGTAGAAGGTGGCTGCGTCGGGGGCGTTGAGCGGCGCGTCGGTGCGCAGGCGCGCCACCAGGTCGGGGTTGGCCAGGAAAGGCCGGCCGAAGGCGACCAGGTCACCCCGCTTGTCGAGCAGCGCCTGTTCGGCGCTGGCGTGGTCGAAGCCGCCGGACAGGATGAACAGACCGTCGAAGCCCGCGCGCAATTTGAGCTTGAAGTCGGCGGGTACGGGCGGCGTGCCCATCGACGAGTGGTCGACCAGGTGCAGGTAAATCAGCCCCAAGGCAGACAGCGAGTGCACCAGCGCGATGTATTGCGCCTGCACTTCGGGGAACTCGGCCGTGCCATTGAACACGCCGTAGGGCGAAAGCCGCATGCCGACCCGGTCGCGGCCGATGGC
>JANMHH010000038.1:0-2443 GCA_031375065.1 Rubrivivax sp. | reverse complement strand
GGCGACATCAAGAGCACCAGCCTGCTGGGCAACGTGCTGGCGCGGCAGATGTCGGCCGACCACGGCGCCACCGAGACCATCATGTTCCGCGACGGCTTCCTGACCGAGGCCGCCGCCAGCAACGTCTGGATCGCGCATGAGGGCGCGCTGCTGGGCCCGCCCAAGAGCGACCACGTGCTGGAAGGCATCCGGGTGGAATTGCTGCGCGAACTGTGCGAAGACGCCGGCATCGCCTACAACCTGCGGCCCATCACGGAAGCCGATGTGCGCGCCGCCGATGAGGTGATGTTGAGCTCGGCCACCAAGGAAATCCTGTCCGTCACACACATCGACGGCGAAGAGGTGGGCCATGGCGCGCTGCGCGGCAAGCCCGGGCCGGTTTATGCGCGTCTGTTCGAAGCCTACCAACGGGCCAAGCTCACGATGTCGATCTGAGTCGGCCTGGTTTTCACTCTGTTTGATTTTCTATCTGCTTGGTCTTGCGTCCGCCCATGCCTGCTCCCATTCCACCCGAAGCCAGCCTGATCGAGTACCCCAGCGCCTTCCCCATCAAGGTGATGGGTCAACAGGTGCCCGGATTTGAAGAGGCGATGGTGGCCGTGGCGCGCCACTTCGACCCGACGTTCGACCCGCAAACCGTGGAGCGGCGCCCGAGCAGCGGCGCCAAGTACCTGGGCCTGACACTCACCGTCACGGCCACCAGCCGCGAACAGCTCGACGAGCTCTACCGCACGCTCAGCACACACCCGATGGTCAAGGTGGTGCTGTAGGCGCTGGCGCCTCGAGCTTGCGCTGCAATTCCAGCGCCTTGATTTTGGCCGCCGGGTCACCGGCCTGGCCGGCCAGGCCGTACCAGTAGCGCGCCAGGCGCAGGTCGGGTTCGACACCGTCACCCTGTTCGTACATCGACGCCAACAGGTACATCGCGCCCACGTCGCCGCCCTTGGACGCCTCGCGAAACCAGTGGACCGCGCGCTGCGGGTCTTGGGGCAAGCCGCGCCCCAGGTAGTGGGCGGTGCCCATGGCCACCTGGGCCTCGACGCTGCCACGCTCGGCCGCCACCGCATACCACCGGTGCGCCCGCTGCAGATCGCGCGGCCCGTATTCGCCGTTTTCCAGCGTGCGGCCCAACAGCAGCTGGGCGGTGACAAAACCGCCGCGGGCGGCCCGGTTCAACAGCTGGACGCCGCGCTGCGAGCTGGCTTGGGGCAGGTCGCCACGCAGGTGCATCACCGCCAGGTTGTAGTGGGCCGCGGCCACACCCTTTTTGGCCAGCGACTCAAAGACCCGCTGCGCCCGCTGGCGTTGCCCCGACTCGTAGTCGATGACGGCCGCGTCCAACTGCGCCTGCCATGGCGGCGCTACGGCCTGGGCCTGAACGGCAGCCGCGCTGGCCAACAGCACCAAGGCAGGCAGCCAACGGCGCAGCCGCAGGACAACCGTGGACAAGATGGGCAAGTGGACGGACGGGTACATTGGCTAGGGCAGGTAAATGGGCAAGGGCTGGGGCAAGCGCAGGATCGAAGGGGCAAGCGCAAGAGCAACGGGGCGGGCGGCGATGGGCAGGCGATGGGCGCCCGATGCAGTCGTTCACGATAGCCCTTTCCTCACAAAAACCAGCGCCCGTCGGCGGCCATGATCCAATCGCGCTATGGCCGAACGCCCCAAGATCAGCATCAAACCTTCCGCGCCCAGCCGCGACCCGCATCGCCCGCGGGTTCGCGGGGTGACCTCGCCTCGTCCACCCGCGGTGGCGGGCGATGCCCGTCCTGAGCCGCGCGGCGCGCGGGACGCCCGTGACCCGCGGGACCTTCGGGACCCGCGGGCCTCCGGCGACAACCGCGAGACCCGTGACCCTGGCGACACGCGCATCACGCGCAACACCCGCGATCCGCGTGATCCGCAGCTGCAGCCGCAACCCCGACCGCAGCCCAGAGCCACCCCTCGCCCTGCGCCACGAGGCGAAGCCCAGGGCGCTGGCCAGCGCCCCGACCGGCGCCCGCCGCAGGCATCCGAGAAGCCACAGCCGACCGCCCAGCGGCCAGCGCAGCGTCCACCCTACCCCGCCGACCGACGCTCCGCCACCCCAGCAGCCACGCCACAACAGCCGGCGAGTCTCCCTTCTTCGCCTCAAGCGGCACCTCGGCCGGCAGCCGCTGCACCGCGCGTGGTCGCGGCCGCGCCTTCGGCCGCCGGCCAGCGCCCGGCCAGCGCAGCGACCGCAGCGCAAGGCGTGCGCATCTCCAAGCTGATGACCGAGCGCGGTTTGGCCTCGCGTCGCGAAGCCGACGACTGGATCGCGGCGGGTTGGGTCAGCGTCGGCGGCAAGCTGGCCGAGTTGGGGCAGCGCGTGCCGATCGACGCCGTGCTGGACATCAACCCGCGTGCCCGCGACGAACAGGCCCGCCAGGTCACCGTGCTCTTGCACAAGCCCATGGGCATC
>JANMHH010000028.1:0-2274 GCA_031375065.1 Rubrivivax sp. | reverse complement strand
GTTGTGCAACCTGCACCGGTGGTCGTGCCCGTCGCGCCGCCCCCGCCTGCTCCGGTGAGCGAGAAGGTCACCTTCGCAGCTGACGCGTTCTTTGACACGGGCAAGTCCGTGCTCAAGCCCGACGCGCAAGCCAAGCTGGCCGACCTGGTCGACAAGACCAAGGGCGTGAACCTCGAAGTCATCATTGCCGTCGGCCACACCGACACGGTGGGCAGCGCTGCGTACAACCAGAAGCTGTCGATCGCCCGTGCTGAATCGGTGAAGAAGTTCCTTACCGGCAAGGGCATCGAAACCAACCGCGTCTACACCGAAGGCAAGGGCTTCTCGCAGCCTGTGGCTGACAACAAGACTGCTGAAGGCCGCGCCAAGAACCGTCGCGTGGAAGTTGAAGTGGTGGGTACGCGCACCCGCAAGTGATCTGCTTCTGATTCGCACGTGGCAGGTGGTCGGGCGCAAGTCCCGGCTGCCATCCCAGGAACCCCGCCTCGGCGGGGTTTTTTTATGTCGAACCATTACCATCCAGTGATGCTCAACGTCGACGCCCAAGAACTCGCCAAATTCAGTGAACTGGCCCATCGCTGGTGGGACCCGGAAAGCGAATTCCGGCCCCTGCACCAGATCAACCCGCTGCGCTTGCAGTGGATCGACCAGCTTGCGAGCCTGCAGGGCAAGACGGTGCTGGATGTCGGCTGCGGCGGCGGCATCCTGGCCGAAGCCATGGCCCGCCGCGCCGCGCAGGTCACTGGCATCGACCTGGCGGCCAAACCGCTGGGTGTGGCGCGGCTGCATGCCCTTGAATCGGGTGTGGCCAACGTCGACTACCGTGAGATCGCAACCGAAGCCCTGGCGGCGGAAACACCTGGCACCTTCGACGTGGTGACCTGCATGGAGATGCTGGAACACGTGCCCGACCCGTCGGCCGTCGTGCGCGCTTGCACCCAGCTGGCGCGGCCGGGGGGTTGGGTCTTCTTCAGCACGCTCAACCGCAACCCCAAGTCCTTTCTCTTCGCCATCATCGGCGCTGAATACCTGCTGCGCATGCTGCCGCGCGGCACCCACGAATACGCACGCTTCATCCGCCCCAGTGAACTGGCGCGCTGGTGCCGTGACAGTGGCCTTGCGATGCAGTCCAGCCGCGGCATGGAATACAACCCGCTGACGCGCCGCTACTGGCTGTCGGGCGACACCAGCGTCAACTACATGCTGGCGTGCCGCAAACCGGGCTGAAGCGCCCGCTGGCGGCGGTGCTGTTCGACCTGGACGGCACGCTGATCGACAGCGCGCCCGACCTGGCCGGCACCGCCAACGACATGCGTGCGGCGCGCGATCTGCACGCCTTGCCTTACGCACAACTGCGTCCGCATGCGGGCTCAGGCGCCCGTGGCATGCTGGCTCGCGCGTTTGGCATGCTTCCAGAGCACCCCGAATACCTGGCGCTGCGCGACGAGTTTCACGACCGCTATGAGCTGCGCATGCTGCAAACCAGCCAGCTCTTTGGGCCCGTGCCCGCGCTGGTCCAAGCCTTGCAGCAGCGGTCCATGGCCTGGGGCATCGTCACCAACAAGTCGCTGCGCTTTGCCTTGCCACTGACACAAGCCTTCGGGCCCTTGGCCCAGGTGCCGGTATTGATTGGTGGCGACAGCACGCCGCACACCAAACCCCATCCCGCTCCGTTGCTGGAAGCGGCCCGGCGCCTGGGCCTGGCCGCAGCAGATTGTGTCTACGTGGGCGACGACCCCAGGGACATGCAAGCAGCCAAAGCCGCAGGCATGGCGGGCTGGGCGGCGGGTTGGGGTTACCTGGGTTTGCACAGCCCCATCGACGCCTGGGGCGCCGACCGCGTGCTGGCTGCCCCCGAAGAGCTCTTGCAAATCCTGGAACTGGCCTAAACTCCAAGCCTTGGGTCCGACCTGGCTTCGACGTGGGTACGGAGTCGGCGCGGGGCATGCCGAGCACCAGTTCGCTCGTAAAACCACTGGAAACAAAGTAACTGCGAACGATCAAACGTACGCCCTCGCCGCTTAAAACCGGTGAGCCTCACAACAGTTCTCCTATGGGCTGGGTTTAAGGTGGCAACACCAAGAGCTGTGAGGTCATTCACATAGGATCGTGCCGCTGCGTGTCATTCGCAGCGGTCCTAAAACCAAATGACTCGGGGCCAAGGTAGCGTGCTGCTGCGCGACCAAGGCACTTAAATCCAAATCAGACAGCTACGCATGTAGAACCGTCCGGTGATGGCTTGCGGACGGGGGTTCGATTCCCCCCGGATCCACC
>JANMHH010000525.1:0-1527 GCA_031375065.1 Rubrivivax sp. | reverse complement strand
CGTTCAGGTCGATCACCAGCGCCAGTTGTTTGGCCAAGGTTTCAGTGGTCATGATGGTTTCCTGCCCGCAAAGTAGGCCAGGGTGCCCTTGATGGTGGTGGCCACCTTGCCCTTCACACCCGGCGGCGCTGGCGTGGCCTTGACCTGCGGAAAGCTGATCGGCTGCTCGTCGGGCTGCGCCGGGCGGATGCGCACCCGCACGTCGTACCAGCCGGCCTGGCCGGTGATGGGGTCGGAATTGCTGATCACGCCGCTGGTGTTGGCGCCTTGCCCTTTTTCACCGAACGGCAGCTCTTCGCTGATCAGGTGGTTGAGCAAGAAGCCCTTGCGCGATTCGTCGCTGCCCGGCGCCAGTTGCCAGGCGCCGTCGGCCTTGCCAATCGCGTTCCAGGTCCACACGGTGCCGGGCTCCACCGCTTCGCTGTAACGCAGCATGCAGCGCACCTGGCCCCATTGGCTTTCAACCCAGCACCAGCCGCCATCGGCGATGCCGGCGGCCTTTGCAGTGACCGGGTTGACGTGCAGGTAGTTGTGGCTGTGGATCTGGCGCAGCCAGGCGTTTTGCGAGTCCCACGAGTGGTACATGGCCATCGGCCGCTGGGTGATGGCGTTGAGCGGAAAGGCGGCCAGGTCGGTGCAGGCTTCTTCCAATGGCGGGTACCAGAATGGCAGCGGGTCGAAATAGGTGTTGATGCGTTCGCGCAGGTGATCGGGCGGCTGGCGGCCGCTGGTCTTGCCCTGTGCAGCCAGGCGAAAACTTTGCAGCGTGTCGGAGTACAGCGCCAGCTGGATCGGGTCGTTCTTCTGGCGCCAGCCTTTGTCTTTGGCAAAGTCCAGGTAGGCGCGGTTCCAGTTGCGCATGTAGTGCATGTCCGACGGCAGATGCTGCTGGAAGACGCAGTTGTTCTTGGCGTACATCTCCCACTGCTTGGGGTTGGGCGCGCCGCGCAGGTGCTGGGTGCCGTCCACACCGCGCCAGCCCATCAAGAAGCCAATGCCGGGCTGGGGCTCGAAGCGCACCACAAAGTCGGGGTAGTCCTTGAACTTGCGCTCGCCCTCGGCCGTGGTGAAGGCCGGGAACTTCAGCCGTGACGCCAGCTCGATCAGCACCTCTTGAAACGGCTTGCACTGGCCCAGCGGCGGCACCACGGGCACGCGCACACTGTCCACCGGGCCGTCAAATTCGCTGATCGGCCGGTCCAGCATGCTCATCACGTCATGGCGTTCCAGGTACGTGGTGTCGGGCAGCACCAGGTCGGCAAAGGCCACGGTTTCGCTTTGGAAGGCGTCGCACACCACCAGGAAGGGAATCTGGTACTCGCCGTCGCTGCCCTTCTTGTTGAGCATGTCGCGCACGGCCATGGTGTTCATGGTGCTGTTCCAGGCCATGTTGGCCATGAAGATCAGCAGCGTGTCGATGCGGTAGGGGTCGCCCTTGCTGGCGTTGCTGATGACGTTGTGCATCATGCCGTGCGCCGACAGCGGGTGCTCCCACGAAAACGCGTGGTCGATGCGGATCGGGCTGCC
>JANMHH010000518.1:0-10891 GCA_031375065.1 Rubrivivax sp. | reverse complement strand
TGCGCGACAGCATCAACGACCGCAGCGACGCCTACGGCGGCAGCATGGCCAACCGGGCGCGGTTTTTGGTGGAGGTGATGCAGGCGGTGGCGGCGGCCATTGGTGGTGGTCGCACGGGCTTGCGCCTGTCGCCGGTCACGCCCAGCAACGACGCCGCGCCTGACAGCCAACCGCAGGCGCTGATGGAACACGTGGTGCGCCAGCTGCAACCGTTGGGCCTGGCCTTTTTGCACCTGATCGAAGGGCAGACCGGTGGTGCGCGTGACTTTGCGCCCTTTGACTATGCGGCGCTGCGCCGCCTGTACAGCGGCGCCTGGATGGTCAACAACGGCTACACCCGCGACCTGGCACTGCAGGCGGTGGCCCGGGGTGATGCCGACCTGGTGGCCTTTGGCAAGCCTTTCATTGCCAACCCCGACCTGGGGCTGCGCCTGCGTCAGGACGCGGCCTGGAACGTGCCCGACAGCAAGACTTTCTACAGCCCGGGTGCGGCGGGCTACACCGACTACCCGACGCTGGCCGACAGCGTCGCTTCAGCCGCGGCCTGAACTGGCGCCTGAGCGGGCCCGAAAAAGTGCTCGCAGGTTGACATCGCGCGGGCCCGGCCGCAACGTGAAGGTCTGACCGGCCTGCACCGTGCCGGGTCTGAGCACCGCCAGGTAGGCGCCACAAAAGCCCGATTGCGTCATCAGTTTGGCCGCCTGTGAAAACCCCATCGCGGCACTGAACTTGTAGCAGGGCATGCGCGGCTCGCTGACCACCAGCACGCAGTCGCCGACCAGCAGGTGGTCGCCGATCCAGAGTTCGTCTTCGCGCACCCCTTGCAGCAGCAGGTTTTCGCCCAGCAGGCCCGGCGTCAGGGGTTCGTCCCGCAGGGCCACCTGGGCCTGGGCGCGCACGGTTTGCCAGAAGGCCAGGTGTTCGCTGGGGTAGGCATAGACCGCCTTGGACAGCCCACCATGCCGCGTCAGGTCGGCTTGCTCGTCGCCTGCCAGGCCCAGTGGCGTGACGGCCACCGGCCCGTCGACGGCGCGCTTGCCAATGGCGGTGAGCTCGCGGCGGTCACCGAAGCGGACCTGCAGGGCGCGGCCGATACAAACGTTCAAGATCTTCATCATGCAATCAGCGCTGCGCTCAAGGGTGAGTTCTCGGCGGATTGTCCGCGCCCGACCAGAGGATGGCTGCCTGCGGGCGCGATGAAGCACACTGTGTGTCTGTTCCCTGGAGGGTTGCTCATGGCCATCTTTAACCTCTTTGACTTTCGCCGCACATGGGCCCCGAGCGCCGCGCTGGCCGTGGCGGTGGTGTTGCTGGCGGGTTGCGGAACGCGCGTGGTCAACCCGGTCACGGGCCGCGCCGAAAGGTCGGCCATGGACGAGGCCACCGAGCTTGCCGAAGGCAAGAAGTCCCACCAGCAGGTGTTGGCCGAGTACGGCGTGCTGGACAACCCCAAGCTGCAGGCCTATGTCAACAACCTGGGCCAGAAGCTGGCGGCACAGTCGCACCGCGCCAACCTGCAGTGGACCTTCACGGTGCTGGACAGTCCCGAGATCAACGCCTTTGCGCTGCCCGGCGGCTATGTCTACGTCACCCGCGGCATCATGGCCTACCTGGACAGCGAGGCCGACCTGGCCGGCGTGATCGGCCACGAAATCGGCCACGTCACTGCCCGCCACGGCGCTCAGCGCGCCACCAGCCAGCAAAACGCCGGCCTGGGTGTGCTGGCCGCCACCTTGCTGGGCGTGGTGGTGGAAGGCGCGACGGGCGTGCGGGGCGCCGCCCAGGCTGCCAGCCAGATTGGCCAGGGCGTTGCGGCCGGCCGCCTGGCCAGTTACAGCCGCGACCAGGAAACTCAGGCCGATGAGTTGGGCGCCGAGTACCTGTCCCGTACCCGCTACAACCCGCGCAACATGGTCGATGTGATCCTGGTGCTGAAAAACCAGGAACGGTTTGTGGCCGACCAGGCCAAGGCGGAAGGCCGCGCGGTGGCTGCGGGCGGCAACTGGTTGGCCAGTCACCCCAGCAACGACAAGCGCCTGGCCGACATCCAGCAGGTGGCCGCCAGGTACAGCGGCACCTACGGCGACGACGGCAAAGCGCGTTACCTGCAAGCCATTGAAGGCATGCCCTTTGGCGACAGCGCAGCCCAGGGCTTGGTGCGCGGGCGAAATTTCTACCACGAGGACCTGGGCATCGCGCTGACCGCGCCGCAGGGCTGGAAGGTGCAAAACGCGGCCGAGGCCATCACGCTGGTCAACCCTGCGGGCGATGCCGGTCTGATCGTGCGTCTGCTGCCGCCGAAAGCCGGCAACACGCATGAAGAGATCGTGCGCAACGTGGTCAAGCCCATCGACGGGCGCTTTGACAAGCGCAACCTCAACGGCCTGAGCGCCAGCCATTTCACGGGCAGCCGGCGCAACGAGCAAGGCGCGGCGCAAGGGGTGCAGGTGTCGGTGGTCACCGGGCCCGGCAACCGCAACTACCTGCTGCTTTACGCGTCGCAAGATGCTGCAGCTTTGCAGCGCGCGCAGGCTCAAATGCAGGAAGCCGAGTCGAGCTTTCGTGGACTGACGGCGGCCGACCGCGCTGCCGCCAAACCGTGGGTCGTGCACACGGTGGCTTTTCCGCGCGGCGGCTTTGCCGAACTGGCTGCGGCTTCACCAATGGCCGCCCAGGCGCAGGCCTATTTGAAGCTGCTCAACGGGGTCTACGGGGGCGGGCCGGATCCTGCCTTCGGCTCGCCAGTCAAAGTGGTTCGCTGACGGGGCGTTTGGGCCAGCCCGATGAATGGCCAGGCTCGGGTTTCAGGGGTTCTGAATCCAAGCTGACGGCGTCGCATCGCGGGGTGCATGAAGCCATGCGGAACTTGCATGACCCCCTCCGGCCCGGTGGTTACAGCGTGATTACATAACCGTGACAATCGCGCTCCCACGGTGCAGAACAGTCTGCGTCGCGGCATTCGGCGAGCGTCGTTTCCAGGGTCTCCAGATGGCTGGCGCTCGCCCAATTCCGCCTTTGACATCACCATGATTGGAAACCCGATGAACAGCCCCGCACTGGAAGGCCTGCGCCTGAACGTTCCTGCCTACGTGAAACACACCCGACTCATCGAATGGGTGGCGCAGATCGCGGCGCTCACCGAGGCTGCCGATGTCTACTGGTGCGACGGCAGCTCCGCCGAGTACGACCGCTTCACCGAGCAACTGGTGGCGGCCGGTACCCTGATGAAACTCAACCACAAGCTGCGCCCGCGCAGCTTTCTGGCCCGCAGCTCAGCCACCGACGTGGCCCGCGTCGAAGACCGCACCTTCATCTGCAGCGCCACCCAGGAACAGGCCGGCCCGACCAACAACTGGATGGCCCCGGCCGAGATGCGGGCCCTGCTGCAAACCGGCCAAGCCGACGGCACGCCGGCGCTCTTCAGGGGCGCCATGAAGGGCCGCACCCTCTACGTGGTGCCCTTCAGCATGGGCCCGCTGGGCAGCCACATTGCACACATCGGCGTGGAGCTCACCGACAGCCCCTATGTGGTGATCAGCATGCGCACCATGACGCGCATGGGCCGTGGCGCGCTGGACGTGCTGGGTGAAAACGGCGACTTCGTGCCGTGTGTGCACACCGTGGGCGCGCCGCTCCAGCCGGGTGAAAAAGACGTGGCTTGGCCGTGCAACGACACCAAGTACATCGTGCACTACCCCGAAACCCGCGAGATCTGGAGCTACGGCTCGGGCTACGGTGGCAACGCACTGCTGGGCAAGAAGTGCTTTGCGCTGCGCATCGCCAGCAACATGGGCCGCGACCAGGGTTGGCTGGCCGAACACATGTTGATCCTGGGCGTGACCAACCCCGCAGGCCAGAAGTACCACGTGGCGGCGGCCTTCCCCAGCGCCTGCGGCAAGACCAACTTCAGCATGCTGGTGCCGCCCGCGGGCTACGCGGGCTGGAAGGTCACCACCATCGGTGACGACATCGCCTGGGTCAAGCCAGGTGTGGATGCACAAGGTCGTGGCCGCCTCTACGCCATCAACCCCGAAGCCGGCTACTTTGGTGTGGCCCCGGGCACTAACTACCACACCAACCCCAACTGCATGGACTCGCTCAAGAGCGACACCGTGTTCACCAACGTGGCCCTCACCGACGACGGCGACGTGTGGTGGGAAGGCATGACCGACACGCCGCCGACACACCTGGTGGACTGGGAAGGGCAGGACTGGACGCCCGCCATCGCCAAGGCCAACGGTGCGAACGGCAAACCCAAGCCCGCCGCGCACCCCAACTCGCGCTTCACGGTGGCCGCCACCATGAACCCCGCGCTCGACCCCGAGTGGGACAACCCGGCCGGTGTGCCGATCGACGCCTTCATCTTCGGCGGCCGGCGCAGCACCACCGTGCCCCTGGTCACCGAAGCGCGCAACTGGAGCGAAGGTGTCTACATGGCCGCCACCATGGGCAGCGAAACCACCGCCGCCATGGCCGGTGGCAACGGCGCCGTGCGCCGCGACCCCTTCGCCATGCTGCCCTTCATCGGCTACAACATGGCCGACTACTTCCAGCACTGGCTCGACCTGGGCAGCCAGCTGGCGGCCACGGGCGGCCAGGCGCCCAAGATCTACTGCGTCAACTGGTTCCGCAAAGGCGCCGACGGCCAATTCGTCTGGCCCGGCTATGGCGAGAACATGCGCGTGCTCGAATGGATGATCGGGCGCGCCGAAGGCCAGGCCGGCGGTGTCGACAACCTGTTTGGCACCAGCCCACGTTTTGAAGACCTGCGCTGGGACGGGCTGGACTTCACGCGCGCCCAGTTCGACACCGTCATCGGCATCGACAAGGCTTCATGGCAGCAAGAACTGGTCTTGCACACCGAGCTGTTCAAGCAGCTGGAGTTTCACCTGCCGGCCGAATTGCCGGCCACCAAGGCGCGCATCGAAACGCGCCTGGCCGCGCTGGGCTGAAAGCACTTGCCCGAAAAACGGCTGCTGCAGGCCTTTGACCAGCAGGCCGCCTGGTGCCAGCAGCCGTCGCCTTTTGGCGCGCGCGTGCTGGCGCGCAGCCGGGCTTGGCTGGCCGCCCAGCCGCAGCCGCTGAAGGTGCTGTCGGCGCTGGCCGACGACCCCTTGGCAGCCGCCGTTGCACTGCGCTGGCTGGCCGCGCTGCACCACCTGGCTTTGCTGGGCCGCGAACCCTGGGCAGGGCTGTGGCCGCCGGCCCGCAGCAGCTGGACCGACGAAGCGCTGGACGGGGCCATCGCCACGGCGTGGACGGATGAGCAGCCGCATCTGCAAGCCGCGTTGGCCGGCCCGCCGCAGACCAACGAGGTGCAGCGCAGCGCCGCCTTGCTGCCGGGCCTGCTGCACATTGCCCAGCGAACCGGGTGGCCTTTGGCCCTGGCCGAAATCGGTGCCTCGGCCGGGCTGAACCTGTGGTGCGACCTGTACCGCCATGACCACGGCGAGGCCGCGTGGACCTGGGGCAACCCGGCAGCAGGATTGACACTGCGCAGCGAGTGGACCGGGAGTCCGCCGCCGAATGTGCCGCTGCGCATCCTGCGCCGCGCCGGCTGCGACGTGGCGCCGGTGGACCTGACGCGTCCCGGCGAAGACCTGCGCCTGACGTCCTTTGTCTGGCCCGACCAGCCCGAACGCCTGAGCCGCTTGCGCGCAGCGATGAAGGTGGCCCAAGCCCACATGGCACAGACCGGTGTTGCCATCAGCCCTGAGCGTGCAGCTGACTTTGTACGAACGGAGCTGGCGCGTCGGCCGGCACAGGGCGCCTGGGTGCTGATGCATTCGGTGGTCTGGCAGTACATCCCTGCCGACGAGCAGGCTAGCATCGCGCAGCAGGTGGAGTCGGCGGGCCAGGCCGCCACCTTGAATGCACCGGTGGCGTGGTTGCGCATGGAGCCCTTGAAGGCCGACCTGCGGGTCGAACTGCGCTGCTGCCTTTGGCCGGGCGGCCACGATGAACTGCTGGCGCTGTGCCATCCACATGGCGCTTGGGTGCAGTGGCAGATGGCGGCATGAAGCTGCAGCTGCTGTCCGACCTGCACCTGGAGACGGAGACCTTCGAGCCGGTTCCTGCGCCGGGCGCCGAGTGCCTGGTGCTGGCCGGCGACATCGACAGCAGCTGGGCCGGCTACCAGCGTTTTGCTGATTGGCCGGTGCCGGTCATCGTGGTGGCCGGCAACCACGAGTTCGATGGGCGCGATTTTGACGACGCTCTGGCTGGCCTGCGGCAGCTCTGCCAGGGCTTGGGCTTCACCTTCCTGGAACGCGAGACCCTGCTGTTCACCGACAGCCAAGGCCAGCGGGTGCGCGTGCTGGCCAGCACCCGCTGGAGCGACTTCGACCTGTTTGGCCCTGAGCAGCGCGCGCGCGCCGAGCGTGCCGCCGAGTACTTCCTGCGCCTGATGGCCACCACCCGGGGTGGCCGCCCATTTGAGGCCGCCGCCGTGCGCGAAGAAAGCCTGCGCTGCAGGTCGTGGCTGGAGCAGGAGCTGCATCGCACCCCCCAGGGGCGATGGGACAAGACGCTGGTCATCACCCACTTCGCGCCCAGCCTGCGCAGCGCCGACCCGCGCTACGGCAAACAACCGGGCACAGCCAGCTTTTGCAACGCCGACGACGACCTCATCACGCGCGCAGACCTGTGGTTGCATGGTCACCTGCACTGCCGCCACGACTACCGGGTCGACCGCCCAGGCCGCCTGCCCAGCCGTGTGGTGTGCCGGGCCCGCGGTCTGGCGCACAAGGGCGAGCATGAAGGCCACGATGGCCAGCGTTTGATCGAGTTGTGAAGACGCTGTCCCTGGTGTTTTTGCTGTCTCTGCGCCAGATCAAGGCCGTGCTCTGGCACATCGGTGCACACTGTGGGCGCAGGCAGTCAAGCCTGTGCAACACCGGAGTCCCGCACCATGAAAATTCTCGTCGCTGTTGATGGCAGCCCCTACAGCAAGAAGATGCTGGCTTACCTGGCCGCGCACGACGACTGGATGGGGCCCCAGCACCAGTACACCGTGATGCACGCCGTTCCAGCAATTCCGCCGCGGGCGGCTTCGGTGCTGGACAAGGCGCTCTTGAAAACCTACTACGACGACTCGGCCACCGCAGTTTTTAAGCCCATCCGCACCTTCTTCGACAAGCAGGGCTTGAAGGCCCAGTTTGTGACCAAGACCGGGTCGGCGGCCGAAGTCATTGCCGATGCGGCCCGAAAGGGTGACTTCGACTTGCTGGTGATGGGGTCGCACGGCCACGGCACGCTGACCAACCTGGTGATGGGTTCGGTGGCCACCAAGGTCTTGGCCAACTGCGGAACACCTGTGCTTTTGGTGCGTTAGCCATCCCATGATTGAGTGTGGCTGCCGCGCCGCAGCCACAGCGGCTCTGGCCAGGGTGTTTTCTAGAATCAGGTGGGCCGGTGCTTCCAGGCGGCGGCTCCCGATTCCACCTCAACGCCTTCACAAACACATGATCAAACTGACCGCGGTCGCTCTGACCACTTTGGCACTTGCCACCCCCTCTTTGGCCGCCACGGGGCTGCGCCCGGTGTTTGGCGTGGCTGTCACGGGGGGCGGTGAAAAACTGGTCACCGTGACCTACGTCAACGGCGGCACGCAAACCGTCAAGAGCGGCGGCCTGCTGCACCTCTTTGGCGGCGTGGAGTACGACGCGCCGGCCTTTGCCATCCAGGCCAACGTGGGTTACCACGTTGACGACACCTCGGCCACCAACGGCTCGGTCAAGTTTGCCCGCATGCCGCTGGAGCTGTTGGCGTTCTGGAAGGCCAGCGACACCTGGCGTCTGGGCGGTGGCGTGCGCAAGGCCGGCAGCGCCAAGATCAGCAGTTCAGGTGCCGCATCGAATGTGGGATCGGCCACGCTGGACAGCCAGGCTGGCCTGGTGCTGCAGGGCGAATACGCCTTTTGGGGCGACCGGGGCAGCGTTTACCTGCGAAGCGTGACCGAGACCTACACGGTCAACCGGGTCGACATCAGCGGCAACCACGTCGGTTTGGGCTTCGCCTTCCGTTTCTGACCGGTCAAGACCTCGAGCGGCGCGCGCCCAGAAGCCTTTTCAGGCGCGCAGCCCCTGCCAACAGGTGGTTTGTACCAAGTCCACGATCTGGGCGTCGGTGAAACTGCCGCCGGCTTTCAGGAACGCCGGCACCGGGTCGCAGGCCCGTGCGTAGATGGTGTACAGCACCACCTCGGGCGGCAGTGCAGGGTTGATGTCGCCACGGCCTTGGGCTTCGATGATCCACTCGCCCAGGGTGTCGCTGACGCGCAGGATGGCGTCCAGGTAGGACTTGTTGGCCATCAGTTCAGCCCGCAGGCTGGAATTCTGGGACGGTACGCTGGGCATGTCGCCGGCCAGTTGCGTTTGCAGCGCCCACTGGGTCACCGCTTGCAGCCGCTGCAGCGCGCTGACCTCGGTCCGCGCGGCCTGTTGGTCCACCAGGGCCTGCGTGCGTTCCATCAAGCGCACCATGGCGGCAGCTGCCAAGGCTTCCTTGGAAGCAAAGTGTTTGTACAGGCTGGCTTTGGCAATGCCAACGTCGGCCGCCACCTCGTCCACCGTCATCAGGTCGAAGCCCTTGTCGGCCAGCAGGCGGTTGACCGATTCGATGATGGCGTCTTCACGGACGCGGAGCACTTGCTCTTTGAATGACAGACGTGACATTCCCAAATTCTAGCTGTTCACGTCATTTTATGAACGTACCGGTCGCAATATTGCCTTTACGGTAGAAAAATGGGCTCTGGGCCCATGGTCGCAGGCTTCAAGCCACGGGTTTGCGGCGGTTGGCCAAGCGCTGCACCCAGCCCGGCGGTCGCGCCGCGCGCACGGTGGGCGGCGGTTCGTGCGGCAACTCGTTCATGCTCTGGTCCAGGCCAAAAGCGGTGCCCATGTCGGCGCAATCAAGCTCTGCGGCGGGCTCCGGCGCGCGCCAGCCAGGGAACCAACGGTTGGGAGGTGCGGCTTTGGACATGGCGGCGGCTTTCGCTGGGCTTGGATGGTGTGCGTTGGTAAGCAGTGTCACTGGGCCCGCTGGAGCGTGCACGCGGAAGTGGCAGGCGCGCGTGTGCCAATTCACAGCGGCGGCCCGTGCGTTGCGTCGTCGATACAATCGCGCCCCTTTTGCCCCCCTGTTCGTCACCTTGTTCGGCCCCGCCGCGACCCGAGCCACCTCATGACCAAGCCCCTGGGCTTTGTTGCCATCGACTTTGGAACATCCAACTCTGCCGTGGCGCTGCCGCGCGCCGACGGCAGCGTGCGCCTGATTGAGCTGGAGCCGGGCCAACCGACCATGCCCACCGCGGTGTTCTATCGGGCCGACACCCCGCCGCAACAGCTCGAGCCCGAGCGGCTGTATGGGCGGGCGGCCGTGGCGGCCTACATCGAAGGCGTCGATGGCCGCCTGATGCGATCCATGAAAAGCATCCTGGGCTCCAGCCTGCTGGATCAGAGCACCGACATCGGTGCTGGCCGCGGCGTGAAGTACCGTGACGTGGTGGTGGGTTACCTGCGGCACCTCAAAGCCTGTGCCGAAGCTGAAGCGGGCCATGCGATCACCCGTGCCGTACTGGGCCGGCCGGTGTTTTTTGTCGACGACGAACCCGAGCGCGACGCCCAAGCGCGCGCCGCGCTGGAGGCCGCCGCCCGGCAGGCCGGTTTTTCGGAGGTGCACTTCCAGTACGAGCCGATTGCCGCTGCCTTGGACTTTGAAAACACCGTGGAGCGCGAGTGCCTGGTGCTGGTGGCCGACATTGGCGGCGGCACATCCGACTTTTCACTGGTCCGCGTGGGCCCGCAGCGGCGCGGTCGGGCCGAACGGCGAGACGACATCTTGGCCAACCATGGCGTTCACCTGGCGGGGACCGACTTTGACCGCCATGTCGAGTTGGCCTGCATCCTGCCGCTGCTGGGCTACCGTTCGCTGCGGCCGGCCAAACCGGGTGAACTGGCACGCGAAGTGCCCAGCGCGGTGTACTTCGACCTCGCCATCTGGCACCTCATCAACACCGTCTACTCTCCGTCCCGGTTGGCTGAACTGCGCAGCATGAAGGCCTGGTACGCCGACCCGCGTCACCACGCCCGCTTGATGACGGCGGTGGACGAGCGCCTGGGTCACGCCCTGGCGGGCGCCGCTGAAAAAGCCAAGATCGACGTGGCCATGCAGGGCCGGGCTGAGGTCGACCTGGACGCGCTGGAAGTCGGGCTGCACTCATCGCTGCAGGAGGCGCAGGCCTCGGCGGCCATCGAAGCCGATCTGCAGCGCATCGTTTTGGCTGCAGCCGAAACCGTGCACCAGGCCGGTGTCGCGCCAGACCAGGTGCAGGCCCTCTATTTCACCGGCGGTTCAACCGGGCTGACCGCCTTGGTCAACCGCATCGCCCAGCACTTTCCGCACGCGCAAAGTGTGCGTGGCGACCGCTTTGCCAGCGTGGCTCAAGGCTTGGGGCTGCACGCCAAGGCGGTGTTCGGCCAGGCGGGCTGAAGGCGTCAGTTCGACCGCCTGCTGGCCCACGCAGCCAACCCCGTCCAGCCAGCAAACGACGACATGAAATGGGCCTGAATCGCTGCCGGTGATGGCCTGCTGAGGCCGACGCTGGTGGCGCGCTCAGCGAGGCCCGCGTTTGACCGGGCGGCGCGCCGGACTGCCGGGTTTGCGCGGCGCCCGTTTTGGCGCCGGGGCCGTGGCCCGTGGTCGGCTCACGTCGGCCAAAAGCATCAGGGCCCGGACGACGTCCTGCACTGCTTCGGCCATGTCGGTGGGCGGCTCCAAGGTGTCGATGACGGCGACCAAGGCGTCGGCGTCTTCCAGATCCTGAGGGTCGAAGTGCATGAACAGCAGCGCCAAGGGCTCGACCAGTTCGGGGTCTTCCATGGCCATCAGA
>JANMHH010000213.1:0-3530 GCA_031375065.1 Rubrivivax sp. | reverse complement strand
GCGGGTGGCCACGGTCAAGGCCGAACTGAGCAAGCTGGGTATCGCGCCGGCGCTGATGAGTACCGCCGCCAGTGGCGACTCACAACAAATCCAAGGGTGCGAGCAGCGCTTCAAGGCGCAAGGGGACCTGCGGGAGTGTTTGCTGCCCAACCGCCGCGTGGAGGTGGTGATCGAAGCCCGACGGCCCTGAGCCATCTGGCGGCGCTGGCGCCACGGGGCCTGCCGATCAATCGCTGTCGATTTCGTGCAGCAAGCGCAGGGTCGCGTCGGGCGACATCTGCAGCAGCTCGGCGATGTCGCGCACGTCGTCGGGCAGCGCTGCGTTGTCCCAGCCTTGTGCGCTGTGGCGGGCCACACGAATGGCCAACAGCACGTTGCGCACTTGAGAGGTGGGCTGCTGGGCGTGGTCGTCGGTGATGCGCACCAGCAGCGACGGCAGGCGCCACGACTTCATCAAGGCGTGTTGCAGGTCTGCCAGATCGACGTTGAGCACCGCCTTCTGGACCACGGCCGAGCGCAGGGTGCTGTCGGCGATTTGGCGGCGCTGAATCTCCAGGGCCAGCGACGGCGCGTGCAGCCACAGCAGCAGCTCGGCAAAGTCGTGCAGCAGGGCGGCCTCGTGGATGACCGGGGCGTCGTGGTCCATGCGGTGCACCGCAAAGCCGATCGCAAAGCGCGCGGCGCGGTGTGAGCGGCGCAGCACACGCTCAAACCCGGCCGCGGCTTCGGCATGAAAGGCCAGGCGGTCTTGCGCGCTTTCTTGCGGACCGAAGGCGCGGAAGAAAGGCGGTATGCCCAGCATCACCAGCGCTTCGGTGACGGTTTCCACTTCGCTGCCTTCGCGCCCACGGCGCAGGTGGGCCACGTGGGCCAGCAGCTTCAAGGTCATCAAAGGGTCGCTGACGATGGCCTCGGACAGCAGGTGCGCGTCAACCGCGTCTTCGGTTTCCCGCATGTCGTCCAGCGCGGCGGCGGTGCTGGCCAGCACCGGCAGGCGCTGCAGGTTGAACAATGCAGCCCAGCCCGCCACGTCGCGCGGCGGGCGTTCGGTGAAAGGCGACGTGTCGGTGTTCATGCGGCTGTGCAAGGCGTGGACGAAGCGGTGAAGGTCGCTTCGTCTTGTGCTTATCGGCCGCGCGGCCGCGAGACTTAAACGTGCAGGCTGAGCATCAAGCCCTCGCGGGCGTCGGCTTTGCCTTCAAGCAGCGCGGTGTAGGCCGCCAAGGTGTCGGCTGCGCCAGCGCGCTGAACCACCTGCACCCAAGGGTCGCCAGCGCGTTCAACCCGCGCGATGAAGGCCTGCCAAGCGGTGGCCAAGCGTTGCTCCAGCACGTCGCGGCCCCAACCGTCGGGCGGCGGCGCGGCACGCTTCTTGATCTGCGCCGGAGCGAAGAAAAGGGTTGGCCGCGGGCCCGGCAAACCGCCACCGCCGGCCAGTGCTTCCCAGTGCGTGCCGCCGATCGAGCTGCTGAACTTCAATTGATCGGTGAAACGCTCGTGCACGCTGCGGCGCAGACCGGCGTTGCCCGCAAAGTCGACGTACACGGTGGGCACGCGCGGGTCCAGGCTGGCCACATCGGCATAAGACAGCACGCGGTCATAGCAGCCCAGGCTTTCCGTGAAGCCACGGTTGCCGGGTGAGGTCAGCCCCACCACCTGCGCTGCACCCGACGCACCACGGCGCCGGGCCAGGCAAAACGCGGTGCCGTAGGCGGTTTTGCTCGAAGCGCTGGACAGCAGCAGTTGCTGCGCGCCGAAGAACTGGTTGTCGCTGAGGAAGTCGTCGATCAGGAACGACGTGACGAAGAGTGGCTTGAGCACGGCTTGCAAGCCTTCGAGCCGAGGTTGCCAGTTCGGGTCGGCCGCGCAAAACACATATTGCTGGTAAGCGGCGGCCAAGTCTTGGCGGTGCGCGGCGGTGTCAAAGAAGCCGCTCTCGCGCACCCGACCTGGCGTCACCACCAGGTGGGTGCCGGCCGGGAAGTAGCCGTAGACGCGCTGGCCCACCGACACACCTTCGGCTTTGGATTCGGTGACCACGGCAAAGCCCCAAACGGGCAAACAACCCTGGGCAACGTCAGGCGCGGGGAAAAACTGCCAGTACTTCATGGCCTCGCCAAAAGCGGCGTAGGTGATGTTGTTGGCGGTCAGTGCAAAGTGTTCCAGGGCCAGGCGGGCTTGACCGGCTTGCAGTGCGCGCGCGGCCGGAGCGTCGGGGTCGGGGCCGACCTGCACCTGGTGCAGATCGCTGCGGCTGATGAACAGGCGTTGGCCGGTTTCAGGGGTGACGGCTTGGCTCATGGGCGGCTCCGGTGGGCGTTCACAAAGTGCCCGAGGATGAGGGAGTCCGGGGGCCCGAGGCTGTCACCCCTGCGACGTGACACAAACGCGTCGCAGGGGTGGAGCCCAGGGCGGTCACGTTACAGGCGTTTCACGCCGAGCACGTGGCCCACCAGCAGGCCGTTGACGTAGAGCGCGCCTTCGGGGGCGGCTTCGTCACCGTGGAATTCCAGCACCGGGTCTTGCGCCACTTGGGCTTCGACCAGGGCCAGTTTTTCGGCCAAGGCATCGAGCATGCGGCTGGCCGCACGCATCAGGCCTGCAGCGAAACCGCGCACACGGCGCTCTTCGGCAGGGACGGCATCAAAAGGCAGGTCTTGGAGGTACATGATGTTCTTTCGATCGGCCGCCGCAGAGCTGTGCTCGGTGCTGCTGGCCAGGGTGTGGATTCAAGGGCTGTGTCGCAAGCGATGGATTTCGCGCTGCAGTTCGCGGCCGGCCTGCTGGCGTTGACTGGCGCCACCGGGTCGGTGGCTGCCGGCTGCACGCCGCAGGCTGGCGGCCACAAACGGGTTGCGTGGCTTCAGGGTCTTCAGGGTCAGCTTCATCGGTTTCTCCTTCGTGGCGGTGGTGGTGGCGGTGTTCAGGGACAAAAAGCAAAACGGCCCGGGTGCTGGTGCAACCCGGGCCGTGATGAGCAGAAGGTGGGCGCTGTTCAGGCGCTGGACCGTCTGTTCTTCAGGGCCCCGGGCGGGGCACCATCGTCAAAAGCTGCAAAGCTGGCAATGGCCATGGCGTTGACCGTCGCACCGCACATGACCTGCGCGGCCGCACACAGGCGGTGGCTGGGCAGGTCAGCGAAGGGCAGGGTCAGGTTCATGGTGCTTTCGGTGTGGGTTGATCGGCTGTGGGGCCCTTGGCAGGGCTTGGGTTCACAGGCTTGCGCAAATGATAAACAAACAGTTATCACTGCGCAAGTGAGCTTGATCACGAAAAGACCCGTGGAAACCCGCTGTTTGTCATTCAAACAGGGGATGTCGATGTGTTTTCGAAAGCCGAAAGCCCAGCTTCCAGAGCCCAACGTCCAAAGCCCAAAGAACCAGAAGCACTGCGCCCCAGGTCATAGCCTGGCGCGACTACTTCTTGCGCTTGAGCGGCGCCACGCCAGTCTGCGTTCGTTGCCACAGCGCGTGTGCGTCTTCCGCGGCGGGGCTCAGCGGCGCCGCCGGTCTGGCGGGCCGGATCACGCC
>JANMHH010000489.1:0-3286 GCA_031375065.1 Rubrivivax sp. | reverse complement strand
GCGTCGCGAAAGGGGCCGTAAAAGGCGCTGGCGTACTTGGCGCTGTAGGCCATGATGCGGGTGTGGATCAGGCCCTCGGCCTCCAACGCGGCACGCACGGCGCCGATGCGGCCGTCCATCATGTCGCTGGGCGCCACGATGTCGACACCCGACAGGGCTTGCACCAGCGCCTGCTGCTTGAGCACCGCCACCGTGGCGTCGTTGAGGATGTAGCCGGTGTCGTCGAGCAGGCCGTCTTGACCGTGGCTGGTGTACGGGTCCAGCGCCACATCGGTCAGCAATCCCAGCTCGGGGAAGCGCGCCTTGAGTGCGCGCACCACGCGGGGCACCAAGCCGTCGGGGTTGGTGGCTTCACGGCCGTCCGGCGTTTTCAACGCGGGGTCGATCACCGGAAACAGCGCCATCACCGGCACGCCGAGCTTCAGGCACTGCTCGGCCACGGCAAACAGCCCGTCCAGGCTGCGCCGCTGCACACCGGGCATGCTGGCCACGTCCTGGGTCAGGCCCTGCCCGTCCAACACAAACACCGGCAGGATCAGGTCTTGCGGCGCCAAGCGGTTTTCGCACACCAAGGCGCGCGTGAAGGTGTCGCGCCGCAACCGCCGGGGTCGGCTCAGTGGAAACGGTGGGGGGTTTGTCACGCCAGGGTCCTTGTTGATCACTGCTGCACCACCCGAAGTCGGGGATTCCAACGTAGCCGCGGTTAAACCGTTCTGCTAAAGTGGTCAGTGAATGATAGCGGCGACGCTGTTGTTCCCTGCTTTTCCTCCCTGAGCAGGTGCCTTAGCGTGATGACAGCGATAAGGCTTACCCGCCCCGGCCTCGGCCGGGGCTTTTTTTCGCCACCAACGCAGCCGGCCATGGCTGACAGCCGCGCCGTTCGCTGCATGCGCAGCCCGGATAATGCGGTCGCATGAGCACCGGTTATCTGTGGGTCAAGGCACTGCACATCATCTTCGTGGCGAGTTGGTTCGCGGGTCTGTTCTATTTGCCGCGCCTGTTCGTCAACCTGGCCATGGTCAGCCCCGACAGCCATGCCGAGCGCGAGCGCTTGCTGCTGATGACGCGCAAGCTGTACCGCTTTGCCAGCCTGTTGATGGTGCCCGCGCTGGCCTTCGGTGTCTGGTTGTGGCTGGGCTACGGTGTCGGCGCCCGGCAAGGCTGGATGCACTTGAAGCTGGCGCTGGTGCTGGTGGTGATCGGCTACCACTTCGTTTGCCGGTCCTTGCTGCACAGCTTTGAGCAGATGCGCAACCAACGCAGCCACCGCTGGTTCCGGGTCTTCAACGAAGTGTCGGTGCTGCTCTTTGCGGCCATCGTGGTGCTGGTGGTGGTCAAGCCTTTTTAGCGCAGCATGAGCGCTGAACGCCACCGCAGTTCGGCCACCCTGTTGGCTTTGGTGTATGCCGCGCTGGTGCTTTACGCCAGCCTTTACCCCTTCGAGGGTTGGCGCTGGCCGCCGGGCCAGAACTGGGGCGTCTTGCTGGCGCTGCCCACCGCCATCCACCAGTCGGCCTTTGATGTGGTTTCCAACCTGCTGGGCTATCTGCCCTTGGGCGGCCTGTTGACGGTGGCGGCGCTGCGCAGCGGCCAGTCACCGCGGCGCGCCATGTTGGGTGCGCTGCTGCTGGCCAGCGCCTTGTCCTACGGCTGCGAACTGCTGCAGCACTTTGTGCCGGCGCGGGTGCCGGCGCGCGAGGACCTGGCGATGAACGCCGCGGGTGCGGCCCTGGGCGTGTTGCTGGCTTGGGGCGTGCATGCAGCCGGCTGGGTCGACCGCTGGAACCGGCTGCGCAAGCGTTGGTTTGCAGGTGACGCCGCCATGGCCCTGGCGCTGCTGGTGTTGTGGCCCATCGGCCTGCTGTTCCCGGCGCCCGTGCCACTGGGCCTGGGCCAAGTGGGGGAACGCCTGCGCGAACTGCTGGTCGATGCGCTGGACGGTGTGGGCTGGGCCCAGCCGGTGGCCGATGTGCTGCTGAGCGCCAGCCCCCCCGCCCTGCCCTTGGGGACGGTCAGCGAAGTGGTGCTGATCGCGCTGGGTCTGCTGGCGCCTTGTGTGGTGGCTTACTCGGTGGTCGCGCCGGGCTGGCGCCGCTGGGTCATGGCGGCTGGCGCCGCAGCCATGGCCTGCCTTGGCATGTCGCTGTCCGCGGCGCTGAATTTCGGGCCCCAGCATGCCGCCGCCTGGTTCGGCCCCCGCACCGGCCCGGGGCTCGGCTTGGGCCTGCTGTTGGCGTTGCTGGCCTCGGTGCTGCCGCGCCGCCTGGTGGCAGGTGCCGGGCTGGTGATCCTGACCGGTCTGGTCGTTGGCGTCGCCCAGGCACCGCAAGACCCGTTTTTTGCCGTCACGTTGCAAAGCTGGGAACAGGGCCGTTTTGTGCGCTTCCATGGCCTGGCGCAATGGATCGGCTGGCTGTGGCCCTACGCCGCCATGGCTTGGTTGATGTCACGTCTGGCCGGGCGCAACTAGGCCCTTCCCTACAATCGAGGCCATGAGTTATTACAAGCATCACGTTTTCTTCTGTCTGAATGAGCGCACCAACGGCGACGAGTGTTGCGCCCACCAAGGCGCACAAGCCGGCTTCGACCATTGCAAGGCCCGCGTCAAGGCTGAGGGGCTGGCCGGCCCCGGCGGCGTGCGGGTCAACAAGGCCGGCTGCCTGGACCGCTGCGCCGGCGGGCCGGTGGCCGTGGTCTACCCCGAAGAGGTCTGGTACACCTTTGTCGACGCCCAGGATATCGACGAGATCGTCGACAGCCACCTCATGGGCGGCAAGGTGGTCGAACGTTTGCTGCTGCCGGCGCACATCGGTCGATGAACGCGACCACACAGCGCAGTTCGGTGGCGGGGCCGGCCGGACCGATCGAATGCGCCATCGATGAACCCAGCCCAGGCGCCCGGTCGCAGCCGCGCGGCGTCGCCGTGCTGTGCCACCCGCACCCGCAACACGGCGGCACCCTGGACAACAAGGTGGTGCAGACATTGGCGCGCGCGCTGGTGCAGTTGGGCTACACCAGCGTGCGCTTCAATTTCCGTGGCGTCGGCACGTCGCAAGGCAGCTGGGACGAAGGTCGGGGCGAGGTCGACGACGCCTTGGCCGTGGTGGCAGCGCATCGTCTCAGTGGTCTGCCGTTGGTGCTGGGTGGCTTTTCCTTTGGCGGCTACGTGGCCTCGCAAGCCGCCTTGAAACTCAGCAGCCCAGCCGAACGCCTGGTGCTGGTGGGCCCGGCGGTGCAAAGCTTTGCCGTGGCCAACGTGCCAGCCGACACCCTGGTCATCCACGGT
>JANMHH010000488.1:0-3801 GCA_031375065.1 Rubrivivax sp. | reverse complement strand
CATCGAACGCGCCACCCGCAACGGCCAGGACCGCGATGCGCGCTGGAACATGATGAGCGCCAGCATGCAAGGCGCCATGGCCTTTCAAAAGGGCCTGGGCTGCGTGCATTCGCTCAGCCACAGCCTGGGCGGCGTCAACCCCCGCCTGCACCACGGCACGCTCAATGCCATGTTCATGCCGGCGGTGGTGCTGTTCAACGCACCGGCGCCTTCCATCCAGCAAGAAGGTCGCTTGCAGCGCATGGCGGTGGCCATGGGTCTGCCTAGCTGCGACAGGCGCGGCACCGAGGTGGCCGAGGCCATCCGCGACATCAATGCCCGCTTGGGCCTGCCCAGCGGCTTGCGCGCGATGGGTGTGACGGCAGAACACTTTGAACGGGTGATCGACGGCGCCATGGCCGACCACTGTCACAAGACCAACCCACGCATCGCCAGTCGCGACGACTACCGGGCGATGCTGGAAGCCAGCCTCTGAGGCGAGCTTCCCCCTGCGCCGGGTCAAGGTACGGCTCACCCGGCCGTCAACTTTCCGGCTCAACTGCAGTTGGTCGGGCAACCGCGCAGACTGTCGCATTCGGCTTCGGCCGCCAGCAGGGGCACTGATATGGTGTGCTACATCAGCAACACACCAGAGGCCGTCTCATGCAGACCTGGGATCAAAAACAGCCCATCTACCAGCAGTTGGCCGACATCCTGGCGGCCCAACTGCTGGACGGGGACCCTGCCGAAGGCCAGGCCATGCCTTCGGTGCGGGTGCTGGCCACACGCTACCTGCTCAACCCGCTGACGGTGAACCGGGCGCTGCAGGCGCTGGGTGACGCCGGTCTGCTGGAGAACAAGCGCGGCATGGGGCTTTTTGTCACCCCGGGTGCCCACGAACGCCTGCGCGCCGCCGAGCGCGAACGATTCCTGCAAGCCGAATGGCCCCGACTGCGCGAACGCCTGCGCCGCCTGGGCATCGGTGCCGAACAACTCAACTGGGAGCAGCGTGCATGAGCGCCGACAACAACATCAACCTCGTCGAAGCACGCAACGTCACGGTCAGCTACGGCGCCAAACGGGCTGTGGACGATGTCAGCTTTTCCATTCCCAAAGGCCGCGTGGTGGGCCTGCTGGGCCACAACGGCGCCGGCAAGACCACGCTGATGAAAGCCATGGTCGGCTTGGCGCAAGCCCAGGGCGAGCTGGCCGTGCTGGGTTTGAACCCTTTGAAAGACCGGGTCGAGCTGTTGCGGTCGGCCTGCTACATCCCCGACGTGGCGATCCTGCCGCGGTGGGCGCGTGTCGAAGACCTCATCACCTTGATGAGCGGCCTGCACCCCAAGTTTTCAAGCGACCGCGCCCGCACTCTGCTCAAGCGCACCAGCGTCAAGCTGGGCGACAAGGTCAAGACGCTGAGCAAGGGCATGGTGGTGCAGGCGCACCTGGCGCTGATCGCGGCCATCGACGCCAAGTTGATGATCCTGGACGAGCCCACGCTGGGCCTGGACGTGTTGTCGCGCAAAGCCTTCTACGAAATGCTGCTGGACGAGTGGTGCGACGGTGAACGCAGCGTGTTGATCAGCACCCACCAGGTCGAAGAAATCGAATCCCTGCTGTCCGACGTGCTGATGCTCAACGAAGGCAAGCTGGTGCTCAGCATCAGCCTGGAAGACATGGACCGCCGCTTCGTGGCGCTGAGCCATGACGCCGCAGCGGCCGATCAGATGGCCGCCGCGCATCCGCTGCTGAAGTACCGCGTGCAAGGCGGCAGCGCGTCGCTGTTTGATGGCGAGCCGCCGGCCCATGTGCAAGCTTTGGGCAAACGTGTGCGCCCCAGTCTGGTGGACCTGTTCGTGGCCTTGACGCGCAAGCCCGAGCTCGACCGCACGCAGTTCTGAACGCGCGGCCCCCCAACATCTTTCAGGAATAACCCCATGAAAAACATCCTTCCCCTGATGCAGCGCGAATGGTTGCAACACCGCTTTGCATGGGGCATGCTGACGCTGTTGCCCATCGCGCTGGCGGTCTTGCCGCTGACCTTTGGCAGCGTCGAGTTCGACAGCGACATGGCGTCGCGCAGCGGCAGCGAGCTGGCCTTGATGCTGGGCTCGATGTCGGTGGTGATCAGCATGGCGGTGATCTTCTTGATGGTCTGGGTGACTTCGCTGTTCATCACGTCGTCGTTGCCGCGGCGCGACCACGCCGACCGTTCTGTCGAGTTTTGGCTGTCGTTGCCCACCGGCCACGGTGAAAGTCTGGGCGTGCCGCTGTTGGTTCACCTGGTGCTGGTGCCGGCAGCGGCCATCTTCATCGGCTTGCTGGGTGGCTACGCGATTTCCATGCTGCTGGTGACGCGCTTTGTGGGCTTGTCCGAATGGTTCGCACTGCCCTGGGGCAGCCTGCTTCCAGCCACCCTGTCGCTGGCCGCACGGATCGTGTTGGGCCTGCCGATGGCGGCCCTGTGGCTGATGCCGCTGGTGCTGATGGCGATGCTGGCCAACGCCTTCTTCAAGCGTTGGGGCTTGCCGGTCCTGGTGGTGGGCCTGGGCCTGGTCAGCGGCCTGCTGAAGGTGATCTTCGGGCAGCCCATGCTGATGAACGCCATCGCCAAGCTGGGCAGCAGCGCGGGCCTGTCGATCGTCGGGGCCAGTGGCGCGGGCGTCACGTTCAGCGACGATAAACCTCCGGCAGACACCCTGGCTTCGCTGCCCAGCTGGGCGCTGCATGACCTGGGCGCCGCCTTGCAAAACCTGGCCAGCTGGCAGTTTCTGGCGGCCATGCTGGTGTCGGGGCTGTTGTTCGGGGCGCTGGTGATGTGGCGGCGGCGCGGTGCCGGCGGCGGCAACTGAAGGCGATTCCAGTCAAATTGCTCTTCCGCTGGCATTGCCGGCGGACAAAACAAAGGGCCCGTTCGGGCCCTTTGTCGTTTCTGGTGACTGCGGCCCGATGGGCCGTTGAACAGCAGATCAGTGGTGCGTGCCGTCGAAGAACTGCTCGTCTTCGGTGCTGCCCTTCAAGGCCGCAGTTGAAGACTCTTTTTCGATCGTCGTCGTCACCGCGTCGAAGTAACCGGTGCCCACTTCGCGCTGGTGCTTCACCGCGGTGAAGCCACGCTCGGCTGCGGCGAACTCTTTCTCTTGCAGTTCGACGAAGGCGCTCATGTTGTTGCGGGCGTAGCCGTAGGCCAATTCGAACATGCTGTAGTTCAGGCTGTGGAAGCCGGCCAGCGTGATGAACTGGAACTTGTAGCCCATGGCGCCCAGTTCGCGCTGGAACTTGGCGATGGTGGCGTCGTCCAGGTTCTTCTTCCAGTTGAAGCTCGGGCTGCAGTTGTAGGCCAGCAGCTTGCCCGGGAACTTGGCGTGTATGGCGTCGGCAAAGGCCTTGGCGAAGGCCAGGTCGGGCTTGCCGGTTTCGCACCAGATCAGGTCGGCGTAGGGCGCGTAGGCCAGGCCGCGGCTGATGGCTTGCTCGAGGCCATTGCGGGTGCGGAAGAAACCTTCCACGGTGCGCTCACCGGTGCAGAAGGGCTTGTCGTTGTCGTCCACGTCGGTGGTGACGAGATCACCCGCTTCGGCATCGGTGCGGGCCAGCAGCACGGTGGGCGTGCCCATCACGTCGGCGGCCAGGCGCGCGGCCACCAGCTTGCTCACGGCTTCGCGGCTGGGCACCAGCACCTTGCCGCCCATGTGGCCGCACTTCTTGGCCGCGGCCAGCTGGTCTTCGAAGTGCACCCCGGCGGCGCCGGCGTCGATCATGGCCTTCATCAGCTCCCACGCGTTGAGCACGCCACCAAAGCCAGCTTCGGCGTCGGCCACG
>JANMHH010000486.1:0-3315 GCA_031375065.1 Rubrivivax sp. | reverse complement strand
GGTGGCCGGCGTGCCGCCCGACTTCTTCAGCGCCACCGGCCAGCGCTGGGGCAACCCGCTGTACCGCTGGGCCGAACACGCCAAGGACAGCTATGCCTGGTGGGTGGCACGCATCCGCCGAACCTTTGAGTTGGTGGACATCGTGCGCATCGACCACTTTCGCGGTTTTGCTGGCTACTGGGAAATCCCGGCCAGCGAACCCACCGCCATCAAGGGGGTTTGGAAACCAGGCCCCGGCGAAGCGCTGTTCAAGGCCATCAACAAGGCGCTGGGCCCGATGCCCATCATTGCCGAAGACCTGGGCGTGATCACGCCCGACGTCGACAGCCTGCGCAAGAAGTTCGGTTTTCCCGGCATGCGCATCCTGCAGTTCGCCTTTGCCGGAGACGCAACAGACCGCTTCCTGCCGCACAACTTTGAGTGCGACACCGTGGTCTACACCGGCACCCACGACAACGACACCAGCGCCGGCTGGTGGGCCAGCGCCACCGACAAAGAACGCCACATGGCACGCGGCTACCTGGCCACCGACGGCCACGACATGCCGTGGACGCTGATCCGCGCCGCGCTGGCCAGCGTGGCCGACACCGCGGTGCACCCGATGCAGGACGTGCTGGCGCTGCCGACCCGCTGCCGCATGAACTTTCCCGGCCAGGAGAGTGGCTGGTGGCGCTGGCGCTTTCAGTGGAGCCAGGTGCAGCCTTGGCATGCCGGGCGCTTGGCCGAACTGGTGCGGCTGTACGGGCGGGAGCCAGGGCCAGACCTGAAGTAAACCTGGGCGGCGTGCTGAACTGCGCCGCCATCGCGCGCCATTTCCAGGCGCTGCGGCGGTGAGGGCTGCGGACAATCACCTGGACAGGCCCCCATCGGCATCGACCGGGGTCCGCTTGGACACCGGCCTGCAGGTGCCGGGCATCGTCCAATCCGGGAACCTCGCCGCCCATGTCCGTTGCCGCACTGCAAGACCCCGTCCGGCCTGCGCATTCTGAGCCGGTCCGGCCTCGCCGCGAGCATGCAGCCGAGGCCGATGCCCCTGCAGATTCAGCAAGCGCTGGCGCTCAGGCTGGGTTGGCAACTGATCCCGCCAGGCCTGCCGCTGCCGCCGCCGCCGGTGCGCTGGCGCTGTACGCGCAGGTGCTGGCCGCGTCGTCACTGCAGGCCGCCGCCCACCGGCTGGTCGCCACGCTGGTGCAGGACGGCGGCTGCTCGCGCGCCAGCATCTGCCTGGCCGACCCGCGCGGGGTGCGCCTGCTGGCGGTCTCCGGCATCGACCTCGACCAGCCTCAGGCCGAACTGACACAAGCCCTGCTGGGCGCGCTGAACGAAGCCCTCGAGCAGGGGCAGAGCCTGGCCTGGCCGATGGGCGACGGGGGTGCACCGGGCAACGGCGCGTGGCTCGAGCAACAGCAACTGCAGCGCCTGGTGGGTGGCGCGGTGGCCACGGTGCCGCTGGGCGCCGCCGGCGAGCCGATCGCTGCGGTGTGCGTCGAACGCCCCGGCCCGCCTTGGACGGCGGCCGAACGAGCGCAGCTCGAACAACGGCTGGTGCTGGCCGCGCCCGCACTGCGCTGGATGCACCACGCCGAGCAGCCCTGGCACCAGCGCTGCACACGCGAGCTCTTGCAGGCCTGGGCCGCGCTGCGCCAACCCGAGCGCCGCACCCGGCGCCGCCTGCTGGCCGCCGCCGCAGCAGCACTGGCTTTTGTGGCGCTGGTGCCGTTGCAGCACGGGGTCAGCGGCCGCGCGCGCATCGAAGGCGCCGAGCAGCGTGCGCTGGTGGCGCCGGTGGATGGTTTTGTCAAGGCCGTGCATGTGCGCCCGGGCGACCGCGTGCAGGCCGGCGCGCCGCTGCTCGACCTGCTCGACGGCGACCTGCGCCTGGAGCGCGAGCGCTGGGGCAGCCAGCTGGCGCAACACGAAAACGCCTACGCCGCGGCGATGGCCAAGCCCGACCGCGCGGCCGCGTCGACCAGCCTGTCGCGCATCAGCGAAGCGCAGGCCCAGCTGGCATTGGTCGACGAGCAGCTGGCGCGTTCGCGCGTGGTGGCGCCCTTCGACGCGCTGGTCATCCAGGGCGACCTCAGCCAGTCGATCGGCGCGCCGGTGCGCCAAGGCGACACGCTGCTGACGCTGGCCACCAGCGGCCACCACCGCGTCATCGTCGAGGTCGACGAGGTCGACATCGCGGCCGTGCAGCTGGGCCAGGCCGGCCAGCTGTCGCTGTCGTCGCTGAGCTTCGGCAGTGAGCCCATCGTCGTCGAGCGCATCACACCGCTGGCGCGCGCGGTCGAAGGCCGCAACGTGTTTGAAGTCGAAGCGCGCCTGGTCGAACCGCGTGCCGACCTGCGCCCGGGCCTGCTGGGCCGCGCCGAACTGTTCGTCGGGCACCGCCCGCCGCTGTGGGCCTGGACCGGCCATGTCTGGGACCGCCTGCGCGTGGCCTGGTGGTCATGGCTGGGCTGAAGCCTTGAGCACGCTGCACAGCCCACGCTGGCACCGTGTCGCCAGCCTCAAGCCGAGTCTGAGGGCGCCGTTGCAGGTGCGGCGCCAGCTGCTGCGCGGCGAGCGCTGGATGGTGCTGTCCGACGGCGTGGCTGGCCGCAGCGTGCGCCTGGACGGGCGCGCCTACGCCATTGCGGCGCGGCTCGACGGCCAGACCCGCCTGCAGCAGCTGTGGGACTGGCAACTGGCGCAGCCCGCCGACCCGGTGACGCAGGACGAACTGATCGCCTTGCTGGCGCAATTGCACGAAGCCGGCCTGGTCACCTTCGACCGTCGCGCCGACTTCGAAGTGCTGCTGCCGCACCGCGAGCAGGCGGCGCGCGCACGCAGCCGCGGCACGCTGCTGGCCTGGCGCCTGCGGCTGGCCGACCCGTCGCGGCTGCTGCACCGGCTGCGCGGGCTGCCACCGCTGCTGTTCTCGCGCGGCGCCTTGGCCCTGTGGCTGGTGGCGGTGCTGTGCCTGTTGGTGCTGGCGCTGCAGCACGCCCCGGCGCTGTGGGCGCACGGCCAGCAATGGCTGGCCGCGCCGCGCTTTGTGCTGCTGGCCACCGTGCTGTACGTGCCGATCAAGCTGGTCCACGAACTGGCCCACGCGCTGGCGGTGCGGCGTTTTGGCGGCTCGGTGCGTGCCTGTGGCGTCACGCTGATGCTGCTGCTGCCGGTGCCCTGGGTCGACGCCTCGGCGGCATCGGCCTTTGCGCGGCGGCGCGAGCGCATCGTCGTCAGCGCCGCCGGCATGATGGCCGAGCTGACGCTGGCCGCCGTGGCGCTGCCGCTGTGGCTGTGGCTGGAGCCGGGGCTGCTGCGCGACGC
>JANMHH010000441.1:0-2323 GCA_031375065.1 Rubrivivax sp. | reverse complement strand
TTCCACCGGTGACACCCACAACTGCCACCAGATGTGCGAAGCGCTGGCGGCAACGGTGCGTTCCGTCTCGCCGACCCGCTTCACCAATTCCGTGCACAACGCACCGGCCGGCTACTGGCACATTGCGGCGCAGTCGCGCGCCCCCAGCACCAGCCTGGCCGCGCTGGACGCCAGTTTTGCGGCCGGTCTGCTGGAAGCCGCCGTGCAGTGCCACAGCACCGGGCAGCCGGTGCTGTTGGTGGCCTGCGACCAGCCCTATCCCGAGCCCATGCACAGCCTGCGTCCGGTGCCCGATGTGTTTGCCACCGCCTTGCTGATCGGCCCGCCGGGCGCGGGCCGCCGGCTGCTGCTGAGCGTGGCGGGCGACGTCATGCCCAGCGTGTGCAGCCACGCCGGCCTGGAGGCCCTGCGCCAAGGCATTCCGGCGGCGCGTGCCCTGCCCTTGTTGCAGGCGCTGGCCCAGCCTGGCGAAAGCTCGGTCGTGATCGATGGCGCTGGCCAGCCTTCACTGCGGGTGCAACAGACATGACGGGCCCGCACGTGGCTGCGGCGCTGTTGGATCACGCCGGCATTGCGGCGCGCGTGCCGCACAGCGGCAGCATGTGCCTGCTCGACAGCCTGCTGGCCTGGTCCAGCGAACGCATCGAGTGCAGCGCCATCAGCCACCGTGACCCGGGCAACCCGCTGCGCACCCAGGGCCAGCTGCTGGCCGTCAACGCCATCGAGTACGCCGCCCAGGCGATGGCTTTGCATGGTGGCTTGTGCGCGCCGGCGGGTGCCGAGCCGACACCCGGTTTTTTGGCCAGCGTGCGCAGCGTCACCTGCCATGTGCCGCGTCTGGACCGGGTTGAAGGCCCGCTGCGCGTGCTGGCCACACGCCTGGCGGGGGACGCTGCACAGGCGCTCTACCAGTTCCAGTTGCAGGACGAGCAGGGCCACATGCTGGTAGAAGGGCGCGCCACCGTGGTGCTGAACGCCCTGCCCAGGTCCGGCCCGTCGTCGTGAATGCCGCCGACTTCGCATCGATCCCACTCCCAAGGTCAAACGCCGTGATCACGCCATGAGCCACCCCGCACTGCAAGGCAAACGCGCACTCGTCACCGGTGCCAGTGGCGCGCTGGGCTCGGCGATCGCCCGGCAACTCGCGGCGCAAGGTGCCACGCTGCTGTTGCACGGCAACAGCCGGCCTGACACGCTGCAGGCGCTGGCCGAAGAAATTCAGGCCACCGGCGGCCAGGCACAAGCGCTGGTGTTCAACCTGAGCGACGACGCCGCCACCGCCGCCGCCGTGGCACAGATGCTGGTCGACGGGCCGGTGCAGATCATCGTCAACAACGCCGGCATCCACGACGACGCCGTGTTCCCGGGCATGAAGCCCGAGCAGTGGTACCGCGTGATCGACGTGTCGCTGCACGGCTTCTTTCGCGTCACGCAGCCGCTGCTGCTGCCGATGCTGCGCACCCGCTGGGGCCGCATCATCAACGTGTCGTCGGTCACGGCATTGGCCGGCAACCGCGGCCAGGTCAACTATGCGGCCGCCAAGGGCGCGCTCAACAGCGCCACCAAGTCCTTGGCGCTGGAAGTGGCCAGCCGCGGTGTCACCGTCAACGCCATTGCGCCGGGCATCATCGAGTCCCCGATGGCCACCACCGAGGGCCAGGGTTTCGACCGCGAAACCATCAAGCGCATGGTGCCGGTGCAACGTGCCGGCACACCGCAAGAGGTGGCCGACCTGGCTGGTTTTCTGGCCGGCCCGCAGTCGGCCTACATCACGGGCCAGGTGATTTCCATCAATGGCGGTTTGTACTGATCCGCGCGGAATTCCGATGCGCCAGACCCATGTCCAGCGTCGAACCTGCAGGCCCGATGAGCTGCCGTCCCGTCGCGTCTGTACACCCTGACCGACTTGAATGCGTGAACCCCAGAAAATGCCAGCGCCAGCGCCAGTGTTCCGTGCTTCGCGCCGTCAGGCGCTGTACTGGCTGGCGGCTGGCCCTGGCCTGGGGCTCAGCGCCTGTGGCTCTTTTTTACGCCCCAGCCCCGTGGCCATGAACCTCTTGGCCGACGACCGGGCCTGCAAAGACCAAGCCCCGGTGCTGCTGGTGCTGCTGCCAGGTGCCAACATGACACCCGAAGAGATGCAGGCCCAGGGATTCGTTGAAGCGCTGCGCAGTCGCAACCTGGCGGTGGACGTGGTGATCGCCGGCGCGGGCCTGGAGTACGTGGTCGACGGCAGCATCGTGCAGCGCCTGCACCAGGACGTCATCGCCCCTTATCGCGCGCAGGGCTACCGCCGCATCTGGCTGGCCGGCATCTCGCTGGG
>JANMHH010000397.1:0-5732 GCA_031375065.1 Rubrivivax sp. | reverse complement strand
ACCAGCCACAGCGTCCATGCCGCCAAAGAAGACGATGTCCGGCTTCTTGGCCTTCAGGCTGGTCAAGATGGCGGTGAAGTCGGTGGCCTTGTCGTTGGTGAACTCACGGCCCACGGTGGTGCCGCCAGCGCCCTTGACGCCCTTTTCGAACTCATCGGCCACGCCTTGGCCGTAGGCCGTGCGGTCGTCGATGACGGCAATGCTCTTGCCCTTGAGGTCCTTGACCGCATAGCGGCCCAGGGTGCCACCCAGGTGCACGTCGTCAGCCACCACGCGGAACGTGGTCTTGTAGCCCTGACGGGTGAACTTCGGGTTGGTGGCCGACGGGCTGATCTGGGGGATGCCAGCGTCGCTGTAGATCTTGGAAGCGGGGATCGACGTGCCTGAGTTCAGGTGGCCGATGACGCCCATGACCTTGCTGTCGACCAGCTTTTGCGCTGCGGCCGTGCCCTGCTTGGGATCGCCCGCATCATCTTCGGTCAGCAGTTCGAGCTTCACCTTCTTGCCGCCGATCGTCACGCCCTTGGCGTTGAGTTCGTCGATGGCCATGCGCGCGCCGTTTTCATTGTCCTTGCCCAGGTGCGAAATGCCGCCGCTGGTGGGGCCCACGTGGCCGATTTTGACGACCATGTCCTGTGCAAATGCAGAACCACCCAGCAGGATGGCCGCAGCACCGACGATCACGTTCAACTTGACTTGCATTCAGATACCTCCGGTTGGATATGTCGAGCAACGACACTTAGGAAAACACCAAGCGCGGCACGATACCCCAAAAGGCAACCCTGCCAACCCGGGGGTTACGCTGCCTTTCTGAATCCATCTGCCTGGCTTGCGAAGGCACAACGCAGCCCGTGGGTCGTCGGCCGACAGGGTCGACCTCGAAACCCGTGGCTGATGCTGAGCAGGGGACTTCCCGACGGCTTGGGTCCAGGCGGGCACCTCATCAACGGCCGCCAAAGACGCGTCGTCAGCCGCGATCGGCGCCTGGCTCAGCATGGTGTTTGATGGACAGGCCCTGGGCCTTGTAGGCGCGCCAGCGCTCCCGCCCACGCTGCGCCTGATCGGGGTCAGCCGCGACCACCTCGATCAGTCGATCCAATGCGCCCAGGTCAGGCGGCGGGTCTTGGTCCAGATTCACCACGACACGAGGCGCTTCCCCGCCCACGACCCGCGGTGTCAGCCAGATCGGACTGCGGTCCAGCACCGCGGTCGACGCCCCGGGCAGGCGGGCATGGGGTACAAAGTCGCGCTCGTCAAAAGCCCACAACTGGCGGTCCAGTGCTTCCAGGGTTTCAGCCGGTGCGGTGACCTGCACCCGCACACCTTGTCGCGCAGCCTTGCGCAGAAGTCGGCACGCGAAAGCACCCACGTCTGCAACACCGGTGTGGAATTCAACCTCGGTCATGTGCCAACTGCCAGGGCCAAGCCGCAGGTCCCGAGTCTCCGTTGGGCCCGCCCACGGAGAAGCGGCTTCAACGAGCCCGAGCCAGGATGAAGTGCGTCAGCAAAGAAACGGGCCGACCGGTGGCGCCTTTGGCTGCGCCAGACTTCCAGGCTGTGCCCGCAATGTCCAAGTGGGCCCAGCGAACCTTGGCCGTGAAGCGCTGCAAGAACTTGGCCGCCGTGATGGAGCCGCCCGCGCGTCCGCCGACGTTGCCCATGTCGGCATAGCTGGACTTCAGCGCTTCGTCGTACTCTTCGTCCAAGGGCATGCGCCAAGCCGGATCCAGCGCCTGTTCACCAGCCGCCAACAGCTCTGCGGCCAAGGCGTCGTCTGGACTGAACAAGCCAGAGCGATGATGGCCCAGCGCGATCACGCAGGCCCCGGTGAGCGTGGCAATGTCCACCACCACGGCGGGCTTGAACCGTTCGGCATAGGTCAATGCGTCGCACAGGATCAAGCGCCCTTCCGCATCCGTGTTCAGGATCTCGATGGTCTGGCCCGACATGCTGGTGACCACATCGCCCGGCTTGACCGCTCGCCCACTGGGCATGTTTTCGCAAGCCGGGATGATGCCGATCAGGTTGACCTTGGCCTTGAGTTCGGCCACGGCCTTGAGCGTGCCAAGTACGCTGGCGGCGCCACCCATGTCGTACTTCATCTCGTCCATCTCGGGCGCTGGCTTGAGCGAGATGCCGCCGGTGTCAAAGGTGATGCCCTTGCCCACCAACACCACCGGGGCTTCGTTCTTGGCCCCACCCATCCAGCGCGCCACGATGAATTTCAGAGGCTCATCCGAGCCTTGGGCCACCGCCAGAAACGAGCCCATGCCCAGCTTCTCGCAGGCCTTGCGGTCCAGCACCTCGACCTTCAGTCCATGGTCCTTGCCCAGCTTGCGGGCCTGGTCGGCCAGGTGGCTGGGTGTGCACAGATTGGCCGGCCGGTTGGCGCATTCCCGCGCCAGGGTGGTGCCTGCAGCCAGGGCCATGCCGACGCGAAGCCCCGCCGCAGCCGCGGCAGCATCCGCCTTGGCACAGACCAGCGTCACGGCCCGGATCTTGGCCGGTGCCGGCGCGCTGGGCTTGGTGTCGCGGTAGACGTAAAGGCTGTCGGTCACGGCAGCCACCACGGCTTCGCCATGTGCGGCCGTCAAACCACCGAAACCAGCGCAGGCCACCGTCAACGAGCGCGTACCGCCAGGCTTGAACAGCGCCAACCCGGCCGCAACGGCCTTGCGCAAATCCTTGGCGCCCGTGCCCCCAGCAAAGACGAACCCGACCCGATCGGCTTTCACACCCGCCACGCGGTGCAGGTACAGGCCCGATCCGGACTTGCAGGCGAAGTCGCCGTCCTTGACCGCCCGCGCCAACTCGGCGGCCAAAGGCTTGTCCAGCGTGTGTGCTGCCGCTTCGGAAGCCAGCACCACCAGGAGGCCATCGCCGACACAAGCCGACAAGCCTGACGCGGGAACGATCTGTGTCTTGAAGTCCATAATTCAGCCCAGCTGGGAAAGGGGCGGATGTTATTCGATTCAACTGTGCGACGTGAGCTGGCTCGGGGCTTCGGGGCCACCCTGGTGGTGGTGCTGACGATCGTGTTGACCAACTTCCTCATCCGCACTGTTCGCGACGCTGCCGTGGGTTCGGTGGCACCGCAAGACGTAGTGCTGTTGCTGGGCTACCTGGCGTTGGGCTACCTGCCCATGATCCTGGCCATGTCGCTCTTCGTCGCGGTGGTCATCGGCCTGGGCCGGATGTACCGCGACAGCGAGATGGCCATCTGGTTTGCCAGTGGCGTGGGCCTGGCGCGCTTTGTGCGGCCGGTGCTGCGCATGAGCTGGCCGGTGCTGGTGGTGGTGGCTCTGCTGTTGCTGTTCGTGTGGCCTTGGGGCAATCGCAGCAGCCAGGAGTTGCGCGATCGCTACCAGCAGCGCGGCGACCTGTCCCGCGTCACGCCGGGCGTGTTCCAGACTTCCAGCGACGGGCAGCGTGTCTTTTTTGTCGAACGCGACAGCAGCGACGGCGTCAACGCGCGCAACGTTTTCATCCTGACCCGGACCGAGGGCGGCGAGTCTGTCACGTCCGCCAAATCAGGGCGCCTGGAAGCCGCGGGCGACGACCGTTTCCTGGTCTTGGAACGTGGTCAACGCAACGACCACAACTCCAACAGCGGCGAACACACCTTGTCCAGCTTTGAGGGCTACCGGGTTTTGGCCAGCGACAGCGCGGTTCGTGCCGCCGCCAACCAAGCGCCCAAGGTGCTGAGCACCTGGGACCTGATCCAACAACCTTCGCCGCGCAACCAAGGTGAGTTGACCTGGCGCTTTGGCCTGTTGCTGGGTGCCGCCAACCTGCTCTTGCTGGGCATCAGCCTGGCGGCCACCAACCCACGCCGGGCCAGCAACTGGAACCTGCTGTTTGCGCTGCTGGCCTTCGGCGTCTACTACAACCTGATCAACCTGTCCCAGGCCTGGGTCGCTGGTGAGCGATTGAGCATGGGTGCAGCCCTGCTCGGGCTGCATGTCGGTGTGTTGGTGGTGGCCCTGGCCTCGCTGTGGTGGCGCGATCACGCGGCCGTGTTCACCTGGCGGACGCGGCAGACGTAATGAAGACCATCCGCCGACTGCTCTACCGCGACATCGTGGCTTCGGTGATGTTCATCGCCTTGGCTTTCCTGTCGCTGTTTTTTTTCATCGACTTCGTCGACGAACTGGGATCCGTGGGCACACGCGGTCGCACCGCCTGGCACGCGGTGTGGGCGGCCACCTTGCAGGTGCCAGGCCACCTGTACGAGCTGGCGCCCATCGCCGTGCTCATCGGCACCATCTATTCCTTGTCCCGCTTGGCGCAAAGCTCGGAATTCACCATCTTGCGCACCGGTGGCTTAGGGCCTGGGCGTGCGCTGGGTCTGCTGGCGGTGCTGGGCCTGGTTTTTGGTGTGCTGACCTTCGTGGTGGGCGACTACGTGGCACCCGCCAGCCAACGCGAGGAGGTCCGCCTCAAGGCGCGCTTTGCCGGCGGCTTGGCCTTGGGCGGCGCCGGCGCCTGGCTCAAGGAAAAGCGCAGCACAGCACAAGGCGAGCGCAGCTACTCGGTCAACGTGGCCGGCACCAATGCCGGCGGCACGCTCACCGGCATCCGAATCTTTGAGTTCGACGCAGACGGCCGGCTGCTGACCCGCATTCAGTCGCGCGAAGGCCGCGTGGAAGACGACGGGTACTGGGCCCTGACCGATGTCGACATCACCGATTGGCCCAGCGCACGTGCCGACGGCACACCGCAGCTGCAGCAGCGACACCTGGCGCAGTGGCGTTGGCAGAGCACTCTGAACGCACAGGTGGTGTCGGCCGCCGTGTTGCCGGTGGGCACCATGACCACCCTCGAGCTGTGGCGCTACAGCGCCCACCTCAGCGACCAGGAACAGGCCGCGCAGGGCCACCAGATTCGTTTCTGGCGCAAAGCCCTCTACCCTTTGGCTTGCCTGGTCATGGTGGCCCTGGCCCTGCCCTTTGCCTACATGCATGCGCGGGCCGGCAGCGTCAGCCTCAAAGTGTTTGGCGGCATCATGCTAGGCATCAGTTTTGTACTGCTCAACAACCTGGCCGGGCACATCGGCCTGTTGCGTGGCTGGACGCCGTGGCTGGCCGCAGCGACGCCCAGCCTGGCTTACCTGTTGATGTCGATGGCCGCCTTTGCCTGGCTGGTGCGCTACCGTTGAGCCCATGAACACCGGACTCATTCTTTTTGCCCATGGCGCCCGCGACCCCCGCTGGGCTGCGCCTTTCGAGGCTGTAGCGGCCGAGGTCCGTCAACATCAAACGCAGACCTGCGTGCAGTTGGCGTTCCTGGAATTCATGCAGCCCAATCTGCCCGAAGCAGCCGCTCAACTCGTGCTGCAGGGCTGCACACGGATCGACGTGTTGCCCATGTTTCTGGGTTCGGGCGGTCATGTTCGGCAGGATCTGCCCAAGCTGATGGCACAGATCGAGTCGACCCACCCGAGCGTGACGGTTCGGCTGCACCCCGCCATTGGCGAAATGAGCAGCGTCACCACCGCCATGGCCCGCGCCGCAGTCCAGGTGCTGGGCGACCGCGCATGAACCTGCACCAGTTCAGGTTTGTGCAAGAGGCCCTGCGGCGCAACCTCAACCTGACCGAAACCGCCAAAGCCCTGCACACCTCGCAGCCGGGCATCAGCAAAGCCATTCTGGAGCTGGAAGAAGAGCTCGGCGTGGACATCTTTGCCCGCCATGGCAAGCGGCTCAAGCGCGTCACCGAGCCTGGTCAACTGG
>JANMHH010000389.1:0-28686 GCA_031375065.1 Rubrivivax sp. | reverse complement strand
GCTGGGGGCAGCTGGTTTCTGGGCGTCGAACTGGGCCTGGGGCTGGTGGGCTTGTGGATCGCTTACGCGGCCGATGAGTGGCTGCGCGGCTTGTTGATGTGGCGGCGCTGGGCGCAGTTGAAGTGGGTGCCGCATGCGCGGCGCAGCCGCCAGCGGCTGGTGGCGGGCTGAGGCTTCAGCGCGCTGCCGCGTTCGCCGCGCAATGACGGCCGATGAATTCGGCATGATCGGGCATCACGTCGACACAGCGACCGATCAGCTCGTGCACGCCACTCAGGTAGTTGGTGACCTGCGCTTCGTCCAGGCTGTCCACCAGCGGGTGGTAACCGCGCGGTTGCAAGTGCTGGCCGTGCATGACCTGGAACCAGGCCAGCTCGGAGAAGAGCTCGTTGTTCTCGCGCACGATGCGGCCATGGCTGGCAAACAGCTGCAGCTTGGCCTGCAGGGTCTGTGGCACGTCCATCTCGCGGCAAGCCACCCAAAACGGCAAGTCGGTGCGCTGGTTCAGGTGGTAGTGCAGGATGATGAAATCGCGGATGCGCTCGAACTCGAAGCGTGACAGGCGGTTGTATTCGTCGATGTCGACGGCGCTGAAGCCGGTGGCCGGGAAGAAGTCGATCAGCCGCGCGATGGCGGTCTGGATCAGGTGGATGCTGGTGCTTTCCAAGGGCTCCAGGAAGCCGCTGGCCAGGCCCATGGCCACCACGTTGCGGTTCCAGCCCTGGCGCCGCATGCCGGTGGTAAAGCGCAGCGTGCGCGGCTCGGCCAGTGCTTCGCCGTCCAGGTTTTGCAGCAACACCGCCGTGGCTTCGTCTTCGCTGACGTGCCGGCTGCTGAAGACATGGCCGTTGCCAGTGCGGTGCTGCAGCGGTATGCGCCATTGCCAGCCGGCCCGGTGCGCCGTGCTGCGGGTATAGGGCGTGAGCGGCTGCACCGAAGCGCAGGGCACGGCCACGGCGCGGTCACAGGGCAGCCAGTGGGTCCAATCTTCAAAGCCGGTCTTCAGCGTTTGTTCGATCAGCAGTCCGCGAAAACCGGTGCAGTCGATGAACAGATCACCTTCGATGCGCTGGCCACCTTCCATCACCAGGGCTTGCACGTGGCCGTCCAGGTTGGGGTCGTTGGAAACACGCAGCGAGACTTCGGCGATCTTGCCTTCCATGCGCTGCACAGCGCGGCTTTCGGCATGCCGGCGCAGGTAGCGTGCGTAGAGGTTGGCGTCGAAGTGAAAGGCGTAGGTGATGTCGTTGAGCGGCGAGTTCTGCACCTCAGCCGGGGCCCGCATGAAGCGGTTGCGGTAGGCGGCGACGCGGGTGATCGCGTATTCGCCGATGTCGGGCACCTTGCCCGCCTGGTGCATCTTCAGCCAGTACTGGTGAAACGGTACGGTCCACAGGTCTTGGCCAAAACGGCCGAAGGCATGCATGTAGCGGCTGCCCTGCTGGCCCCAGTTCACAAACTCGATGCCGAGCTTGAAGCTGCCCTGCGTTTCGCGCATGAACTCGTCTTCATCGAGTTCGAGCACGCGGTTGAAGAGCTGGATCATCGGGATGGTGGCTTCGCCCACGCCCACGGTGCCGATCTCTTCGCTTTCAACCAGGGTGATGGCCACCTTGCCGCGCAGCACCTTGGACAAGGCGGCGGCCGCCATCCAACCCGCGGTGCCACCACCGGCGATGACGATGCGCTGGATCAACGAGGCTGAGCGGGGTTGTGTGTTCATGGTGCCGGTGCCGGTGCTGTGGTTCAGGTTAAAGGCCTCAATGTAAACAACCCCGGCGGCCTGGCGGCTGCTGGGGTTGCGGCTGGGTCTGTGCAGCGGGGTGGTGCGGTCGGGGCGGACCAACCGCCGCCGACCCCCGCTGCGCTGGGGCTCAGAACTTGTAGTTCACGCCCAGCAGATAGGTCTTGCCAAAGCGCTTGGTGTCGGTGGGGTTGTCGCGGTTGTCGGTGTACTGGCGGAACAACTCGTCGGTCACGTTGTTGGCCTGAAGCAGCACCGACAAGCCCTTCAAGAAGCTGCTGTCCGGGAAGGTGTAGCCAATCTGTGCGTCCACCACCGTTTCACCGCGGATGAAGGTGATCTCGACATCGTCCTTGTAGTCGGGGTTGATGCCCAGGAAGTCAGACCGCTTGCGCGTGGCCACCGAGACCTGGAAACCATGCTTCTCGTAGTAGGCGCGGAAGTTGGTGACCTTTTTCGACAAACCCGGCAGCGGGATGGTGATGGGCGTGCTGATCAGGCCTGCCAACTGGCCCGGCCCGATGGTGATGCTGCTGCTGGTGTCGCTGTGGTTCACAGAAACCCCAAAGCCGTCCAGTGGTGCCCACAGCATGGACAACGGGATGTTCACCGCAAATTCAAAGCCGTTGATGCGTCCACCTTTGCCGTTGGTGGGGCGGTTCAAGAAGCCCACCGTGCCGCCTGCAGGGAGGGTGGCGTTGGCGGGCAACACCCCGGCGAAGTCGTACAAACCAGGCAGGTTGAGGACGTAGGTGTCGATGTCCTTGTAGAAGCCCGCCACGCTGACGTAGCCTTTGTTGCCGAAGTACTTTTCCACCGAGAGGTCGTAGGCGGTGGCGCGGAAAGGCTCGACCTCGGGGTTGCCGCCGCTGGCCACGAAGCGTTGCGGGGTCAACGGTGGGTTGGGCAGACTGGGTTGGTCGACGCTGGCGCGCATGTCGCGCATGGTCGGCCGCGACATGGTCTTGCCCACGCCAAAGCGGGTCAGCAGGCTGCCGCCCAGGTCCATCGTCAGGTTCAGGCTGGGCAACACGTCGGTGTAGCTCTTGCCGCCAGCCTGGCTGACGCAGCTGGTGGCCGTGGCGCCCGTGCAGCGGCCGGAGTCGTTGACAAAGCCGGTCGAGCGCTGGTCGGTGTTGACGATCTGCGCACCGATGTTGCCGCTGACGTTGCGGCCAAAGAGCTCGCCGTCCAGGTCGAACTTGGCGTAGCCGGTGGTGACCTCTTCCTTGACCGACCAGTTGCGGTTGATCACCGTGCCGTAAACGTTGGGGCGCAGGCTGTAGATGGTGCCCAGTGAGCCGCGCGGGTCCCAGATGGCGATGTTGATGCCGTCCACCGTCAGCGTTTCGCTGCCCGGGATGGTGGCGCCGGCAAAAGGCCCGGTGCCGCCATTGATGACCAGGAAACCTTCCGCCGTGGTCGATGTCTTTTCGCGCTTGGTGGCCAGCAGACCAAAGTCAACGCCGTCGACCCAGCCCCAGCTGAGCGCGCGCTTGGCACCCACGCGCAGGTTGTTCAGCTCGTCACTGACCGCCGGCGCGGCCACGTAACCGGCTTGCGGTGTCAACGTGCCACCACCCCAGCCCATCACGTCGGTCAACACCACCGTGCTGCGGTTGGCAAAGTCGGTGGTGCTGGTGAACTTCAAGTCACCGTGGTTGCCGCCGGTGAAGCCGGTCCAGCTGATGGTGCCGGTGGCGCCCGGTGTCACCGGCGCGCCGTTGGACTGGTTGGGGTTGCCGTTGCCAGCCAGGCCGCCAGTGGTCTCGTACCGAGCGCTGTTTTTGGTGACCTTGGAGTTGGCGATGTCGCCCACCAGTTCCCAGTCGCTGACCTTCCATTTGGCGTTCAGGCCTACGGCTTCGAGCTTGTCGTCGCTGCCTTCGTTGTGGTTGCGGATGACGCCCTTGAAGTTGTTCACCGTGCCGCTGGTGGCGATGCCGTTGGCCACTGTTGCGTTGCTCAAGCTCGGCGAACCCCGGTAGTTGTGGGGGTCCGAGTTGCCACCGATGAAACCTTCGATGCCCTTCTTGAAGTTGGCCTGCTTGCCCTTGGACTGGAAAATATCCAGGGTGGTCTCGAAGCTCTTGTTGGGCCGCCACTGCAGCGTGCCCATCAGCGCGTCACGCTTCTGGTCGGAGAACTCGATGTCGCGGCCAAAACCGCCAGGGACACCGGCGCAGGTGGCGGGCTTGACCCAGGTTCCCACTGGGTTGGGTGCCTCGCAGGCCGCGCCGGTGCCGGTGACGGTGTCGAGTTCGCGCGTCCAGCCGCCCCAGGTGTTGGCGCGCAGTTGGCCCGAGCCCTTTTCTTCAAACTGCGTGGCCCCCAGCGCAATGCCCAGGGTGCGGTCCAAAAACTGGTCGACATAGGCAAACGACATGCGGTCGCCCTTGCCTTCACCGTTGGGCACGCCGTTGTCCACGCCGGTCTTTTGCTTGCGGTAGTTCAGCGCAATCTGGCGGCCGGATGAGCTCAGCGGCCGGATGGTATGCAGGTCGATCGACGAAGAAATGCCCGTGGTCGACAGCGCCGCATGGGGCGTCTTGTAGATGGTGACGCCGTTGAGCAGTTCGCCCGGGTAGAGGTCGAGGTCGACACCGCGGCTGTCGCCTGACGACGCCACCTCACGGCCGTTGAGCATGGCGCCGTTGAAGTCGGGCGACATGCCACGCACACTGATCTGCTGCGCCTTGCCGCTGCCCTTGTTGCGCTGCGCCGCCACGCCAGGCAGGCGTGAAATGGAGTCGGCAATCGAGGGGTCGGGCAGCTTGCCCAGGTCCTCTGAGGTGATGGCTTCGACGATGCTGCTGGCTTCTTTCTTCACAGCAATGGCCGATTCGATGGCGCGCCGAATGCCGGTGATGGTGACCACTTCAGGCGCGGCAGCACCGGCCTGCTGGGCTTGCGCCACGCCAGAGGACCACAACAAAGCGGCCACGGCGGCGGCCACCGGGGTGGCTTGCAACAGCGTGCGTGAGCGGCGGCTGATGGGGTTTGATCGGTTCATGGATGTCTCCTGTGATTCACTGGATCGACGGTTGGCGCGTCGGTGGCAGCACGTTGGCCAGCACCGATCGGCGACGGAAGTGGGGCGGTGAACCTGAACTTTGTACCAAAACTAGATGCAGACCTACCCTTCGGAAACCCTAGTCCGGTGGCTTGCATCGCCCCGTCAGTGCGCCTTTGGTGGTTTTTTGCTGGGTTATGCGCCTCTGTTGGTATCGAGGCGGCACCAATTTAGGGCGATCGGCCCTGTTGCAGATGGAAATTTGTAGCCAAACTACAGTCAACTAAAAACAACAAAGGGCTGGGAGGGTGCCCGCACCGGGTCAACCGGGTGCGCCTAAACTCCCCCGCGATGGCCAGACTGCTCAGACACCAAGGACTTGCGGCGTGGCTGCTGCTGGCCCTGATGTGGGCTCAGCCCGGCGTGGCTGCACGCCCACAGAAACTGCTTGTGCCGTCGCCAGACTGGCGCGACCAGGTCATCTACTTCGTCCTCACCGACCGCTTTGCCGACGGTGACCCGTCCAACAACGACCAGGGCGCGGGGGAGTACGCCGCCGGGCAGCGCAGTCGCTACAACGGCGGCGACCTGAGGGGGCTGCAGCAGCGGCTGGACTACATCCGCGGCCTGGGCGCCACGGCGCTGTGGATCACACCGCCGGTGGCCAACCAGTGGACCGACCCGGCGGGCAACTACACCGGCTACCACGGCTATTGGGCCGAGCACTTCATGCAGGTGGACAAGCACCTGGGCACCTTGTCCGACTACAAGGCGCTGTCGGACGCCTTGCACCGCCGTGGGATGTACCTGGTGCAAGACATCGTGCTCAACCACACCGGCAACTTCTTCAGCGTGCGAGGCGCGTTTGCTTCAAACGATCCCGTTGCAGGCTACCAGCCGCACGACCGCTCCCATCCCGTGCCGCGCCCCAGCCAAAGCCCATTCGACCGCAACGACCCGCGAGACCCGGTCCAGCGCGATCAGGCGATCTACCACTGGACGCCCGACGTCAGCGACTACACCGACAAGCACCAGGAGTTGAACCACCAGATGTCAGGCCTGGACGACCTGAACACCGAGAACCCTGTGGTGCGCCGGGCCTTGCGCCAGAGCTTCGCCTATTGGATCCGGGAGGTCGGTGTCGACGCTTTCCGCGTCGACACCGCCTTCTATGTGCCGCCGGCCTATCTGCAGGACTTCATGCGCTCTGTGGACGCTGCAGCGCCGGGCATGGAGACGGTCGCCCGGCGCACCGGCCGAGCGCGTTTCCATGTCTTTGGCGAAGGCTTTGGCATCGACAGGCCCTTCCGGGACGAGCAAGCGACCAAGATCGAGTCCTACATGCAGGACGCCCAGGGCCAACCGGTGTTGCCGGGCATGCTGAACTTCCCGCTCTATGGCGCCTTGGACGATGTTTTTGCCCGTGGCAAACCCACCGCCGAGCTGGGCCACCGCGTCACCCGCATGATGAAACTGCATGCGCGGCCGCACCTGATGCCCACGTTTGTGGACAACCACGATGTGGACCGCTTTTTGGCGGGCGGCAACGTGACCGGCCTGCGCCAGGCTCTGCTGGCCTTGATGACCTTGCCCGGGATTCCCGTCATCTATTACGGCACCGAACAGGCCTTCACCGAACAGCGTGCCGCCATGTTCGCCGCCGGCTGGGCATCCGGCGGTCGCGACCGCTACGACACCGGCGCACCGCTGTACCGCGAGCTGGCCGCGCTGACCGCGTTGCGCAAGACCCACCGTGTGTTCAGCCGGGGAACGCCGCGTGTTCTGCACAGCAATGCGGCTCAAGCCGGAGCGCTGGCCTGGACCATGAACTGGGGCGCCAAGACCGCTTTGGTGGTGATGAACACGGCCGACCATGAAGTGCTGGTCCCCAACATGGCCACCGAGCTGCCCGGTGGAGCCGTGTTGAAGGGCCTGCTGGACCTGGACAGGCCCACGCCGCCGACGCCATTGGGCCTGGATTCGGCCGGCCAAATCACCCTGCGGCTGCCCGCTCGCGCAGCGCGGGTCTGGCTGTTGCAGGGGCGGCTTCGCGGCGCCGCAGCAGCCAGCGCGGCGGCCAGGAAAAGGGCCGGCCCGCCCCTGACCCTGAACCCCTTGACCAGCGACCCCGTTGCCACCGACCTGGTGGTCTCCGGTCGGGCCCCTGGCGCAGCACCGCTGCGCCTGGTGGTGGACGGTGATCTGTCATCCGCCCAGCAGCTGACAGCCCAGCCTGACGGCCGTTGGACCGCCCGTGTCGACACCTCGAACATGGTGGACCCGGGCGTTGAACACTCGGTGACGGCGTGGGTGGAAGGCACCCAAGCTGCGGCATCACGTGCCTTCAAAGTGGAACGCGTCTGGCAACCGGTGGCCGACGTCGAAGATCCGCCGGGCGACGACAGCGGGCCCACAGGGCGCTACCTCTATCCCACCGACCCCGGCTGGGGTGACAACCGCCAGATGGACATTCGGGGCGTCAAGGTTTCCACCGCGGGAGGGGCGATGCGCCTGGAAGTGGCGATGCATCGCCTGACTTCGGTGTGGAACCCGGCACTGGGTTTTGACCATGTGAATTTCACGGTGTTCATTGAACTGCCGGGGCGCGTCGGCGGCGCAACCGTGATGCCACTGCAGCAGGCGTCACTGCCCGAGGACATGCGCTGGCACCTTCGGCTGCGGGTGGGTGGTTGGTCCAATGCGCTGTTCAGCTCTGAAGGAGCCTCGGCGACGGTCGAAGGACGGCCGGTGACGCCAGGCGCCTCCGTTCAAGTGGCGCCCGAGCGCCAGTCGGTCATCTTCACCTTGCCGGCCGCCGCATTGGGCAAGCCAGCCAGCCTGAGCGGTACCCGCATTTATGTGACGACCTGGGACTACGACGGCGGCTATCGCGCCGTGGGCATTCAAGCCCAGCCCTATGCGATGGGGGGAGCGGTGCCGAGCGATCCCAAGGTGATGGACGCCTCACCTGTGATCGTGGTGCCCTGACACAGCTTCTCGGGCGCCCATGACCTGGGCCGGCCCACGGCGGCCGCACAAAAAAAGGGCAGGTGCCGAAGCACCTGCCCGTTTTCACGAAGCGAAAGAATTACTTCTTGGCTTCTTCTTTCTTCATTTCTTTCTTCGGGGCGCTGGCGGCGGGCTTGGCAGCCTTGGCCTTCTTGGCGGCGCTGGCGGCCGGCTTGGCGGCGTCGGCCTTCATCGGGGCGGCACCAGCGTGCGAAGCGGCTTGAGCGCCAGCAACGGCGAAAGCGGAAAGGATCAGGGCGGTCAGGATCTTGTTCATGTCAATCTCTCTTGGTGTAGATGGGTAGTGAATGCACTGCTCGGGACTGGCTGCCGCGGGTTAACCCTTGGAAAGGCTGTCGTCAAGCCGCTGGAATTTGGCTGCACGGGGGTGCAACGCACTTTCTGGCTTGTGGTCAACGTGTCATCTTCCAATCGGTTGACAAAGCCCCGCATCCGGCCCGGGGTGGGAGTGCGTACAGCGCAGGCTAGGATCGCCGCGGTGAATTCAAGCCCTTTCCCCATTCGTTTTGCCTGGCCGGCGCTGGCCTTGTGGGGCCTGCTGCTCCCAAACGTCCAAGCCGCACCCTTCACGCCGCAGACCGATGCCCAGGTGCTGGAGCGGGTGCCCGCGCGCCGAACCGACCCCGCGGCGCGCGAGATGCAGGCCTTGCGCCAGGCTTGGCGGGACCAGCCGCAAAACCTGCAGACGGCCACGGCCTTGGCCTGGCGCTACCAGCTTGAGGTGGCCGCCACGGGCGACCCGCGCTACATCGGCTACATCCAGTCGGTCCTGCAGCCATGGTGGGCGCTGAGCAACCCACCCGCTGAGGTTCGCGTCCTGCGCGCCGTCGTCTTGCAGTTTGACCACCAGTTCGCGCCGGCACTGCTGGACTTGGCCGCCGTGTTGGACGCTCAGCCCGGTCACCCGCAGGCACTGGCCTGGCAACTGGCCATTCAAATGGTGCAGGCCAGCTACCCTGCGGCGAAAGTCACGTGCGAGCGGCTGGCGGCTCAAGCCTCTTCTCTTGTCGGTGCCGCCTGCCAGGCACAGGTTCAGGCCATGACCGGACAAGCCCAAACCGCTGCCCAAACATTGCGATCCGCGCTCAACCTGCCGGGCCCAGTCGATGCAGGCGAAAGGCTTTGGAGCCTGACGCGCCTGGCGGAAATCGAGGCGCACCGAGGGGACAAGCTGGCGGCGCAAGCCGCGTTTGAGCAGGCCTTGGCCCTGGGCCAGGAGGACGTTTACCTGCAGGCCGCCTACGCCGACTTTTTGCTCGATCAAGGGCGCGCGGCCGACGTGGTGGCTCGGCTCAAGGACCGGGCGCGTGCCGACGTGTTGCTGCTGCGGCTGGCGCTGGCCGCCAAGGCTGCCGGCGACCCGCGCTCGGCCGAGGCCGGCCGCGAGTTGCAGGCCCGCTTTGACGCTGCGCGCTTGCGCGGCGACACCAGCCACCGCAAGGAAGAGTCACGCTACGCCTTGGCCTTGCAAGGCGACGTGCCGCGCGCCCTGCAGTTGGCGCGCGAAAACTGGGCCGAGCAGCGCGAAGCCGCCGACGCCAGGACGCTGCTCGAAGCCGCACTGGCGGCCCGCGACCGGGCTGCCGCACAGCCCGTTTTTCAGTGGCTGAACGAGAGTCGGTTCGACAGCGCGCTGCTCAAGCCCTTGCTTGATCAGCTGAAGGCGCTGCCATGACCACCGCACTGCGCGCCTGGGGCTGGGCGGCCGTGGGCCGCTGGCTGATGGCAACGGCGCTGTGCCTGGGTGCAAGCTGGAGCAACGCTCACAAGCCCTCGGACAGCTACCTGACCCTGAAGACCGACGGTGCCGCGATCAGCGGCCATTGGGACATTGCGCTGCGTGACCTGGACTTCGCCATCGGCCTGGACGCCGACGGCGACGGCAACATCACCTGGGGCGAAGTGCGTGCTCGCCACGCCGATATCGCCGCCTACGCCTCCGCGCGCTTGGCTTTGCAGCGGGACGGAAAAGGCTGCGCACTGACCGTCGGCGCGCAGCAGGTGGACACCCACACCGACGGCGCCTATTCGGTTTTGCCGCTGACGGCGGTCTGCCCACCAGCCGCTGCAAACAGCGCCTTGCAGGTCGAGTACCGGCTGTTTGCCGACCTGGACCCGCAACACCGCGGGCTGCTGAACCTGCAAAGTCCGCAAGGCACCCGCACGGCCGTGCTCGGCCCGCAAGCCAGCGTCCAGCAGTTTTCGATGGATGCCGCACAAACCGGGTCAGGCTGGCGCGCCTTTGTGGACTACGTGCGTGAAGGCGTTTGGCACATCTGGATCGGCTTTGACCACATCCTCTTCCTGCTGTCGCTGTTGTTGCCGGCGGTGGGCTTTTGGGTGAGCCGGAAGTGGCAGCCGGTCGAGCGGCTCGCGCAGGCGGGCTGGGACGTGTTGCGCATCGTCACGGCCTTCACGGTGGCCCACTCCATCACCTTGACGCTGGCCACGCTGGGCTGGGTGTCGCTGCCGTCCAGGTGGGTGGAATCGGCCATCGCCGCTTCGGTGGTACTGGCCGCGCTGAACAACGTCTGGCCGCTGTTCCAGGCCAGGCGGTGGTGGGTGGCCTTTGTGTTTGGCCTGGTGCACGGCTTCGGTTTTGCCAGCGTGTTGGCCGACTTGGGGCTGCCGCAAGAGGTGCTGGCGCTGGCGCTGGTGGGTTTCAACGTTGGCGTGGAGTTGGGCCAGCTGGCCATCGTGGCGGTGTTCCTGCCGGTGGCTTTTCTGCTGCGCCGCAGCCTGCTTTACCGCCGCTGGCTGTTGATGGGTGGCTCGCTGCTGATTGCCATTTTGGCGGCGGTATGGCTGGTGGAACGGGCCTTCAACCTGCAGCTGCTGTCGGGTTGAGCGGTCCCGCCAGGGCCGGGCGCCTGTCGGCGGCCGGCCCTGCCAGCCATCTTGGCCGGCAAACCTTCCCTGCAGGTTCGCGCGGCAGACAGCGTTACCACTCCCCGTAACGGCGGCATAACGGTCCCCTGCATACAACTGCGCCATGGCAACCCCAAAGGGGGCCATCACCAGAGTGCATCCATAAAGGGGAGTCCATCACATGTTTGCCCATAAAAATCACCGCCTTGACTTTGCCGACACCTGTGCCATCAGCCTGGAGTCCGTGCTCACGCTGGCCGGCTACGGCCCGAACGAAGGCCGCGACGCCAGCGAGCAGCTGGCCCAGGCCGACGCCGCCGACAGCCAGTTGCTGCGCACCGTGATGTGCGCCGCCGTGGCCACGCTGGTGCTGGCGCTGGTCAGCAGCATGGCCTGAACGATGCCCGAGGGATCGAGGTCACGGCTGTTCAGGGTCAGCATCAGGTCGGGTGAGGTCCAGACCTCGCCAATCGTTCCAAGGCCTTTCCCGGCCTGTCGCTGCACCTTGTAGCCTGTCGGGCTGCGAGCGCGGTGCATCGCTGCGTGCTGGACGGGGGTGTGGGCGTGCGTACAGTCCGCCTCATTCGACCTAGCACCTGGCTTCCATGACCGCCCCCGCCTCCCCAACCAAGCCGTGGCATGACCGCTGGCAGCGCTTTTCCGCTGCGGCCCTGAAGTTCTTCCACGCTTATGCCAACTGGCTGCTCAGCATCAGCTGGCGGCGATTCATCGTGTTGGCGGCGGCGTTGCTGATCGTGGTGGGCATCTTGCATGACCTGCCGCCGTTCACCTGGACGGTGACCGAGCACTTCGAAGGCAGCAACGACCGGCACGACAGCCAACCGGCTAAACCGGCCAAAACGACCAAACCAGCCAAACCGGCACCTGCGGCACCCGCTGCCGATCCAGCGCCACCTGCCAGCCCTGCGGTCCCGGCGCCACCCGCGGCCCCCAAGGTCTCCAAGCTGGACCTGCCCATTCGCATCGAAGGAAGCAAGCCGGGCGAAGGCGTGGACATCAGCATCGGCAAGGACGGCATCCGCATCACGGCCAAGGGCGACGCGCCCGAGCGCGCGGCTTCGGCGGCGCAAAACGCGGCCGAACAGGCGCGGCGCGCGGTTGATGCGGCGGCCTCGGCGGCGGCCCAGGGCATCCGCATCACCTTGCCGCGTGGTGTGGTGAGTGAGGCCGAGATCAAGGCCATGGTCGAAGATGCCCGGCGCGACTTCGAAGAAGCCATTCGCGATTCGAAAGAGGCCGTTGAACAAGCCGCCCGCGACGCCGCCGAGGCCCAGCGCGACGCCGCCGAGGCCCAGCACGATGCCGAAGAAGCGCTGCGCAGCCTGACCCGCGCCGAAGAACGCCAGAGCCGCCGTTCCAGCCGCACCACGCGCTTTGGCATCGGCGACTTCCTGATGCAGTTTGCCTTCTTGTGGGTGGTGGCCTCGGCCATCATCAAGTTCACCTACAAGGGCCAGAAGCAGGCCGAGGTCAAGGCCGCGCAGGCCACCGAAACGGCCGAAGCCGAGTCGCTCAAGCGCCAGGTCGTCGAGGCCCGCATGGCCGCCATGCAGGCGCAGGTGGAGCCGCACTTCCTGTTCAACACCTTGGCCAGCATCGACCACCTGATCGAGACCGACCCGGCCCGGGCCAGCGTGATGCAGAAGAACCTGATCGCGCTGCTGCGCGCCAGCATGCCCACCATGCGTGAGGCCAGTGGCAACGGCGCGGGCGGTGCGCGCGACCTGGGCCGCGAATTGGCGGTGATCCGGCCCTACCTCGAAATCCTGAAGGTGCGCATGGAGGAGCGACTGAGCACCGAGATTGCGGTGACCGACGGTCTGCTGTCAGCCGAGTTCCCGCCGATGATGATTCAGACGCTGGTGGAAAACGCCATCAAGCACGGCCTGGAACCCAAGCCCGAAGGTGGCCATCTGCGCGTGGCGGCCGAAATCGTGCACGGCAAATTGCAAGTCACGGTGGCCGACACCGGGCTTGGTTTTGGCAAGGCCGCCACCGCCGGAACCGGCGTCGGGTTGGCCAACATCCGTGAGCGCCTGCAAATGCTCTACGGGCCCAGGGCCAGCCTGACGGTCACCGAGAACCAGCCCAGCGGTACCGTGGTGACGGTCACCGTGCCCTACCGCTCCACCGAGGACAACGCCTGATGACAGCCGACGACATCCACGCCTTTGGCCCGCCGCCCGCAGTGGCTCCTGCTGCAGCCGGTGTCGCCGCTGCAACGGGCGCCAAGCCGTACCGGTGGTGGCTGTGGTTGGGCTTGGCTGCTGGGGTGCTGACGGTGTTGGCCGTGCTGATGGGTGCAGCGCTTCTGGCCGCGCTGGCGGACGCGTCGGGCGATGGCTTTTTGCTCAGCGTCGACGGCGACAGCCTGCCCTGGGTGCGGGTGGATGCCGAACGCAGCCTCTGGGCGGTGTTGGCCGTTGGCGCCGCGCTGCTGGTGATGGTGGTCGTGGTGCCGCTGGTGCTGTTGCTGGCGGCCGCTGCGGTGACGCTGGCTTTGGGCATCGCAGGGGTGGCCATCGCCGGCAGCCTGGTGGCCGGATTGGCGGCTGTGTTGGTGGTCATGGCCTTGGCGCTGTCGCCACTTTGGGGCGTGGCGTTGCTGTTGTGGTGGTGGTTGCGACGGCGGGTTCCGGTGGCACCTAACGTCAGCAGTGCAACCCGCTGAGGCCGCGTTGGGCGGCCGTTGCACAGCGGCCTGGGCGGCGCGACGAAACAACGACTGCGCACCGCCGGCCCGGCTAGCACCCAGGCGCGCATTTTCGGTTTGGCCCTGGGCGCGGTACCCTTGGTGACCCCCAAGTCCTGCTGACATCACATGAACATGCTTGTCCAGAAAACCGCTGCACCCCGGGCCGTTTTGGCCGACGACGAACGCTTGATGCGCGACCAGTTGCGCGCCCGGTTGGCAGAAGTGTGGCCCGAGCTGCACATCGTGGCCGAAGCCAAGAACGGGCTGGAGGCGGTGGAACTGGTGCAGCAGCACCGGCCCGAGATCGTGTTTTTGGACATCCGCATGCCCGGCCTGACGGGCGTGGAGGCGGCGCGCCAGATCGCCCAGCTGCCGCCGCTTGAGCCCGCCGAAGGCGAGGCTGACGACGACCGCGACCTGGTGCCCGAGATCGTCTTCATCACCGCCTACGACCAATACGCCGTTGAAGCCTTTGAACAGGGCGTGGCCGACTATGTGCTCAAACCGGCCGAACGCGACCGCCTGCAGCTGACCGTGCAGCGCATCCAGAAGCGCCTGGCGGCCCGGCTCAGCCCGGATGGCGGCGGTGACGCGCCTGCCGGGCCGCATCTGCAGCAGTTGCTGCATCAACTGTCGGCCCGCCTCAACCCCGGCGGCGCACCGCAGTACCTGAAGTGGATCCAGGCCACCGTGGGCCAGGCCATTCAGATGATTCCAGTGGATGAGGTGCTGTTTTTCGTCAGCGATGAAAAGTACACGCGGGTGCAGACGGCGCAGGTCGAGGCGCTGATCCGCAAGCCCATCAAGGAACTGGTCGACGAGGTCGACCCGGCCCTGTTCTGGCAAATTCATCGCAGCACGCTGGTGGCGGTGAAGTCGATCGCCGGGGTCACGCGCGACTTTCGCGGCCGGCAGATCGTGGCCGTCAAAGGCCACCCTGAAAAGCTTGAGGTGAGCCGCAGCTACACCGGCCTGTTCAAGGGCATGTAGCCCTCGCCGCTGGCGCAACCGAGCACACGGTCGGTGAGCGAAAGCAACAAGTCGGCTGCGCCGGACCGCGCCAAACAGCGCGTTTGAAGTCGCCTCAAAGTGGCGTTCGTGATGCATGTCACGAACCGCAGTGCCCAGCCCTGGCTTGGGCCGAGCCGGCCCGCGAAACGCAGAATCATTTGCTCGCACACCGGCACCACCCGTCACGGCTCTGATGCCGTTTGGCCTGTAGCTTCCGGGCTTCCGAATGGGTGGCGGTCCGCACGCTGATGTTCAGCGTGCGCCCAAGCCCAACACCGATGCTGGTTGCCATGCTGTTTTCCTCCGCCAACCCGATTCAACGCCATTTCGACTTCGCCCGCCGCACCGAGCGTGCGGTAGCAGGCTGGGTGGTGCGCGAAGAAGCCATCATGGGCACGGCCATCCGCGTCGAGCTGTGGGCAGCCGACCGCAGAAGCGGCGAGGCCGCAGCTGCCGCCGTGATGGACGAGATGCACCGCATCGACCGCGCGATGAGCCCGCACAAGCCGGGCTCGGAGCTGTGCCGCATCAACCGCGAGGCCGCCCGTCAGCCGGTCGTGCTGTCTGAAGAGATGCTGGGCCTGGTGCAAAAGGCGCGTGCCTTTTCACACCTGACCCAGGGTGCCTTTGACATCACCTACGCTGCGGTCGGGCAGCTCTACGACTACCGCCAAAAGCTTCGACCCAGCCCGCAGGCGCTGGCCGCCGCCCAGGCCTGCGTGGGTTGGCAGCACCTTCAGGTGGACGCCAGGGCCCGCACGCTGCGCTTTGGCCTGGACGGCATGCGCATCGACCTGGGTGGTTTTGCCAAGGGCCACGCGGTGGACAACGCGGTGGCGCTGCTGGCGCGTCGCGGCATACAACATGCCTACGTCAGCGCCGGGGGCGACAGCCGGGTGCTGGGCGATCGCCGCGGGCGGCCGTGGAGCGTGGCCATCCGCGACCCGCGCCGTGCCGGCGAAGTGGTGGCTGTGCTGCCGCTGGAAGACGTGTCGATCTCCACCTCGGGCGATTACGAACGTTTCTTCGATGACGGATCCGAGCGCGTCCATCACCTGATCGACCCCGCCACCGGGCGCAGCCCCTGCAGCGTTCACGGCGTCACCATCCTGGCCCCTGACGGCTTGACCAGCGAGGCCTTGTCCAAGGCGGTGTTTGTGCTGGGGGTCGAGCGCGGTTTGGTGCTGGTCGAAAGCCTGGGCGACGTGGACGCCGTGATCGTGGACGCCCAGGGCGCCCTGCACGCCAGCTCCGGCTTGCTGCAGGGCCTGTCGGCGCCGGTGCGGGTGCCGGTTCCAGCGTCTGCCAACGACTCCCAGTTGTCCGACTTGCACGACCTCGATTCCCTCAGTCCCGAATCGCAACCAGTTCGGCTGGCTTGCCAATGAGTTTCAGGAGCGAAACTGCCATGAATCCAATTCACACCCAGCGCACGTCGACGGCACGATGGGCCGCCGCATGCGGCGCGGCAGCGTTGATGCTGGTCCTGCTGGCCGCCTGCTCTGGCGGCGGCTCCAGTGCCGACACCGTCACCGTCAATGGCGATGTGCCGATCGCCTATGTCAAACGTGCCACCTCGGTGGGGTTGAACCCCACCGACGCGGCCAACAGCGCCCCGGGCGGCGACCTGATGCTGCGTGAAAAGTCCAGCGCCAGCGCCGCCGAACACAACCTGACGGCCCGTTTCACGCAGGGCGTGGGCGACGCGTCCGACCCCGAAGTCAGCTACGACGGCAAGAAGATCGTGTTTGCCATGCGCTGCCCCGCCAGCAACACCGCCACGGTGGACGGCACCGCCAGCGGTGCGCCGGCCTGCACCGGGCGCTGGAACATCTGGGAATACGACATGACGGGCAAGAGCCTGACGACGGGCAGCTACCGTCGCCTGAGCGCCAGCGCTGGCAACGACGATGTCGACCCGGTCTACCTGCCGGCCAACCGCGGCGTCATCTTTTCCAGCAACCGCCAGGAAAAGAGCAGCCGCATGCAGGCCCTGGGCCGGGCCTACTTTGCCGCTGACGAGTACGAACGTGAACGGGTGATGAACCTGCACAGCATGGCCGCCGACGGCAGCAACGTGCAGCAGATCAGCTTCAACCAGAGCCACGAGCGCAACCCGGTCATCCGACCCAATGGCGACATCATGTTTGCGCGCTGGGAGCACGTGGCCGATCGCAACCGCTTTGCTGTATTCCGCAGCAAGCCCGACGGCACCGACATGTTTGTGCTGTACGGCGCGCAGAGCCCGGGCAACAGCTTCCTGCACCCGCGCGACATGGACCCCAAGGGCAAGTACCCGGGTCAACTGGTGACCTCGCTGATGCCGCTGTCGGGCACGCAAGAAGGTGGCTCGATCATGATGGTCGACGCAGCGCGTTACTCTGAGAACAACACGCCGGCCGACCGCAGCGTACCCACCCAGGGCGGGCAAAAGGCGGCCACCGAACAGGTGCTGTCGGACGGCCGTGGCCTGTCCTTGTTTGGCCGTGCCACCACGCCCTACCCGCTGTGGGACGGCAGCGACCGCGTGCTGGTCGCCTGGCGCCCCTGCGAAGTGACGCGCAACGACGTGGTGGTGTCCTGCACCACGCTGACCGACGCGGAAAAAGCCACCCTGGGCGACACCAACCGCACCATGGCGGCGCGCGCCAGCGACGGCGTCAAAGACAACGCGCCTTCCACGTACGCCATCTACATGTTCAACCCGGCCAACCAGACCTGGTTGATCGTGGCGGCACCGCCCCCAGGCTTCATGTTCACCGACCCGGTGGCGCTGGTGGCGCGCACCGAGCCCAATGTGGTGGAGCCCACCACCGTGGACCCGGTGCTGGCAGCGCAGAACATGGCCTTGATCGAGGTGCGCAGCGTCTATGACACCGACGGCCTGAACCGCATGGCCGAAGGCATGCTCACCGCGTCCGATCGGGCTGCAGGCTGTACGCAGTCGATTCCGCTGAAAGCGCCGGTCGACACCGCCGACACGCGCAGCATGGTGGCCGACCTGGCGCGCCTGAAGAACCCGGCCGACGCGGCCTACGATTGCGCGCCGGCGCGCTTTGTGCGCGCCATGCGCGGCGTGCCCCCACCGGCCGGTGGCATGGGTTCGCGTCAAGCGATTGGCGAGACCGAGTTTGAACAGATGCAGATCCTGGGCTACGCCCCGATCGAACCCGATGGCAGTTTCAAACTGCAGGTGCCCGCCGACGTGCCTTTGGCGCTGAGCGTGATCGACGCCGATGGCCGGGCCATTCAAACCCACACCAACTGGATTCAGGTGCGACCCGGCGAACGCCGCACCTGCGACGGCTGCCACAGCCCACGCCGTGGCGCTGCACTCAACAGCGGCCCGGTGGTCAACACGCTGCCTGCCGGCATCAAGTCGGCGCTGTCGGCGCAGCACCAAAGTGGCGAGACCCTGGCTTCGCTGCGCACCCGGCTCGACCCCAGTGCGCTGGCGCTGGCCGCCAACCCGGTGTTCACCGACATGTGGGCCGACACCACCCAGCCGGGTGTGACGGCACGTGCGGCGATCAGCCTGCGCTACACCGGCAACACCAATCCGGCCGACGACCTGGCCACGCCGGCGCCCGTCAACGGCGTCATCAACTACCCCGAGCACATCCAGCCGCTGTGGACCCGGGCGCGCGGCACGACGGGTGCGCAAACCTGCGTGTCTTGTCATGCCGATGTGGCCAAGCTGGACCTGCGGGGCACCGTGTCGGGCACCGGGCGCCTGGTGTCCTATGAAGAGCTTCTGCTCGGTGACCCCCTGATCGACGCCACCACCGGCCGCCCGGTGATCCGGGTCCGTGATGGCGTGCCCGAAGTGGTGCGCGGCAGCCCGCTGGTTGAAACCAGTTCTGGCGCGGCCAGCACCGCCGGCCAGGCGCGCAAGAGCCGTCTGACGGAAATCCTGTGGGGGCAGACGCTCAAGGCCGGCGCCACCGCGCAAGCCCAGCATCCCAACCCACCCAGCACGGCGCCGGACCATTCGCGTTTGCTCAACCGGGCTGAAAAACGCTTGGTGGCCGAGTGGTTGGACCTGGGCGGCCAGTACTACAACGACCCCTTTGACGCCAACAGCGGCATTCGCACGGTCTCGGCGCTGAGCCAGGAAACCTTCTTGTCGCAGGTGCAGCCGATCCTGCGGACTCAGTGTGCCAGTTGCCACCAGGCGGGGCTGGGCAACCCGCGCAACCGTTTTGTGCTGACCGGCAGTGAAGAGGGCGACTTCAACGTGACGCTGACCATGATCAACAACACCTGCCAAAGCGCTGCCAACCCCTTGTTGAGCCGGCCGTCCACAGTGCCGCACCCCAGCGGTGATTTGACGCAAACAACGGCCTTGCTGCCCGTGGGCAGCACCGGTTACAACCAGATCGCCGCCTGGATTGCCCGTGGCTGCCCCAGCAACTGACCCACACCCTTTATCCGCACCTTTTGTGAGCCGATGACGCGAAGCCTGAACCCACACTCACTTCTCGCGCCAGCCGCCGCCGCCGTGCTCGCCCTTTTGGGCGCGTGCGGCGGCGGCAGCCCGCTTGACAACCCCGACAACGTGTCCAACCCGCCAGGTGCCCTGGGGCAGCAGCTGTCGTTTGCGTACTTTCAGCGTTGCGTCAACCCGGTGCTCAACCTGCCACTCCCGGTCAACATCGGCGGGGTGATCTCCACCAACACCTGCGCGGCCGGTGGGTGCCACGACAACGGCACCGGAACCGGTGGTGCCCTGCGCCTCTTTGGAACGGCGCCGCCCGTCGACCCCACGCTGGTCTCGGCCACGGTGCGCGCCAGCGACATGTACAAGAACTTCCGCTCGTCGCTGGGTGAAACGGTGGTGGGAAACGCCGACCAGAGTCGCTTGATGAACAAGCCCCTGGTGCGTGGCGTCCTGCACGGTGGTGGCCTGATCTTTGACCGGCCGGACGACCCTGCGGCCAAGCTCATCCGATACTGGATAAGCCGCCCCATGCCGCAGGGCCAGGACGAATTCAGCAGCGCGGCCAACACCATGTTCACGCCCGCCGACCCCGCCACTGGGGCGTGCAACACCGACTAGACCCCGGCCGCTTCACATCACCGATGCCCTTTCTGTTTCAGACCCTGCGCGCAGCAGTTTGCGCCTTTGCCTTGGGCGCTGCTTGCAGCGCCTTTGGACAAGTCGCCAGCGCTGCGGACAGCCCACCAACGGCTGCCGGTTCAACGCCCGTTTCTGTGCCCGTTCCCGCGACCGTGCCCGCGACCGGCCCGGCGGTTGATTCCACCCCTTCCGCGGTCAACGTCGCGCCCGTTGCAGGGCCGGGTTTGCGCGTCGAAAAACGCCCCGAAAAGCGGTCCGGTGAAGAACGCCTGCAGGTCAACGATGCGTTCCTGGAAATGCACACCGGCCCGGGGCGTGGCTACCCGGTTTTCTACGTGGTGGAACGGCGTCAGTGGGTCACCGTGGAGATGCGCCGCACCGACTGGTACCGCGTGCGCGCCGAGGGTGGGCAGGTGGGTTGGGTGCCACGCCAGCAAATGGAAGGCACGTTGACCGAAGCCGGCGCCGGCAAGTCCTTTCGCGACGTGATGCTGGACGACTACCTGCGCCGGCGTCTGGAGTTGGGCGCGGGCTGGGGCCGGTTCAAGTCCGAGCCCATGCTCAAGCTGTGGACGCAGTACCGCCTGGCCGACACGGTGGGCGCCGAACTCAGCGTGGCCCAGGTGCAAGGCGTTTTTTCGGGCACCGACTTCTGGTCGGTGAGCCTGACCTCCGAGCCCTGGTCCGACCGCCGCCTGTCGCCCTTTTTCAGCGTCGGCGTGGGGCAGTTTCGCAACATTCCCAACAGCAGCCTGGTCAACGCCGCCACCACCAACGCCAAGTTGGCGCACGCCACGGCGGGCGTCCGCTGGTACCTGACGGAACGCTTCGTGGTCCGCTTGGATGGATCGCTCTACACCGCCTTTGTCGCCGACAACCGCAGCATCGAGTACCGGGCCTTCACGCTCGGCTTGGCCTTCTTCTTCTGACCCCCATGAGCCAACGGTCCACTTTCAACATGCGCCACACCTTGCACACCCCAACACGGTCCCCCCGCCAACGTGCTGGCCTGGCGGCATGGCGCCCGGCTTTGGCCGGCCTGTTGCTGGTGGCGCTGGCTGCACCAGCGCTTGCGCAGCCGGTGGCCCAGCCCGTCACGCCGCCCAGGGCCGCGTCGGAACAGGTCATCGTGCCGCAGGTGGACCGGCGCGAGGTCAAACGCCCCAAGTACGCGTCCAACGACTTCTCGGTGGGGCTGTATGCCGGCACCTATGCCACGCAGAACTTCGGCGCCAGTACCGTCAGCGGCATTCGCCTGGGATACCACATCACCGAAGACTTCTTTGTTGACGGCACCCTGGGTCGCAGCAAGGTCAGTGACGAAAATTTTCGTCAGGTGTTGCCCGGAGGCATCTTCGTCAACCGCACCGAGACGCTCAGCTACTACGCGCTGTCGGCGGGCTACAACGTGCTGCCCGGCGAAGTCTTCTTCGGTCGCAACACCGCGAAGGCCACCCAGGGCTACATCCTGGCCGGTGTGGGCAGCACCGACTTTGCCGGTCAGAAGCGCCAGACCCTGCACGCCGGCTTTGGTCTGCGCCTGATCTTGAGCGACTGGTTTGTGATGCAGGCCGACGTGCGTGACCATGTCTTCACGCTGGACCTGTTGGGCAAGCGCCAGAGCACCCAGAACCTGGAAGTCACGGCCGGCTTCACGCTGTTCTTCTGAAACACCCACCATGGCCGCACACCACACCATGCACCTCTTCAAGCAAACCCTGGCGCTGTTCTTGGCACTGTCGGCGGGCCTGTTCTTGGCGGCCGGGTCCCATGCCGCGGTGAGCACCCAGAGCGCCGCACCCGACTTCACGCTCAAGAGCGCCGAAGGCCGCAACCTGCGCCTGCAGGAGCAACGTGGCCAGGTGGTGTTGGTGAACTTCTGGGCCAGCTGGTGCGGCCCTTGCAAACAAGAGATGCCGCACCTGAACCGCTTGTACGACAAGTACCGCAGCAGCGGTTTCACCTTGCTGGCCGTCAACATCGACGACGACGCCCGCCACGGCGCGGCCACCGCCACCAAGTGGGGCCTGAAGTTCCCGGTGCTGCTGGACGCCGACAAGACGGTGACCAAGCTCTACGACATGGGCGCCATGCCGGCCACGGTGCTGATCGACCGCGATGGCCGCGTGCGCTACCTGCACCGAGGCTACCGCGAGGGTGTCGAAGAGGCTTACGAACGGCAGATCCGCGAGCTGGTCAAGGAATGAACATGGGCTCCTGTCGAAACGCCTTGGGTTTGCAGCGCCGGCTGAGCGGCGCTGCGCTGGTTGTGTGCGGTGTGGTTCTGAGTGGCTGCGCCATCCAGCCCTGGGTCAAGCCCTATGAGCGCGAAAAACTCTCCGATCCCATCATGCAGTTCTCGCGCGCACCGCTGGCCGACAAGCACCGCGAGCACATCCACGCCGTGCGCGAAGGTGCACGCGGCGCGACCGGGGTTCAGGGGGGCGGCTGTGGCTGCAACTAGCGCGCTGCGCCGGCTGTTGGCCAGGTGGCGTGAGCTCCTGGGCACCGCCATGGCGGGCAGTGCGGCCACCCAGGCCAGCGGCGCTGCACTCCCCGAGGACAAGGCCGAGGTCATCTATCACGTTTACGACGGCGGCGGCGTCAAGGCCACCGGCCCCGCGCTGCTGGTGCGCAAGAGTCTGCTCGATCGTGTTTCGCTGACGGCGCAGTACTACGTGGACGCGGTCAGCAACGCCAGCATCGACGTCGTCACCACCGCCAGCCCCTTCAAGGAAAACCGCACCGCCTGGGACTTCACGGCCGAGACGGTGGTGCGTGACACCACGCTGACGCTGGGCCTGTCGCGCAGCACCGAGCCCGACTACATTGCCGAGGGCCTGAGCCTGGACGCAGCACACGAAGTTTTTGGCGGCCAGACCACCGTGAGCCTGGGTTTCACACGCGCCCGCGACCAGGTGGGGCAGAAGGGCGTGGTGGGCTGGATCGATACGGCGGCGCACTGGCAGTACCGCGTCGGGCTGACGCAGATTCTCACGCCGCGCTGGTTGATGAGCGCGAATTTCGAAGCCATCTCCGACAACGGCTACCTGGGCAGCCCTTACCGCGCAGCGCGCGTGTTCGGCGCTGCAGTACCCGAGCGCAACCCACGCACGCGCACCGGCCGGGCCGCCAAGTTGCGCAGCATCCACGACACCGGCGCACTGGTCTCGCGCAGCTCCTTGCGCGCCGAGTACCGCTATTACTGGGACACCTGGGACGTCAAGGCGCACACCTTCGAAGTGGGTGGTGCCAAGTACCTGGGCCAGAGTTATCTGCTCGACGTCTCCTTGCGCAGCTATTCGCAAGGCAAGGCCTTGTTCTACAGCGACAACGCGCAGGCGGAGACGCTCTACATCTCGCGCAACCGTCAACTCAGCACCTTCAAGAGCACGGGCTTGTCGGCCAAGCTCAGCTACACCTGGCCGGGCCTGCCGGCCGGCTATGACGTCAAGCTCACGGGTGCCTACGAGCTCAAGCAGTTCCGCTTTTCGGACTTCACCGATTCGCGCACCAACAAGCCCTATTCCTACAACGCCAACGTGGTGCAGGTTTATGTGTCTGCCACGTTCTGAAGGGGTGCTCGCACCATGAAGTTTTTTGTGAAATCTGTTTTGCGTGCCACAGCGGCGCTGGTCTTGTCGGCATCGGCCTGCGCCTGGGCCGCCGATGCCAAGCCAACCACATCGGCGCCCACACCGGCCGCACCGGCCGCGGCGGCATCGGCGCCAGCAGCACCCGCACCGGCCGCAGCGGCCAGCGCGCCTGCAGCGCCGGCCGCGCCGCAAGCCTCACTCGACACCCGGGTGCAAGACCTCAAGGCCGACGTCATTCGCCTGAACCGCGACCTGCTGATCCTGGAAGAAGAGTTGCTGTTCCCGGCCGGCACGCAAGTGGCCGTGTTCGTGAGCATGGACGTCGGCAAGCTGTTCGAGTTGGAGTCGGTGCAGATCAAGCTTGACGACAAGGTGATCGGCCAACACCTGTACACCGCCCAGGAGGTGCAGGCTCTGCACCGTGGTGGCGTGCAGCGCATTTTTGTGGGCAACCTGCGCGCCGGCAGCCATGCCATCGATGCCTTCTTCACCGGCCGCGGCCCGCATGAGCGCGACTACAAGCGTGGCACCACGCTGAAGTTCGACAAAGGCACCGAGCCGCGCTACATCGAGCTGCGCATCAAGGACTCGCAGGCCAAGTTGCAGCCTGAGTTTGAGGTCAAGGTCTGGTGAGTACGCCGCCCCGAAGCGCCAGCCGCCCCTTGAGGCCGGCACCACTGCGGCTGCTGGCTTGCGTGGTGGGCGTCGTCACGATGCTGACCCTGCCAGCGGGGCCGGCAGCGGCGCAAAGCGACCCTGCGCCCGTCAGCGTGCGCGCGCCGCATTACGGCGACACGCTGTTCAATTTTTACCAGGACCGCTTTTTTGGGGCCATCACCGGCTTGATGGTGTCGCAGCACTTTGCCCGTGTGGCGCCGCACGACGACGAGGCCGAAGTTCTGCGCGGCGGCATGATGCTGTCCTACGGCCTGCACGACCAGGCTTCGGAAGTTTTTGCGCGGTTGATCGAACGCCAGGCCCCGCTGTCGGTGCGCGATCGGGCCTGGTTTTTTCTGGCCCGCATCCGCCACCAGCGCGGGCTGGCCGAGCAGGCGCAAGCGTCGCTGGACCGCATCAGCGCCCCGTTGCAACGCGGTTTGGAAGAAGACCGCCAACTGCTGCGCGCGCAGCTGATGATGGGCCGCCAGGACTACGTGAGTGCCGCAGCCGTGCTCGACACCATCAAGGCCAGCCCCACGGCGGGCCTGTATGCGCGGTTCAACCTGGGTGTGGCGCTGGTCAAGACCGGTGGCCCCGAGGAAGTGGAGCGGGGCCTGGCGCTGCTCGATGAAGTGGGCCAGGCGCCCGGTCCCAACGAAGAACTGCGCAGCCTGCGCGACCGCGCCAATGTGGCCCTGGGCTTTGGCGCCCTGCAAGACAAGAAGCCGCGCGAGGCCCGCAACGCGCTGCAGCGGGTGCGCCTGAACAGCGCCCAGTCCAACAAAGCCTTGCTGGGCTATGGCTGGGCGGCCGCCGAGCTCAACGACCCCAAGCTGGCCCTGGTGCCGTGGCAAGAGCTGGCGCAGCGCAACATCACCGACGCCGCTGTTCTGGAAGCACACATTGCGGTGCCCTATGCGTTGTCCGAGATCGGTTCCTACAGCGGTGCGCTGGAACGCTACCAAGCGGCGACCGAAACTTTCAAACGCGAAAAGGTCAGGCTCGACGAATCCATCGTCGCGATCCGTTCGGGCCTGCTGGTCAAGGGCTTGCTGTCGCAGAACCCGGTCGCGGTCGATGTCGGCCTGGACGCTTTTGCGCGCATGGACAAGCTGCCCGAGATGCCGCACACCGCGCACCTGGTGCCGTTGCTGGCCGACAACCCGTTTCAGGAGTCCTTCAAGCACCTGCGTGACCTGCGGTTCCTGTCCAGCAACCTGACCCACTGGCAGGGCAACCTGGGCACTTTCACCGACATGCTCGACAACCGCAAGGCAGCGTTTGCCCAGCGTTTGCCCGCCGTGCGGGCGCAAGCCGGTGCGACTGACATGCCGCAGCTGCAGCAGCGCCGCGACGCCCTGAGCGCGGCGCTGAAAAATGCCGATGAGAGCCAGGACGCGGCGCTGTTTGCCAACCCCCGCGAACGCGACCTGCTGGACCGCCTGGAGCGCGCGCGCGACACCCTGGCGCGAGCCCAAGGCACGCCGCAAGCCGATGAACTGGCTGGCGCCGCCGAGCGGCTGCGCCGGGTCTCGGGGGCCTTGGCGTGGCAACTGCAGCAGCAGTTCAGCGAGCGCAGCTGGACCGCCCGCAAGGCGCTGCGCGACACCGACGTGGGCCTGGCCCAGGCCGTACAGCGCGACGCTGCGTTGCTGCAGGCCCAGCGCGCTGAACCCGAGCGGCACGAACGTTTTGCTGCGCGCATCGCCGAGTTGACGGCCCGCCTGCAAGCCTTGCAGCCGCGTGTGGCCGCGCTGGACGCCGAGACACAAACCGCGCTGCAAGACATCGCGGTGGCGGAACTGGAAGGCCAGAAGCAGCGGCTGGACCTCTACGACGCCCAGGCCCGCCTGGCCATCGCGCAGATTCTGGACCGCGCCCAGCTGGCCCAGCGTGACGAGCGCACGCTGGCACCCGCAGGAGCCAAGCCATGACGGTCAGCCGCTGGTCTGCCGTGGCCCTGGCCGCTGTCTTGGCGGCATGCTCCAGCAACAAGCGCCTGCCTGGCGACAACGAACCCACGCTGGCCACGCTGCGCGACCGCAGCGTGGCGGTGGTGGCCGACACACCGCAGACCGCGGTGAAGGTGGCCGAAGAACAAACCATCGCGGCCTACCGCGAATTCTTGCGCGCCGCGCCCGACGCGCCGCAGCGCCCCGAAGCCATGCGCCGGCTGGGCGACCTGGAGATGGACAACGCCGACCGCCGCGCTGCGGAGTCCACGTCCGCCGCCGGTGACGTGCCGGACTACAAGGCCGCCATCGCCCGCTACCAGGAATTTCTGAAGGCCTATCCCAACGACGCCCGCAACGACCGTGTGCTGTACCAGCTGGCCCGTGCCCAAGAGCAGGGTGGGCAACTGGAAGCTGCGCTGCAGACCCTGACCCTGCTGGTCGGCCAGCACCCGGGCACGCAACACGCCGACGAGGCGCACTTTCGCCGCGGCGAGCTGCTGTTTGCCACCCGCGAATACAAGCTGGCAGAGACGGCCTACGCCACCGTGCTGGACAGCGGCAAGCGCAGCCCGTTCACCGAACGGGCGCTGTACATGCAGGGCTGGAGTCTGTTCAAGCTGGGTCGACTGGACGACGCACTGAAACCCTTCTTTGGTGTGCTGGACCTGAAGCTGGGTGGCTTGAGCCACGCCGTGCGTGACGAAGCCAAGCTGGAAGACCTGAGCGCCCTGACCCGGGCCGACCGCGAACTGGTCGAAGACACGTTCCGCGTCATCAGCATCAGCCTGAGCAACCTGCAAGGTGCGGAAGCCGTGGCCCGTTTCATCAACAGCCCGGTGCGTGACGGCTACCAGTTCCGCGTCTACCAGCAACTGGCCGAGCTTTACATTCGCCAAGAGCGCATCAAGGACGCGGCCGACACGCTGGCCACCTTTGTGCGGCGCCAGCCGCTGCACGCACAAGCGCCGCTGCTGCAGGCGCGGGTGATCGAAATCTATGCTGGCGCTGGCTTTGAAACCCTGGCCTTGGCGGCCAAAAAAGACCACGTGGTGCGCTACGGCGCCGACAGCGAATTCCGACGCGCCAACCCAGGCGGCTGGCAGCGGGCCCAGCCGCTGGTCAAGAACAACCTGATCGACCTGGCCCGTCACCACCACGCACTGGCGCAGAAGAACAAGTTGCCAGCCGACGTGCAGGAAGCCGTGGTCTGGTACCAGGCGCTGCTGTCGGCCTTCCCGGGCGACAGCGACGAAGCGCAAAACCGTTTCCTGATGGCCGAACTGCTGTTCGAGGACAAACGGTTCGCGGCGGCCGCACAAGAGTTCGAGCGGGTGGCCTATGGGGCGCCGGTCGGCCAGGACGGTTCATCGGCCGTGGCGGCCGCTGCCACTGTTCTGCCCGGTGCTGGGGCCACTGCTGCAGTCAGCGGCTTCACACGCGGTGCCGATGCCGGCTACTCGGCGCTCTTGAGCTACGCCGCGCTGGAGCGCGATGCCGCCGACAAGGCCGTTCTGCAGCGCCAGGGCGTCGACAGCGCGCTGCGCTTCGCCGATGCCTTTGGCAGCGACCCCCGCACCGCAGCCGTGCTGACCAACGCCGCCGAAAAGCTGTTGACCCTGGGCGACGGCGAACAGGCGCTGGCCGTGGCACGCCAGTCGCTGGCGCTGACCCCGCCGCCCGCTGCCGATTTGCGCCGGGTGGCCTGGACAGTAGTGGCCCACCACAGCTTTGACCGCGCGCGTTTTGCCGATGCCGAGGCGGCCTATGGCGAAGTTCTGGCGCTGACGGCCGAACGGGCGCCAGGCCGCAATGAATTGGTGGAGCGCCAGGCCGCGGCCATCTACAAACAAGGGGAACTGGCGCGCACCGCCGGCTTGGGCCGCGATGCGGTGGGTCACTTTGCCCGTGTGGCTGCCTTGGCTTCGCTGCCCGCCGGCTCTGCGGTGCGGGCCAGCGCCATGGTCGACAGTGCGGCTTCGTTGCTGGCCCTGAAGGACTGGGACGCCGCCGCTCGTTCATTGGAAGATTTCCGTCGCCAATACCCAGCCCATCCGCTGCAAGCCGACGTGGCGCCCAAGCTCGCGCTGGCCTACATGGAGCTGGGCCGCCACGCCCAAGCGGCGGCCGAATTTGAAAAGGTGGCCAGCAGCACCAGCGAGCCCGCACTGGCCCGCGGCGCGCTCTGGCAAGCCGCCGAATTGCACCAGAAAGCGGCCGATGCCGTGGCCGGCGGCGCCCGCCCCAAGTCGCCGCAGCTGGCCACGGCCATCAAGGCCTGGGAGCGTTACCTGCAAGCCCACCCGCAGCCGCTGGAGCCTGCGGTTGAAGCGCGCTGGAAACTGGCCGCCTTGACGCGCCAGGACGGTCAGTTGCCGCGCAGCCTGGCCTGGGTTCGCGCCGTGCAGGCTGCCGACCGCGACGCCGGCGAGGCCCGCACCCAACGCACCCGCACGCTGGGCGGGCAGGCCGCGCTGCAGCTGATCGAGCCCTTGCTCGAGGCCTACAAGAAGGTGCCGCTGATCGAGCCGCTGCAAAAGCAGCTGAAACTGAAGAAGGCCAGGTTGGACGACGTGCTCAAGGCCTACGCCAGCGCCGCCGAAGTGGGTGTGGCCGAAGTCACCACCGCGGCCACGTTTCACACGGCGGCGCTGTACCAGGACTTTGGCAAGTCGCTGATCGGATCACAACGCCCCAAGCGGCTCAGCAAGATGGAGCTGGAGCAATACAACGTGCTGCTCGAGGAGCAGGCCTTCCCCTTTGAAGAGAAAGCGATCGAACTGTTTGAGGCCAACGCGCAGCGCACCACCCAGGGCCTGTACGACCCCTGGGTCAAGAGCAGCCTGGCCGAGCTGGCCAAGCTCAAGCCCGTGCGCTATGCCAAGGCCGAGCGCGGCGACGCTGCGCTGGGGCAGGATGTACCGGCCCTGCAAGCGGCCTTGCTGAAGGCGCCCGACTCGGTGCCTTTGCTCAATCAACTCGGCATCGCCCAGCGCCAGCAGGGTCAGTTTGAACA
>JANMHH010000360.1:0-2174 GCA_031375065.1 Rubrivivax sp. | reverse complement strand
CCGCGGGCTGGCCGGTCACCGCGAATTGCAGCATGTGCTGGGCCACCAACAGCACGTTGTTCTCGAACAGCGCGCTGCTGACCTGGTGCCCGCGCCCGGTGCCGCCCACGGCGCGGTCGCGCTGCTGCAGCGCCGCCAGCGTACCGATGGCGCCGAACATGCCGCCCATGATGTCGTTGACGCTGGTGCCGGCGCGCAAGGGGCGGCCTTCGGGGCCGGTCATGTAGGCCAGGCCGCCCATCATCTGCACCACTTCGTCCAGCGCCGTGCGGTGCTCGTAGGGGCCGGGCAAAAAGCCTTTGTGCGAGACCTGGATCAAGCGCGGGTTGAGCGTGCTCAACGCTGCCGCTCCCAGGCCCATCTTGTCCATCGTGCCGGCCTTGAAGTTTTCGCTGAAGATGTCGGCGCCCGCGATCAGCTTGAGCACGATCTCCAGCCCGCGCGGGTTCTTCACGTCCACCGCCAGGCTCTGCTTGTTGCGGTTGAACATCGCAAAGAAGCCGGCGCCGCTGCCCAGCAGCCGGCGTGTGCTGTCGCCCCCGATGGGTTCAACCTTGATCACCTCGGCACCCAGGTCGGCCAGGATCATGCCGCAGGTCGGACCCATCACCATGTGCGTGAATTCGACGACCCGGATGCCGGCCAGCGGCAGGGTGTTCGGCGCGGATTCGGACATCGTGTGTTCCCAGTTCGCTGCAAGGCTTCAGGCGCCGCGCAGCCGCAGCAGCGCGCGCACAAAACCGTGGTCGCTGCGCCAGCGTTCGCGGCTTTCCTGCAGGTGGTCGTTGAAGACCTCGACCCGGCGCACATCGCCGGTGGCGAATTTGGACGTGGCGACGAATTCTTCGCTGACCCAGATCTGGTCCAACAGCTCAGGCCAGCCCTGGTGCACGTGGGAATAGGCCATGTCGCGCTTGAGCGCCGGTTCGGTGGCCACGTCCCAGGCGTGGTACAGCGCCACGTCGCGCGCGCCGCGGTCGTAGGCCACGGCCTGGGTGGCGGCAATCATCTGGCTGGTCACGCTGTGCGGGCCGTCGTTCATGTCGCCCAACAGCACCAGGGGCTCACCACCGGTGGCGGCATAACTGCCCCGGCGGCTGGTGATGTCGACCACCACGCGGCGCAGCGCGGCGGCTTCGGCAGCGCGCATCAGCAGGCTGCGCAGGGTGGCGCGTGCGGTGACGGTGGGGTCGTCCCGGTCTTCCAGCACCTGCCCCTGTGCGTCTTGCAGGTACTTGGGCCGTTTGCTCTTCAGGTGCACCACCAGCACAAGCAACTGTGTGCCTTGATGGGTGCGCAGGCGGGCGTGCAACACCGGGCGTTCGAAGCGGGTGTAGACGCCCAACTCCGGAACGTGGATGTGCTCTTGCGGTGCAAAGTCGGCCAGCGACTCGACCTGCTCCACCGCCAGCCGAGTGGCCAGACCCAGCCGTGGTGTGCCCACGGCCCCGCCTTCTGCGCCTGGGGCCAGCACGGCATTCAGGTGGATGCCGCTGCGCGCCACTACGGCTTTCAGCGCAGCTTCATGCCAGACCTCCTGGAAACCAAAAACATCGGCGCCCAGCCGAGCCACCATGCCGCCCAGCCAGTTGACCTTGCGTTCGTGCTCGCGCTCGTCGTAGGGGTCTTGCCCGGGGTAGAACAGCTGGCCCGGCAGCGCCAGGTTCAGCGTGTTGACGCTGGCCACCAGCAGGGTTTGCCACTGGGGGGCTTGAGCAGCAGGTACCGGACTTCGAAGTGACGGTTCGGGCGGCAGAGGCAAGATGGCATTCATGGCGTCAGTATCGCAAGCTCGACTTCACCGGCCCGCGCCCTTGTGCCTTGGCTTCGGGTTTGCGAGCATCCCGACACCGTCATGCCGCGTCGCCGTCGTTCGTCTAAAAAACGTGCGCATGGCCATTCCGCCGTCGCCAACCTCCTCAGGAGTTTTTGATGAACCAGTACCTTTTTTTGTTGCATGAAAAGCCCGCAGACGCGGCCCACGTCAGCGCGGCCGAGATGAAGGAAATCGTCGCCCGCTACAAGGCCTGGTCGGCGGGCTTGGCCCAGCGCGGCCTGCTCACCGGCGGTGAAAAGCTCACCGACGATGGCGGCCGCCAGCTGCGCCTGAAAAACGGCCAACCGCTGGCCACCGATGGCCCCTACGCCGAAGCCCACGACGTGGTGGGCGGCAT
>JANMHH010000354.1:0-4399 GCA_031375065.1 Rubrivivax sp. | reverse complement strand
CAGGCGCGGCGCGATCATGTGGAAGCGCAGGCAGGCGGCCGAGCGGGTGGTCTGCGCCATCAGCACATACAGATAGCGCTGCAGCAGTTGCCGCAGCGGCTGGCTGTGTGTCAGTTCAGCCTGCAGCGCCCCGGCGCCAATTCGCCAGCTGGCCCCATTGCCCTGCACCATGCCCTGCAAGGGCGACGTGGCCACACCCAGCAGCAACCAGCCACCGAACATGCCTTCGCGGCCGACCATGCCGACTTCCAGGCTGGGATGTTGGTCAATCTGGGTCAGCAACGAAACGAAGCCGTCAACCGGGAAGTAGGCGTGCTGCAGCGTTTGCCCACGCTCGCACAGGATCTGGCCCACGCTCAGTTGCACGGTTTCGCACTGCGCCAGCAGACGCCTGCGGTCGGCTGCAGGCAACAGTTCGATCAGGTGGTTCTGGGGCAGCGCCATGACGGGCATCCGGTGCAACAGGCGCCGCCGTCACGAGACTGCCGTGAGCGGCGGGCGGGCGACAGCGCCAAAAGATTCGCGGCCGATGACAAGGTTCAGCCGCAGTGTGGACGGTCCCGCTCCAGTTCACCGTGGCCTGGCGCACACAAGGCCCAGCCGCACGGGGCTGGGGTGAAACCGCATCGCTTCAGCTGGCTTCTTGGTCGGGCAGCAGGCGGTCGTATTCGGTCTTGACCACCGCATAACACTCGCAGGTGCGATTTTCCAGACCCGGGCGGTTGAGCACGCGGATGTGGCCGCGCGCATAGCTGATCAGGCAGGCCTTTTGCAGGCTCAGTGCGGCTTCGGTCACCCCTTCACGGCGCACGCCCAGCATGTTGGCGATCAGCTCCTGGGTCATCACCAGGTCGTTGCTTTTCAGGCGGTCCAGGCTCAGCAGCAGCCAGCGGCAGAGCTGCTGGTCCAGCGAGTGGTGGCGGTTGCAGACCGCGGTTTGCGACATCTGCGTGATCAGGGCTTGCGTGTAACGCAGCATCAGGCGCATCACCGCAGGCGAGCGGTTGAAAGCTTCCTTGATGTCGGCCGCGCGCAGCCGAAAACCAGCGCCCGCGCTTTGCACCACCGCCCGGTTGGGTGTGGTGTCGCCGCCCATGAACAGCGAAATGCCGACCACGCCTTCAAAACCCGCCACGGCGATTTCGGCCGATGCGCCACTTTCCATCACGTACAGCAGCGAAACGATGGCGGTGGTGGGGAAGTACACGTGGCCCAAAGACTGGCCCGATTCGTAGAGCACGTGGCCCAGCGGCATGGCCACCGGCTCCAGCAGCGCCTGCCAACGCAGCAACTCCGCTGGCGGCAACGAAGCCAGCAATTGATTGACTCGCGGGTCGGGCAGCGGGCTGGGTTCAGGTGTCATCGGCAGGCGGGTGGCGGTCTGTGGGGCCGACGGCATGGGCTCGACGCGGCATCTCGATGGTGTTTCGGTCGTTCCCAGCTTGTACTCCCGTAACCCACCCAAAAAGGCGTCATCGTTGACTGTAAAGCGCGCCCAGACGCTGCTCCGTGCGCCAGCGCACAGACCGAGTGCCTGAACCGGCCCTATGTTCGGGCGTTTTTCGCTTGCCAGCACCCAGGGCCTTGGGCAAGCGCCCCTGTTTTCGTATCTTCGACATGGGTTTGGCTGATGAACGCGGCCAGATTCCAACAAAAGGCGACGTGACTGAACACCCCATGATGGAGCCAGAGATTCCGACTGAGCTGGACGAAATTCGCCGCCAGGAGCTGCTGCTGAAGTCGGGCGCGCTGCAAAAGGCCATTTTCAACAGCATCCACTTTTCCAGCATCGCCACCGACGCCAGCGGCGTGATCCAGATCTTCAACGTGGGCGCCGAACGCATGTTGGGTTTTGCCGCCTCCGAGGTGGTCAACTGCGTCACCCCGGTTGACATTTCCGACCCGCAGGAGCTGGTCGACCGCGCCAAGGCTCTCAGCGACGAGCTGGGCACGCCCATCCTGCCCGGCTTCGAAGCCCTGGTCTTCAAGGCCACGCGCGGCATCGAAGACATCTACGAGCTGACCTACATCTGCAAGGACGGCAGCCGCATCCCGGCCGTGGTGTCGGTCACCGCGCTGCGTGATGCACACAACACCATCATCGGCTACCTGCTGATCAGCAGCGACAACACGGCACGCAAGCAGGTCGAAGCGGAACAGAAGAAGCTCGACCAGCGCCTGCGCGACCAGCAGTTCTACACCCGCTCGCTGATCGAATCGAGCATCGACGCGCTGATGACCACCGACCCCCAGGGCATCATCTCCGACGTCAACCAGCAGATGGAAGCGCTGACCGGCTGCACCCGCGATGAGCTGATTGGCGCGCCGTTCAAGAACTACTTCACCGATGCGCAGCGTGCCGAGGCCGGCATCCGACGGGTGCTGAACGAAAAGAAGCTCAGCAACTACGAATTGACCGCCCGCCACCGCGAGGGCCGCACCACCGACGTGTCGTACAACGCCACCACCTTCTATGACCGCGAGCGCAACCTGCTGGGTGTGTTTGCTGCGGCGCGCGACAACCCCGAGCGCAAGCAGCTCGACCTGGCGCTGCGCAGCGCCAAGTCGGCGGCCGAAGATGCCAACCAGGCCAAGTCGGACTTCTTGTCCAGCATGAGCCACGAGCTGCGCTCGCCCTTGAACGCCATCCTGGGCTTTGCGCAGCTGATGGAGTCGGCTGCACCGCCGCCTTCACTGCCGCAGAAAGAGAGCATCGACCAGATCCTGCAGGCCGGCTGGTACCTGCTGGCCTTGATCAATGAGATCCTGGATTTGTCTTTGATCGAGTCGGGAAAGTTGGTGCTGTCGATGGAGGCCATGTCGGTGGCCGATGCGCTGAACGACTGCGAAGCCATGATCGAACCGCAGGCGCGCAAGATCGGCATTCGCCTGGATTTCCCGCGCCTGGACGGGTCGCGCCTGGACAACGCGCTTTATGTCACCGCCGACCGCACACGCCTGAAACAGGTGTTTGTCAACCTGCTGTCCAACGCCATCAAGTACAACCGACCGGGCGGTACGGTGGCCGTCCGTTGCGATGTCACCGCAGCCATCGGTGCCAATGGCGGGCCCGTCGTGCGCATCAGCTTTCGCGACAACGGAGCGGGCCTCTCGGCTGCCAAGCTGGCGCAACTGTTTCAGCCCTTCAACCGCCTGGGTCAGGAGTCGGGCGCCGAAGAAGGCACCGGCATCGGCCTGGTGGTGAGCAAGCGGCTGGTGGAACTGATGGGTGGCGCCATTGGCGTCGAAAGCACCGAAGGCGTGGGCAGCGTGTTCTGGGTTGACCTGGCCTGTGCCCAGGCGTCCGACCTGGTGGCGCACCCCCATGAACTGGCGTCCTTGCCGCCCGCGCAGATGGCTGCGGGCGAGCGGCAATTCACCGTGCTTTACGTGGAAGACAACCCCGCCAACCTGATGTTGGTGGAAAAGCTGCTGGCGCGGCGCCCCGGCTGGAGCCTGCTGACCGCCACCGACGGTGCACGCGGCATTGAGATGGCGCGGCAAGCGCAACCCGACGTGGTGCTGATGGACATCAACTTGCCCGGCATCAATGGCTTTCAGGCCATGGCCATGCTGGCCGCCGACCTGAGCACTGCCCACATCCCGGTGGTGGCCCTGAGCGCCAACGCGATGCGCCACGACATTGCCAGGGGTCGCGAGGCGGGCTTCTTTCGCTACCTGACCAAACCCATCAAGGTGGCCGTCCTGATGGCCACGCTGGAAGAGGCACTGGCCTTGACCGCGCCCAGCCCGGACCAACCGCAGCAGGAAGAACTGACATGAACATCAGCAGCGCCGAGATTCTGGGCTCCAGCATTCTGATCGTCGACGACAAGGCGGCCAATGTGCTGCTGTTGGAACGTCTTCTGTCCAGGGCCGGCTACACCCAGGTCAGCAGCACCATGCTGCCCAGCCAGGTGCCTGAATGGCACCGCAAGAACCGCTACGACTTGATCTTGCTGGATATGCACATGCCGGGTGTGGATGGTTTTGAAGTCATGCGTTTGCTCAAGTCGGAGATCGATCACGACTACCTGCCGGTGATCGTGGTCACGGCCCAGCCGGGGCTCAAACAGCGGGCGCTGGATGTCGGGGCGCGCGACTTCATCAGCAAGCCGTTTGACCAGCTGGAGGCCATGACGCGCATTCGCAACATGCTGGAAGTGCGCCAGCTGTACCGAAAGCTGGAGCGCCACCGCGACGAGCTGGAGCAGCGGGTGGCCGAACGAACGGCTGAGCTGCAAGCCAGCGAAACGCGCTTCAAAAGGCTGACCGAACTGGCCGCCGACTGGTACTGGGAACAAGACGAAAACGGGAAGTTCAGGGCCGTGAGTGGGCTGGTGCAAGAGACGGTGGGTCAATGCCTTGGCGCGTTCCTGGGCGGAGACGGCGCGCTGGA
>JANMHH010000332.1:0-6812 GCA_031375065.1 Rubrivivax sp. | reverse complement strand
GGGTCGGGCACCCAGAGCCACATGAACGTCAATGAAGTGATCGCCGACATCGCGACCCAAACCATGCGCCGCAACGGGCGCAGTTCTGCCGGCGTGGACGCACACGACGACGTCAACCGGGGCCAGTCGTCCAACGACGTTTTTCCCAGCGCCATGCACGTGGCGGTGGCCCTGCAGCTCAAGGCCCGGCTGCTGCCGGCCCTGCACGACCTGCGCCAGGCCTTGTCGATCCAGGCGGCCGAGCTGGCCGACCAGGTCAAGGTGGGGCGCACCCACCTGCAAGACGCCGCCCCGGTCACGCTGGGTCAGGAATTTGGCGGTTATGAGGCTCAGCTGGGCTTGTGCGAAACCGCGCTGCGCCACACGCTGCCCGCGTTGCACACGCTGGCCATCGGCGGCACCGCCGTGGGCACCGGTCTGAACACCCACCCCCGGTTTGGCGCGCTGGTGGCCCAGCACCTGGGCCAGCGCCTGCAATTGCCGCTGCAGCAGGCACCCAACCTGTTTGCCGCTTTGGCCGGTCACGAGGCGCTGGTGGCCTTGCACGCCACGCTGCGCATGCTGGCCATTGCCTTGACCAAGATCGGCAGCGACATTCGCCTGCTGGGCAGTGGCCCGCGCGCGGGCCTGGGCGAACTGAAACTGCCAGCCAATGAGCCCGGCAGTTCGATGATGCCCGGCAAGGTCAACCCGACCCAGGTCGAGGCCCTGACCATGGTCTGCGCACAGGTCATGGGCCACGACACGGCGATTGGTTTTGCAGCCAGTCAAGGGCAGCTGGAACTGAACGTCTACAAGCCGCTGATTGCGCTGGACGTGCTGGACAGCGTGCGCCTGCTGTCGGATGCCATGCGCAGCTTCACCTGGCACTGCATCAACGGCCTGCTGCCGCAGCGCGCGCGGCTGCAGTCGATGCTGGACGACTCCTTGATGTCGGGTACCGCGTTGGCGCCCCACATCGGCTACGCGGCCGCGGCCAGCGTGACGCAGAAGGCACAGCGCGACGGCAGCAGCCTGCGTGCTGCTGCGCTGAGCCTGGGCACGGTCACACCGGACCAGTTCGACGCCTGGACCGAGCCGAGCCAGATGCTCGGCCCGCACCCAGGCTGAGCGCGCGGATGGGCGGACATTCGGCAAACAACGTTCGGCAGCGGACAGACGCGCCTTTCGAACGGCGGCACCGTTGCACATGAACCCCCCGAAAGATCAGGAGACAAGTGCATGGGCCCGGCCGTCCTTTCCCTGCTGGCGCTGCTGCTGTTGACGCTGTGCAGCGCGCCTGCCTGGCCTTACAGCCGCCGTTGGAGTCACGGGCCCAGCGGCGTCTTCGGTGTGGTCTGGGTGGTCTTGCTGACGCAGTTCCTGATGGAGGCCTTTTGAGCGCTGGGTCAGGCCGCTGGATGGGCTTGTTCCCGCTCCCACGCCAAGCGGCAACAGTAGGTCACCAGCGCTTCGATTTCGGTCGACTTGTCGAACACCGCGTCGGCCCCCAGCAGCAGGCAACGCTGGCGCATGTCGGCGGTGGCGTAGTTGCTCAGCACCACCTGGTGCGAACCGTTCAGCTTTGCACACCCGCTGCGCAGCAGGCCCAGCCCTGAGCCACCCTGCAAAAACAAATCAATGATGACCAGCTCGGCCGGGCGTTCGGTCAACCAATCCAGGGCAGCGCTTTCGTCGGCCGCAAAACCCACCACCCGCACGGGCGCCAGTTCTTCCAGAGTGGCGATCAGGTTTTCCCGGATCACCGGACTGTCTTCAACCAGAAACGTTTGTAGCAGGCGCATCAGGGGTACCAGGGCGATGCTGGCGAGTGTGCGCGCCTGCCGCCTGCACACCATCGGTAGGCAGCGCCGGGACCTGTAAGACGGCGCCTACAGCGCCGCCTGCCGCGCAGCCTGATCGCGTGGGGCCGCGCGGCGGCCGTCACGTGGCGGCGTAGGACAGCCGCTACAGCCCATGGCGGCTTCGTCTGCTGTGCAGCACCGCCCGCTGCGTTGATGCTGCATGCCAGCGTTGTTGGCCTCTCAACACACCCATTCAAGCGAGCCCCTGATGAACAAGAGAACCCGAATCGCTCTGCGCTTGGCCAGTGGCTTGGCCGGCACCTTATTGGCCTGTGCCGCCCTGGCTCAGGTGACGTTCTACGAAAACGACGGCTACGGTGGTCGCCGGTTCAGCAGCAACCAGTCGGTGGCCAACTTCATGGACCACGGCTACAACGACCGGGCTTCGTCCATCGTGGTCACCAGTCAGACCTGGGAGGTCTGCGAAAACACCCAATACAGCGGTCAGTGCGTGCTGCTGCGCCCTGGCAACTACCCGTCCTTGCGGGCCATGGGTTTGAATGACCGGGTGTCGAGCGTGCGCCTGGTGGTGGCCGACACCCGCAACAACGACCCGCGCGCTGCGCCGGTGCCAGCCCCGCTGGGCTGGCAGGGGCCCAACGCCGGACGCTCGTTTCGCACCAACGTGACCTCGGTGCGCGGCATCTTCGGTGCGCGCGACCAGCGTTGCTGGGTCAGCCCGGCCGAGGCGGAGCAAGCGCGTGGCAATCTGAACCTGCCGGGCCGACGCAACGACGGCAACGACCCGCGCAACGACCCGCGCAACGACGGCCGCGCTGACGAGCAGAACCGCTTCCGCGAAGGCAGCCCGGTGGCCGTGCGCAACTTGCCGCACTGCACCAGCGTGCCGCAGGTGCGCGGCTCGGACTACTGGGAAGTGAGCTACAGCTTTCGCGGCCGCCAGCACCACGTCCAGATGCACGACCTGCCCGATTCCACGATCGTCGTCGACCGCCGGGGTGAGCCACGGGTCTGACGACCCACGTTCGCGGCGACACGCGCCAACGGCAAGCCCCACCCCATGCCCTTTTTACCCCGCTCACTGAGCACAACCTGAGAACTCCCATGAAAAACCTGTTCAAACTGCAAAACCTGGCTTTCGCCGCTGCCTTGGGCGCCACCCTGCTGCTGCCCATGGCCCAAGCCGCCAGCATGTCGAAGAACGACTACTCGGCTGCCAAGAGCCGCATCAGCAGCACCTACTCGGCCGACAAGGCAGCCTGCTCGGGTCAGACCAGCAACGCCAAGGACATTTGTGTGCAAGAAGCCAAGGCCAAGGAAAAGGTCGCCCGCGCTGAACTGGAGTTCGGCTACTCCGGCACCGCCAAGGACGGCACCCGGGTTGCAGTGGCCAAGGCCGAGTCGGCCTATGCCGTGGCCAAGGAACGCTGCGACGATCAAAAGGGCAACGCCAAGGACGTCTGCCGCAAGGAAGCCAAGGCGGTTGAAGCCAAGGCGCTGGCCGATGCCAAGCTGGGCAGCCAAGTCGGCGAGGCCCGCACCGACGCGGCGCAGACCAAGCGTGACGCCGACTACAAAGTGGCCGCTGAAAAGTGCGATGCGTTCAGCGGTGACGCCAAGTCACAGTGCATGAGCACGGCCAAGGCCAATTTCGGCAAGAGCTGATCGATGGCAGGGGCGGCCCAGGCGGCGCAGGTCGCCTGGGCCGCCTTGACCGCGAGGCCAGTCGCAAAGGGGGCAGAGCCACCAGCTCCTGAGCCCTGCAAGACGACCGCCCTCGGCGGCGCCTTACGCGATGCATACCGGGTCAGCTGCGGCGCAAGTTACCTTGCCAGCCGCAGCGCGGGTCGTCACAGCGGAAGCGCCGCAAAGGCCACCACAAGCTGAGCAGGCGGTCGCCCCAACGCCGACTGATGCGCTCGATGGTGGTGCCGCAGCACGGGCAAATCGGTTGCCATCGACCCGCACCGCGGATGCGGCGCAGCGGGGCGTTGCTGAAGGTGGTTGTTGAGTGCATGTCGGCACAGTGCCAGCGTGCCCCGCCCGCGTCTGTGCGTCATCGCACTGCCCCCCATCTGGGCTTGGGCCACCCCACCCAGCGCCTGAACAGCGGCCGACCAGCGGCCACCGTCCCCTTCAGTCAAGCGCCAGCACCCAGCGTGCGCCCGAACAGGCTGAACAAGCGCTCCCAATGCCTTTCGGCAGCCGGCCGGTTGTAGATGCCCGCGCGCAGCGGAAAAACAAACCCGTGCTCAACCCCGGGATACCACTCCAGCCGATGCGGCGCGGTAGCGGCTTGCAAGCCCTGCTGCAGCTGGGCGATGTCGGCCGGCGGCGCCCACTTGTCGATCTCGGCACAGGCAAAGTAACTTTCACAGGCCAGCTGTGCGGCGTGCAGGTGCGGCGAATCGGCCGCGTCGGTGGCCATGTTGGCGCCGTGGATGCTGGCGATGCACTTCAACCGCTGTGGAAAGGCCGTGGCCGCCCAGACCACGAAGGGCCCGCTCATGCAGTAGCCCACCGCGCCCACGCGGCTGGCGTTGGCCTGGGGAAAGCGCTCGACAAAGTCGAGCAGCGCTTGGGTGTCGCAAAGCGTCGTGGTGCGGTCCAGCGTGGCCATCAAGCCGAACATCCGGGCCAGCGCGGCTTCGCTGCGTTCTTGCAGCCAGAAGTCGCGGCTGCGGCGGTGGTAGAGGTTGGGCAACACCACGCAATAGCCGACCGCGGCGATGCGCCGCGCCATGTCGTGCAGCTCTTCGCGTTTGCCGGGTGCGTCCATGTAAAACAGCACCACGGGGAACGGGCCGTTTTCCTCGGGGTGCACGACGAAGCTGTTCATCGGGCCGTCAGCGGTGGGGATGTCCAGGTGGTGTTCGATCATGCTGCGCACTGTAGCGCCAGCGCCTGGCAACGGCGGCTGACCGAAGGTGGCTGAACGAAGAAAGCCGAACGACCTGCCGGGTCAAGCCGGTGGGGTCTTGGCAGCGTCAGCACGGTGCTGCAACAACGCCTTGGCCGCTTCGATGCGCAGGGCCAGCGCCAGGCTGCTGTCGTTCATGACCTGAAGCAAGAAGCGCCGGGGGTCGGTTTCGGCGGCGGGCGACTCGGCGGGCCGAGTGACCGGTGCAGGGTTGGCACCGTCAAGCCCAGCGCGGCTCGACTCGGCCACCGCAGATGCGCGCTCGGCGTGCATTGCCAGCCGCTGGCAAGCCTGCTCGAACGCCGACCGCTCCATCGTCGCCAGGCCGCGCAGCAAAGCCGCCTGGCCTTCGTCGCTGGGTTTCACATCCAGCCAGGGGGTGTCGTCGAACACCGCCACCAGGTCGGCCGCCACAAACGCCGACCAGCGGCCCGGCTCGTTCAATTCAGCCGGCACGGGCAGCGCCGCGCCGATCCCGCCCTGCCCTGCGTGGGCTGGTATCTGCGCAGCCAACGCCGCACGGAGAACCTGGCCGTGGACGCGGCCCGCGTGCACATCCGGCAGGTAGCGCAGGCGCAAAGCGTCGATGAAGGCCAGCGCCTGCGTCAGCGCAACCGGTTCTGCCCATGAAAACCAGAGCTGCAGGCCCGCATCACCAGCCACAGCGATGGCCGGCGCCGGCAGGCCCAGCTCACTTTGCAGACCGCGCCAAACGCGCGCCAGAACCTGCCAGTGGGGTGGCGGGGTCAGCGCCATCACCATCGAGCGCACGCGGTCCGCGGGCGCCGTCGAAGACGCGCCTGGCGGGTCGGTGCACGCGGGTTCCGACAACGGCCACCCGTACAGGCGTTGCCATTCAGACTGCAGAGAACTCATGAGGAATGTTTCGCGGGTGACGTGGAGGCCGGAGGTGCGGGGACCCGGGACGTGGGGGCCGGCGGCGTGGCCTGGTCGCGCTTGACGAGGCCGTCCACCAGTTCAATCACGCGGTCGCAGCGCTCGGCCAGGCGCGGGTCGTGGGTGACGACCAGGAAGCTGGTGCCCAGTTCGGCGTGCATGCGCCGCATCAGCGCAAAGACCTCGTCGCTGGAAGCGGTGTCGAGGTTGCCGGTGGGCTCGTCGGCCAGCACCAGCGGCGGCTCCAGCACCAGCGCGCGGGCAATGGCCACCCGTTGCTGCATGCCGCCCGACAGCTCGGACGGCCGTTTGCCCAGGGCCTGTTCCAGGCCCATCGCGGCCAGCACCTTGCGGGCACGCTGCAGCTGTGGCGCACTGACCCGCCCTTCGCGCATCAGCGCCGGCAAGGTGACGTTTTCCAGCGCGCTGAAGGCCGGCAGCAGGTGGTGAAACTGGAAGACAAAACCCAGCGCGGCGCTGCGCAGTTGGGTCAACGCGGCGTCGGCCAGGCCGCTGGTCTCCTGGCCCTGGATGCGGTAGCTGCCCGCCGTGGGGCGCTCCAGCAGGCCCACGATGTTGAGCAAGGTGCTCTTGCCCGAACCCGAAGGACCGATCAGCGCCACGAATTCACCCGCGTCCAGCCGCAGCGACACACCGTGCAGCACCTCGGCCTGGTTGGGCAGGCCCACGTTGTAGCTTTTGCGAATGTCGCTCAAGACCAGCAGCGGTGCGTTGGCGTCCACCATCACATCCGGATCGCCTGCGCCGGGTCCAGCTTGGCCGCGCGCCGCGCTGGCGCCACCGCCGCCAGCACACCACAGACGGTGGCGATGATGGCAATGCGCAGCGCCAGGCCGGGCGACAGCGTGATGGCAAACAAGGGCAGGCCGTCGGTGCCGCGCACAAAGCTCGTGAAGGCCCAGATCAAGCCCACCGCCAGCAGCACACCCAAGGCCGAGCCCACCGCGCCGACGATGGCGCCTTGCAGCAAGAACACCCGCAGCACCTGCCCCTGGGTGGCACCCATGGCGCGCAGGATGCCGATCTCACGCCGCTTTTGCACCACCGACACCACCAGCACGCTGGCAATGCCCAGCACCACCACCACCATCACCACGCCGCGGATCAAACCGGTGCTGATGCTTTGGGCGTTCAAGGCGGCCACCAGGCCGGCGTTGGTTTCCTGCCAG
>JANMHH010000330.1:0-32115 GCA_031375065.1 Rubrivivax sp. | reverse complement strand
CGCGCCGGTTGTCACCTTGGCCATCGCCGACCAGGTGGCCAACGAGGACACGGCCTTCAGCCTGATCGTGGGCAGCGGCCACTTCAGCGACCCTGATGCCTCCGATTCGCTGAGTCTGGAGGCCCGCCAGGGCAGCGGCGCCGCGCTGCCGGCCTGGTTGCGCTTCGATGCCACCACCGGCACCTTCACGGGCACGCCAGGCAATGCCGATGTGGGCCTGCTGACCCTGCGCGTCACCGCCACCGACACGGCCGGGGCTTCGGTCAGCAGCAGCTTTCAGTTGCAGGTGCAAAACGCCAATGACGCGCCCGTCGCCGTGGCCAGCGTCGCTGACCGCAACCTCAGCGCTGGCAACAACCTGCGCTTCACGCTGCCCAACCCCAGCTTCACCGATGCCGACGCGGGCGACACCTTGACCATCGCTGCGACGCTGGCCGACACCACCCCGCTGCCCGCTTGGCTGGTCTTCGACACGATCGGCATGGGCTTTGACGCTTCACCACTGAGCACCGATGCTGGCACCTACCTGATCCGTCTCACCGCCACCGACGCAGCGGGTGCGCAGGCCCAGCTGCAGTTTGCGCTGGTGGTGGACCCCGCCGTCGTCACGCCACCGGCACCGCCACCGGCTCCAGCTCCAGCTCCAGCCCCGACACCGACACCTGCCCCAGCACCGACACCTGTGCCCGTCCCTGCACCGGCTCCCGGACCGGTGCCGGCGCCAGCCCCTGTGCCTGTCGCTGCGCCTTTGCCGCCAACCGGACAAGCGACTGCAGGTCTAGCCGCACCCGCGGTGCGCCCCCCGCAGGACGAAGTCAAGTCCGATGTTGCGGTGACGGCCGTGCCCAGGGTCATCGTGTCGGCACCGCCCATCGCGCCGCCAGCCAGCGACGCGGTGCTGCTGACCGCAGCGCTGTTCGACAGCCCGCCCAGCAGCCTGACCCGTGCGGTCAGCAGCGTTGCCGAGCGTGAGCCGGCTGTGGCTGCGCCAGCGCCCACCAGCCAATCCGACGCCGTGCTGGCCAACGCCTTTGTCGTCAATCTGGCCGAGCTCAACCTGGGCGATCGCCTGGCGCAGTTGCTGAGCGGCGACGAGTTGCAGCGGCGCTTTGAAGAAATCCAGCGACGCGCTCTGGGCGACATCGAATCGCGACGCGAGACGCTGTCGACCTCGATCGTGGCGACGGGCACGCTGTCGATCGGCTACGTGGTCTGGTTGGTTCGCGGCGGCGTGTTGATGAGTTCGATGCTGTCGGCCCTGCCAGCCTGGCAAATGGTCGACCCCTTGCCGGTGCTGGCCACCCGACGCAAACAACGCGCCGGCGACCCGGCGGCCAAAGCCGACGAGGGTGATGTCGAACGCCTGTTTGACGAAAACACCGACAGCCGCGCCCAAGCCGCCCAGCCCGCCAAATTGCCGTTCGTTCTGCCGGCCGCCGGCGCACCCCAGCGCCTGCCCCAACCGGCGGACGAGACCGCTGGCATGGCCAGCGTCGAGGACTCCCGATGAAAAAGCTGCTCTTGCCCTGGCGCCACCTGTCGACGCGCTTCCACCTGGCCATGGGCCTGGCCGGGCTGTGCGTGGGCATGCTGCTGAGCGCCACTTACCTGGGCTTGATCCCGGACGCGGAAGGGCTCACCCGCCAGCACCGCGGGGCGCTGTCGGAGTCGATCGCGTTGACCGCGTCGGCCTTGCTCGACGAGGAGCGGCCAGAGAACCTGCAAAAGACACTCGAGTTCCTGCGCCAGCGCAACCCGGGATTGCTGTCGATGGGCGTGCGCCCCGAAGCCGGCGCGCTGCTGGTCGACGTGGCCGGCCACGCCAGCGCCTGGCCCTTGGGGCACAGCGGCGGCTCCGACGATGGTCACGTGACCGTGCCCGTCTGGCAGGCGGGTGAGGCCTGGGGCCAGGTCGAGCTGCGTTTCGAGCCGCTGCGCACCGCCGGTTGGCGCGCCTATTTGCAGGACCCCAGCCTGCGTCTGTCGGCCTTTGCTTTTGTGCTGTGCGCGGTGATGTTTTCGTTGTACCTGCGCCGCATGCTGCGTGAACTCGATCCGTCGCGCGCGGTGCCGGCCCGCGTTCGGACCGCCTACGACACGCTGACCGAGGGCCTGGTGGTGGTCGACCCCGATGGCACCATCGTGCTGGCCAACAAGTCGACCAGCCTTCTGCTGGGCGTGGCCGAGTCGGCGCTGGTGGGCCGTTCACCCAGCGAATTCGGCTGGAGCGCGGCATCGGGCGCGGTCATGGATGTCAGCGAGTTGCCCTGGCAGCGCGCACTGCGCACCAAAACACCCCAGCGCGATGTGCACCTCACCGTCAGCAGCCAGGACGGCCGGCGCTATTCGCTGCGTGCCAATTGTTCGCCCTTGCTCGACGACAGCGGCAAGTTGCAGGCGCTGGTGATCAGCTTCCAGGACGTGACCGAGCTGGAACAACGCGGCGAAATGCTGCGTGCGGCCAAGGAGCAAGCCGACGCGGCCAACGAAGCCAAGAGCCAGTTCCTGGCCAACATGAGCCACGAGATCCGCACACCGATGAATGCGATCCTGGGTTTCACCGAGGTGCTGCGCCGCGGCGGCCTGCGCAACGCGGGCGACGCCGGCAAGCACCTGGACATCATCCATTCCAGCGGCAAGCACCTGCTGAACCTGATCAACGACATCCTCGACCTGTCCAAGGTCGAGGCCGGCAAGCTCGAAGCCGAGCGGCAGCCGTTTGCGGCCCATGCGGTGGCGCAGGACGTGGTGCAGACGATGGCCGAACGCGCCGTGCACAAAGGTCTGACGCTGGAACTGGTGTTCGCGCAGGCGCTGCCGGCGCAGGTGGAAGGCGACGCGGTGCGCTGGCGCCAGATCCTCACCAACCTGATTGGCAATGCCATCAAGTTCACCGAGCATGGCGGCGTGCAGGTGGTGTCGCGCCTGGTCTTGGCTGGCAACACCGCGCACTACGTGGTCGACGTACAAGACAGCGGCATCGGCATTCCAGCCGACAAGCTCGACACCGTTTTCGAGCCTTTTGTCCAAGCCGAAGCCTCCACCACCCGCCGCTTCGGTGGCACCGGGTTGGGTTTGACCATCAGCCGCGGTTTTGCGCGTGCGATGGGCGGCAACATCACGGTCACCAGCCAGCCTGGCCAAGGCACCACATTCAGCGTGTGGCTGCCCTTGGACAACCCGACGCAAGCGCTGTTGCAGCCTGCCGAACTGATGGCCGAACCGGCTGTCGTTGCAGCGCCCGGCAGCTTGCGCTGGCAGTTCCCGCCGGCGCGTGTCCTGGTGGTCGATGACGGCGTGGAAAACCGCCAGCTGGTGCGCGTGCTGCTTGAAGAGGCCGGGCTGGTCGTCAGCGAGGCGGAAAACGGTCAGATCGCGGTCGACCGGGTCGGCCTGGAGTCCTTCGACCTGGTGTTGATGGACATGCAGATGCCGGTGATGGACGGCCAGACCGCCACCCGAACGCTGCGGGCCCGCGGCTGCACCTTGCCCATCCTGGCGCTGACGGCCAATGCCATGAAAGGCTTTGAGCGCGAGCTCGAAGAGGCCGGGTTCAGTGGCTTCCAGACCAAGCCAGTCGACGTTGACAGCCTGCTGCAGGACCTGGCGCAACGCCTGGGCGGTCAGCCCGTGGCAGGGGTCGAGGCCGACGATTCGGCGTTGACGCCGCCCGCAAGGGCCACACCCGCGGGCGACGACGTCGCCATCGTGTCCAGGCTCGCCAACCGACCCAAGTTCGCTGGCATCGTGACCCGTTTTGTCGAGCAGCTGCCGGCACGGCTGGCGGCCGTGGAGACGGCGGCAGCGGCAGGCCGGATGGAAGATCTGATGGCGCTCGCCCACGGCCTCAAGGGCGCTGGCGGCAGCATGGGCTTTGACGAGATGTTCGAGCCCGCCCGGGCGCTGGAGACGGCGGCGGCATCTGGCGATGCGGCGGCCGTGCGCACCGCGCTGGCAGACCTGCAACGCATTGGACGCGGCATTCAAAGCGGGGCGCTCGCCACCCCACTGAACATGCAGGAGGCCACAGCATGAAGAACGACATCTGGGCCGTGACCGGGATGGACCCGACCTGGGGCGAACCTCGACAGCAGCCGCCGCCAACCGACCTGCACACGCCCTTGCACGACGCCAAGGTCATGATGGTCGACGACGAGAGCCTGATGACCGACCTGATCCAGACCCACCTGGAAGAAGACGGCTACAGCAACTTTGTCGTCAGCAACGATCCGCGCAACACCCTGCAGCTGCTGCGCCAGCAAGAGCCGGGCGTACTGCTGCTGGATTTGATGATGCCGCAGATGTCGGGCTTCGAAGTGCTGGAGGCGATTCGGGCCGACCGCGACCTGCGCTTCACGCCCGTCATCGTGCTGACCGCGGCGACCGGCGCCGACGCCAAGCTGCGCGCCTTGCAGCTGGGCGCGACGGACTTTCTTTCGAAGCCTGTGGACGCCAGCGAGCTGGTCCTGCGGGTGCGCAACACGCTGGCCTTTCGGCAGTACCACGACCGCTTGCTCAACTTCGACCTGGTCACGGGCTTGCCCAACCAACGCATGTTCGAGCGGGGCCTGAAATCCGCGCTGCAGCGCCAACCGCAAGTTGGCGGACAGGTGGCGCTGATCAGCATCTCCATCCCCGAGTGCCGGGAGTTGCGTGAGGGCATCAGCCAGGCCGCCGCCGACTTCCTGGCCAAGACCCTGGCCCGCCGGCTCGAACGCTTTGCGCGTGAACACCGTTCGGCCTTGGTTCTGGCGTCGCATGAGACCTTGCCGCAGGTGGCAAGACTGGGCGGCGAGCAGTTTGCGGTGCTGTTGCAAGGCCTGGCAGACGCCGACGAAGCCGAGGCGGCTGCCCACCAACTGCTGGGCCTGTTTTCCGAGCCCGCCGCTTGGGACCTGCACGAAGTGGTGGCCAGCCCGTGCATTGGCATCGCGCTGTCGCCTGTCGACGGTCAGACCGTTGAAGCGCTGCGCAAAAGCAGTGACCTGGCCGCCACCCATGCCAGCAGCGCGGGCGGCCGCCGGTGCATGTTTGCGTCACCTGCGCTCAACGCCAAGTCGCTGGAACAACTGACCCTGGGCTCGCAGCTGCGCGGCGCTGCGCAACGCGGCGAGCTGCGCCTGCACTACCAACCCAAGGTCGACCTGCAAAACAACCGCGTCGTTGGCGCGGAGGCGCTGGTGCGCTGGCAGCACCCAACCCAGGGCTTGCTGCCGCCTGCACGTTTCATCCCGCTGGCCGAAGAGCTGGGCGTGATCGAAGGCATTGGCGAGTGGGTCATCGCCCAAGCCTGCAACGACGCCGCCCACTGGCGCCGCCTGGGGCTGGGCTCGGTCAAGATCGCCGTCAACGTGGCCAAGCCGCAATTCACATCGGGCAGCCTGTGCCGGGTGTTGCGCCAGGCGATGTTCGACAGCGGCGTGGCGGCCGAGCAGTTGGTGATCGAGCTGACCGAAAGCATGTTGATGGACAACGTGCCTGCCAACCTGGCGCAAATGCACGAACTCAAGACACTGGGGGTGACGCTGTCGATCGACGACTTCGGCACCGGTTACTCGTCGTTGAGCTACCTGAAACGCTTCCCACTCGACGAACTGAAGATCGACCGCAGCTTCGTGATGGACCTACCGGGTCAACGCGCCGACACGGCCATCGTCGGCACGGTGATCCAGCTCGGGCACAGCCTGGGCATGACGGTGATCGCCGAAGGCGTTGAAACGCAGGACCAGCTGGACTGCCTGCGCCGGCTGGGCTGCGACACCTACCAAGGCTACCTGTTCAGCCGCCCGATCCCGGCAGAGCAACTGATTGCCATGCTGCGCCAGCGCGGCAAGGTCTGAGCCTGGGCTAGCGCCGCGCCGGCGGCAGATCGGTGCAGCTGCCGTGGGCCACTTCAGCGGCCATGCCGATGCTTTCACCCAGCGTGGGGTGAGGGTGAATCGTCTTGCCGATGTCCACCGCGTCGGCACCCATCTCGATGGCGAGCGCGATTTCGCCGATCATGTCGCCGGCATGGGTGCCCACGATGCCGCCGCCCAGGATCTTGCCGTGACCGTGGGCTTCGTCGCTGTCATCGAACAGCAGCTTGGTGAAGCCTTCGTCGCGGCCATTGGCGATGGCGCGGCCGGAGGCCGTCCACGGGAACAGGCCCTTCTTGACCTTGATGCCCTTGGCCTTGGCTTCGTCTTCGGTCAAGCCGACCCAGGCCACTTCGGGGTCGGTGTAGGCCACGCTGGGGATGACGCGGGCGTCGAACTGGGCTCGACGCAAGCTTGCGTCGTCCAGCAACTCGCCTGCGGCGACTTCTGCCGCCACATGGGCCTCGTGCACCGCCTTGTGCGCCAGCATGGGCTGGCCCACGATGTCGCCGATGGCGTAGATGTGCGGCACGTTGGTGCGCATCTGCACGTCCACCGGGATAAAGCCGCGCTCGCTGACGACGACACCGGCCTTTTCTGCGCCAATCTTCTTGCCGTTGGGTGTGCGGCCCACGGCCTGCAGCACCAGGTCGTACAGGCCTTCGCTCTGGGTGCCGTCCAGACCTTCAAACATCACGCGGATGCCGTCCTTGGTGGCTTCGGCGCCGACCGTCTTGGTCTTGAGCATCAGCTTGTCAAAGCGCGGCGCATTCATCTTTTGCCAGACCTTGACCAGGTCGCGGTCTGCGCCTTGCATCAGGCCGTCGAGCATTTCCACCACGTCGAGCTTGGCGCCCAAGGTGCTGTAGACGGTGCCCATTTCCAAACCGATGATGCCGCCGCCGATGACCAGCATGCGTTCAGGTTTCTGGCGCAGTTCGAGCGCGCCGGTGCTGGTCATGATGCGCGGGTCGTCCTTCGGCAGGAAGGGCAGTTTCACGGCTTCGGAGCCGGCCGCGATGATGGCGTTCTTGAAGCGGATGGTTTGCGCCTTGCCGTCGCTGCCGGTGACCTTGAGGTGGTGCGGATCGGCAAACTCGCCCACGCCGGTGACCACCGTGACCTTGCGCATCTTGGCCATCGCGGCCAGGCCGCCGGTTAGCTTGCCCACCACCTTGTTCTTGTGGGCCAGCAGCTTGGCCATGTCCACCTGCGGCTTGCCGAAGGTGACGCCCAGATCGGCAAAGTGGTTGACCTCATCCATCACCGCCGCCACATGCAGCAGCGCCTTGCTGGGGATGCAGCCCACGTTCAGGCAAACGCCGCCCAGAACAGGGAAACGTTCGACGATGACGGTCTTCAGGCCCAGGTCGGCGGCGCGGAATGCGGCTGAGTAGCCGCCGGGGCCAGCGCCCAGCACCAGCATGTCGCATTCCAGGTCGGCATCGCCGGCGTAGCTGGCGGCAGCGGGTGCGATCGCTGCAGCCGTTGCTGCGGGCGCAGGAGCGGCTGCGGACACAGGCGCTGAAGGTGCAGTAGTCGCAGCAGGTGCGACGACGGCCGCAGCAGCGCCCGTCTCCAGCGACAGCACCACGCTGCCCATGGCCACCTTGTCACCGACCTTGACCTTGACCTCCTTGACCACACCGCCAGCAGACGACGGAATCTCCATCGACGCCTTGTCGCTTTCCACCGTGATCAGGCTTTGTTCGGCCTTGACCGTGTCGCCGGGCTTGACCAGCACTTCGATGACGGCCACTTCCTTGAAGTCGCCGATGTCCGGCACGTTGATGTCGATGAGCGCCATGGCTTGTCTCTCTCGTCTTACGGTTTCAGTTTGAAGGTGTGCACCCGTACCGGGCCGGCCGAGCTGGTGTCGAATTCGCAGCCAGCCAGCACGCCAGCCACGGCCACTTCACGCGCGGTCTTGGCCTGGTTCCACACCGCGTGCATGCCGCCCAACGCAAAGCGCCGGCCCGAGCCGATGGCCCAGAAGCGGTCAAATTCGAACACCTCGCGGTAGGACTCGACACCAAAGATGCCGTGCACGTTGGCAATCAGGATGCTGAACTGGCTGCTCTCGTAGGGGTCGCTGTCCTGCTCTTTGGTGTTGAGGAAGAAGCGTTCCTTGAGCTTGGGATGCAGCCGAACAAAGGTGTCGAACAGCGCGTCGCGCGAATGCAGTTGCAATTCATCTTTGGGCAACGATGTCAGCGCCTGGCGCAGCACCGGCATGTGCGCCGTGGTGCCCACCGCGCCCACCCAGGAGCCCGCCACGCTGAACATCTTGGAATTGGCTTCATAACCCGGTGGCAGCCGGGTTTCGCCGAAGGTCACCAAGGAGTCCGACGCAATGGCCACCATGCCGCCCTTGCGGGCCACCACCACTGTACTCAAAGCAAAACGCGCCGGAAGTCGGCCAGGATCTGGCCGAAGTAGGCGTTGAAGCGCGCCGCTGCTGCGCCGTCAATCACGCGGTGGTCCCAGCTCAAGCTCAGCGGCAACATCAGGCGCGGCACAAACTGCGTGCCGTCCCAGCGTGGTTCGGTGCTGCTCTTGCACACGCCCATGATGCTGACCTCGGGTGCGTTGATGATGGGCGTGAAGTAACGCCCGCCAATGCCGCCCAGGCTGCTGATGCTGAAGCAGCCACCGCTCATCTCGGCGGGGCTGAGCTTGCCGTCGCGCGCCTTCTTGGCCAGTTCGCCCATCTCGGTGCTGATCTGGAAGATGCCTTTTTTGTCGGCGTCCTTGATCACCGGCACCATCAGGCCGTTGGGCGTGTCAGCGGCAAAGCCGATGTGGAAGTAGCTCTTTAGCACGATCTGGTCGCCGTCGAGTGAGGCGTTGAACTCGGGGAACTTCTTCAACGCGGCCACGCTGGCCTTGATCAGGAAAGCCAGCATGGTGACCTTGACGCCGCTCTTCTCGTTTTCCTTGTTCAGCTGAACGCGGAAGGCTTCCAGGTCGGTGATGTCGGCGTCGTCGTGGTTGGTGACATGCGGAATCACCACCCAGTTGCGGTGCAGGTTGGCGCCGCTGATCTTCTTGATGCGGCTGAGGTCCTTGCGCTCCACAGGCCCGAACTTGGTGAAGTCGACCTGCGGCCACGGCAGCAGGCCCGGGAAGGCACCGCCACTGCTTGCAGCCGCAGCAGGCGCCTTGGCCTTTTGCGCTTCGGTGCGGTTGTCGCCGGCCATCACGCCCTTGACGAAGCCTTGCACGTCTACTTGGGTGACGCGACCTTTGGGGCCCGAGCCTTGGACTTCGGCCAGCGGCACACCCAGCTCGCGCGCAAAGCGGCGGATCGACGGCGATGCATGTGGCAGCTTGCCTTGGGCAGCCGTGGGGTCGTGGGCGGGCAAACCGGCCGCAGCGATGGGCGCCGAAGCCGCTGCAGGCGAAGCTCCGGGTGGCGTGGCGGCTGGTGTCAATGTCGCAGGCGCGGCAGCGACGGCTGAAGCCGTGGCTGACGCTGCCGCAGCGCCGCCCGCAGCGCCCTGCAGCAGCGCCACCGGCGAGCCCTTCTTGACCTTGTCGCCCACCTTGACCAGCACCTGCGTCACCGTGCCGGCGTGCGACGACGGGATCTCCATCGACGCCTTGTCGCTTTCCACGGTGATCAGGCTTTGCTCGACCTTGACGCTGTCGCCGACCTTGACGAAGACCTCGATCACCGCCACCTCTTCGAAGTCGCCGATGTCGGGCACCACGATCTGCACGGGGCCGCTGGCAGCAGCGGGCGCGCCTGCTGGAGCGGGCGCTGCTGCAGCGGGCGAGGCCGCCGCAGGTGCAGCGGGTGTCGCAACCGCTGCGCTGGGTGCGGGCGCTGCAGCCGCCCCAGCGGCCGTTTCCAGCACCAGCACCAGACTGCCCATGGCCACCTTGTCGCCCAGCTTGACCTTGATCTCTTTGACCACACCGGCGTGCGACGACGGGATTTCCATCGACGCCTTGTCCGACTCCACCGTCAGCAAGCTCTGATCAGCCGCGATCGTGTCGCCGGGCTTGACCATCAGCTCGATGACTTCCACTTCCTTGAAGTCACCGATGTCCGGGACTTTGACTTCAACCAACGCCATGTCTGTCTCCTGCGCTTGTTCGGTTTGTGTGTGTCGCTTCAGGCGACCAGCGGGTTGAGCTTGTCGGCGTCAATGCCGTACTTCTTGATCGCCTCCAGCACCTTGGCCGCCGGCACCGTGCCTTCGTCGGCCAGCGACTTGAGCGCGGCCACCACGATGTAGTGGCGGTTGATCTCGAAGTGCTCGCGCAGTTTGCTGCGGAAGTCGCTGCGCCCAAAACCGTCGGTGCCCAGCGCGCGGTAGCTGCGGCCTTTGGGCAAGAAGGCGCGAATCTGGTCGGCGTAGTTCTTCATGTAGTCGGTCGACGCGATCACCGGGCCGGCGTGGGCGCTGAGTTGCTGGGCCACAAAGGGCAAGCGCGCTTCAGACGTGGGGTGCAGCAGGTTCCAGCGGTCGCAGTCCTGGCCGTCGCGGGCCAGTTCGTTGAAGCTGGGGCAGCTCCAGACGTTGGCCGCCACGCCCCACTCGGCCTCCAGCAACTTCTTGGCTTCCATGCTTTCACGCAGGATGGTGCCGCTGCCCAGCAGGTTGACGCGGGGCGTCTTCTTGGCGCCTTCTTCCAGCAGGTACATGCCCTTGATGATCTGCTCTTCCGTGCCCGCCTTCAGGCCCGGCATCGGGTAGTTCTCGTTCAGCAGCGTCAAGTAGTAGTAGACGTTTTCCTGGCGCTCCACCATGCGCTTCAAGCCGTGGTGAATGATCACGCCCACTTCGTGCGCAAAGGTCGGGTCGTAAGAAATGCAATTCGGGATCGTGCCGGCCAGGATGTGGCTGTGGCCGTCTTCGTGCTGCAGGCCTTCGCCGTTCAGTGTGGTGCGCCCGCTCGTGCCGCCCAGCAGGAACCCGCGCGCCTGCATGTCGCCGGCCGCCCAGGCCAGGTCACCCACCCGCTGAAAGCCGAACATCGAGTAGTAGATGTAGAACGGCACCATGATGCGGTTGTTGGTGCTGTAGCTGGTGGCCGCAGCAATCCAGCTGGCCATGCCGCCGGCTTCGTTGATGCCCTCTTGCAGGATCTGGCCGTTGACCGTTTCCTTGTAGTACATGACCTGGTCTTTGTCGACTGGCGTGTACTTCTGGCCATCGGGGTTGTAGATGCCGATCTGGCGGAACAGCCCCTCCATGCCGAAGGTGCGCGCTTCGTCCACCAGGATGGGCACGACACGCGGGCCCAGGGCCTGGTCGCGCAGCAGTTGGGTCAGGAAGCGCACGTAGGCTTGGGTGGTGCTGATTTCGCGGCCTTCGGCCGTGGGCTCCAGCACCGCCTTGAAGGTCTCCAGCGCCGGCACGGTGAAGCTCTCATCGGCCTTGACCCGGCGCTTGGGCAGGTAACCGCCCAGCGCCTTGCGGCGCTCGTGCAGGTACTTCATCTCCGGCGTGTCGTCGCTGGGCTTGTAGAAGGGGATGTCGGCCAGCTGGCTGTCGGGGATGGGGATGTTGAAGCGGTCGCGGAAGGTGCGCACGTCGTTGTCCGACAACTTCTTGGCCTGGTGCGCGGTGTTCTTGCCCTCGCCCGAGCTGCCCATGCCCCAGCCCTTGACGGTCTTGACCAGCAACACGGTGGGGTGACCCTGGGCCTTGTTGGCTTTGTCGAAGGCGGCATAGACTTTTTGCGCATCGTGACCGCCGCGGCGCAGGCTCCAGATGTCGCTGTCGCTCATCCGTGCCACCATTTCCAGCGTGCGCGGGTCGCGGCCAAAGAAGTTCTTGCGCACGAAGGCGCCGTCGTTGGCCTTGAAGGCCTGGTAGTCGCCGTCCAGCGTGTCCATCATCAGCTTGCGCAGGGCGCCGTCCTTGTCGCGGGCCAGCAGGCCGTCCCATTCCTTGCCCCAGATCAGCTTGATGACGTCCCAGCCCGCGCCGCGGAATTCACCTTCCAGTTCCTGGATGATCTTGCCGTTGCCACGCACCGGGCCGTCCAGGCGCTGCAGGTTGCAGTTGACGACAAAGACCAGGTTGTCCAACTTCTCGCGCGCAGCTAGGCCGATGGCACCCAGGCTTTCGGGTTCGTCCATCTCTCCGTCGCCGCAGAAGACCCAGACCTTGCGGTTGCTGGTGTCGGCAATGCCACGGGCATGCAGGTACTTGAGGAAGCGCGCCTGGTAGATGGCCATCAACGGCCCCAGGCCCATGCTGACGGTGGGGAACTGCCAGAACTCGGGCATCAGCTTGGGGTGCGGGTAGCTGCTCAGGCCCTTGCCGTCGACCTCCTGGCGGAAGTTCAGCATTTGCTCTTCGCTGAGGCGGCCTTCCAGAAAGGCACGGGCGTAAATGCCGGGTGAGCAGTGGCCCTGGATGTACAGCAGGTCGCCGCCGTGACCTTCACTTTCGGCATGCCAGAAGTGATTGAAGCCGGCCGCAAACATGTGCGCCAGCGATGCAAAGGAACTGATGTGGCCGCCCAGATCACCCCCGTCGGCCGGGTGCAAGCGGTTGGCCTTGACCACCAAGGCCATGGCGTTCCAGCGCATGTAAGCGCGCAAGCGGCCTTCGAGTTCCAGGTTGCCGGGGCTGTGCGCCTCATCGGCCGGCTCGATGGTGTTGACGTAGCCGGTGTTGGCCGAAAACGGCATGTCGATGCTGCTCTGGCGCGCGTGTTCCAGCAGCTGTTCCAGCAAAAAGTGCGCGCGTTCAGCGCCTTCGTTGCCGATGACGGCGGTCAGCGCGTCCAGCCATTCACGGGTTTCCTGGGTGTCGGTGTCGGTGGCTTTGAGTACCGGCGTGGACGGCTGCTGAGCGGACATGCTTGTCTCCTGAAGGATGCTTTTTGGAAATTGAGGCGGAGTGTGTCACATCTTGCCAAAATTTCAAATAGCGACTATTGATTTCATGATGTGAAACACAAAGTGCGGAAACGGCCGCCGACGGATAATCCCGCGCATGCTTCCGACCCCACCGACGCCACCCCGCGTGAGCGCCACGCTGCCCGCCGTCAAACAACTGTTTGGACGCTGGTGGCGCAGCCAGACCCCCGCGCGGCAGGACCGCTTTGCGACCCTGGGGCCCTTGCTCTCGGTCCTGCTCTTCCTGGCGGCGATCATTTCCGCCTTCTGGTACCTGCGCAACGAGGAAATCGAGCGCGAGACAGAGTCGGTCAAACGTGATACCGAAATCACCCAGCAACAAATCGGCCTGCGCCTGATCCAGAACCAGGAAGCGCTGATGCGCATGGCGCGCGAGTTGGTCACCAAGGACATCGACATCGATGAGTTTGGCGGTCAAGCCACCGCCTTCGCCCGCGAGCGCGCCGAAATCACCCACATCACTTGGGTTGACGCGCAGCGCAAACCGCGCGCCAGCCACCTGGCGTTCATGTACCCCGCCGGCAGCAACGGCGTGGCCCTGGAACCCACGTTGCCTCGCGAGGGCCGCAGCTCGGAATCGGAAACCACCTTCAAGGCGGCGCGCGACACCCGCACGGCGGCCTATTCGCGCGCCTTTGCCGATGGCTCGGGCTCCTACGTCTTTCAGCTGCACGTGCCCTTGATCGAGAGAAGCCTCTTTGCCGGAGCGCTGGTGGTCGAGTATTCGGTGGAATCGCTGGTGCGCCACTTCGTGCCGGCGGATGTTTCGCAGCGCCACACGATGTCGGTCATCAACGAGAAGCAGCAGACCCTGGCGGCCACGGTCACCAGCCTGCCCGGGCAGGCCGCGCGGCGCGCGCCGATCTTCAGTGACGCCCCGCTGACGCCCGCGCTGAACGGTTTGCTGCTGCGCGGACAGGGCTGGCGCACCAGCATCGGCTTGATCAGCAACACGCTGTTCTGGATGGTGGTGGCGCTGTCGGTGTTGACGGTGTGGATGCTGCTGGGCACCTGGCGCCACATGCGCCGGCGCAGCCAGATCCAGGGCGCGTTGGTGCAGGAGACCAACTTCCGCCGGGCGATGGAAAACTCCATGCCCACCGGCATGCGCGCGATGGACATGGAGGGCCGCATCAGCTATGTCAATGCCGCCTTTGGGCAGATGACGGGCTACGCCACCTCGGAACTGGTGGGCCGCTTGCCACCCTACCCTTATTGGCCACCCGACCGCATCGAGGAAAACGGCCGCCTGTTGCAGCAGGAGCTGCAAGGCCGCAGCCCCAGTGGTGGCATCGAGGTCAAGGTCAAGCGCAAGGACGGGCTGGTCTTTGACGCCCGCATGTACGTCAGCCCGCTGATCGACCCCAAAGGGCAGCAAACCGGCTGGATGACCAGCATGACCAACATCACCGAGTCCAAGCGCATCCGCGACCAGCTCTCGGCCAGCCACGAGCGCTTCACCACCGTGCTGGAGGGGCTGGACGCTTCGGTGTCGGTGCTGTCGGTGCAGCAGGGCGAACTGCTCTTCACCAACCGCAGCTACCGGGTCTGGTTTGGCGGCGACGCGCGCGGCCATCAAACCATGTCGGGCGGTGCGGTGGGTCTGCCCTTTGACGCCGACCGCGACGAAGAAGTGGACAACCTGTCGGGGCTGCCCACCCAGGAACTCAGCGACGCCAGCGCCGGTGCCAGCCCGCGCGAGGTTTATGTCGACAGCCTGCAGCGCTGGTTTGACGTGCGGGCCCGCTACCTGCAATGGACCGATGGCCGCCTGGCACAGATGCTGATTGCCACCGACATCACCGCGCGCCTGCGTGCTGAAGAGCAGTCCGCCGCACAAGCCGAAAAAGCCCAGGTCACCAGCCGCCTGGTGACCATGGGCGAAATGGCTTCCAGCGTGGCGCACGAACTCAACCAGCCGCTGACGGCCATCACCAACTACTGCAACGGCATGGTCTCGCGTGTGAAGGCCGAGACCATCGAGCAGGCCGACCTGATCGCAGCGCTGGAAAAAACCGCCCGCCAGGCCGAACGTGCCGGCCAGATCATTCGCCGCATCCGGGCTTTCGTGAAGCGCAGTGAACCGCAGCGCCAGCCGTCGCAGGCCAAGCAGATCATCGACGACGCGGTGGACCTGGCCGGCATCGAACTGCGCCGCCGCAACGTGGCCATTCGCAGCTACGTCGCACAGCGCCTGCCCACCCTGATGTGCGATCCGATCCTGATCGAACAGGTGGTGCTGAACCTGCTGAAGAACGCGGCCGAAGCCATCGACAGTGCAGAGCTCCCAGCCAACCGGCGCCACATTGAACTGCGGGTGGTGCCGCGGCACACACCGGAAGAAGGCGGCGTGATCGAGTTCAGCGTCACCGACATGGGGCCCGGTCTGAAGGACGAAGTCATCGGCCGCTTGTACGAGGCCTTCTTTTCCACCAAGGCCGAGGGGCTGGGCATTGGCCTGAGTCTTTGTCGCTCGATCGTCGAGTCGCACCGCGGCCGGATGCGGGCACAGAACCTCTACAATGCAACCCTTATTGTTGGCTGTCGGTTTTCGTTCACCTTGCCCGTTGAACTGCCCCAGCGAACCGACTCCAGCGTGGCCTCGCCTGACCCAACGGTCGAGATCCACACCACCACCCAACCGGCCGGCCTTTAGCCAAAAGCCGGCTTGACAAGGCACCCCCAGCCCATGAGCCTGATCCCCAAAAAAGGCACGGTCTACGTTGTTGACGACGACGAAGCCGTGCGCGACTCCTTGCAGTGGTTGCTCGAGGGCAAGGACTACCGCGTCAAGTGCTTCGATTCATCCGAGTCCTTTCTGTCGCGCTTTGACCCGCGCGAAGTGGCCTGCCTGATCGCCGACATCCGCATGGACGGCATGAGTGGCCTGGAACTGCAAGACCGGCTGCTGGAGCGCAAGAGCCCGCTGCCGATCGTCTTCATCACCGGCCATGGCGACGTGCCGATGGCGGTGACCACGATGAAAAAAGGCGCGATGGACTTCATCGAAAAGCCCTTCAAGGAAGAAGAGCTGCTGGGCCTGGTGGAGCGGATGCTCGACGAAGCCCGCAGCGCCTTCAGCCACCACCAGGAGCAGGCCAGCCGCGACGCGCTGCTGTCGCGCCTGACCACCCGCGAAGCCCAGGTGCTGGAGCGCATCGTCGCCGGGCGCCTGAACAAGCAGATCGCCGACGACCTGGGCATCAGCATCAAGACCGTGGAGGCACACCGCGCCAACATCATGGAAAAGCTCAACGCCAACACCGTGGCCGATCTGCTGAAGATCGCCTTGGGGGCGCAGACCAAGGTCTGAAACTGCCACCGTTTTTTTGCCAAGGCCGCTGCAAAGCGGCCTTGCTTGTTTTCAGACCCCGCCGCGGGACCCTCCCCCAACGACGGCTCCAACCGAGTTCTCTGGACATGCCCGCACAAATCATCGACGGCAAAGCACTCTCCGAACAGATGCGCCAGCAGGTTGGCCTGCAAGCCGCTGTGCTGACCGCCCAAGGGCGCCAACCGGGCCTGGCCGTGATCCTGGTGGGCGAAGACCCGGCCAGCGCCGTTTACGTCCGTAACAAGGTCAAGGCCTGTGGCGATCACGGCCTGCACTCGGTGTTGGAGCGCTACCCCGCCACGCTGACCCAGCTTGAACTGCTGGCCCGCATTGCCGCGCTGAACGTCGACCCGTCCATCCACGGCATCCTGGTGCAGATGCCTTTGCCCAAGCACATCGACCCGCAAGCGGTAATCGGCGCCATCGCCGCAGCGAAAGACGTCGACGGTTTTTCGCTTCACTCCGCGGGCCAGTTGATGGCCGGTTTGCCGGGTCTGCGGCCGGCCACGCCGTTCGGTTGCATGAAACTCATCGAGAGCACCGGCGTCCCCATCAAGGGCCGGCACGCGGTGGTCATCGGCCGCAGCAACACCGTGGGCAAGCCGATGGCGCTGCTGCTGCTGCAGGCCAACGCCACGGTCACGGTCTGCCACAGCGGCACGCCCGACATCGGCCGGCACACCGCACAGGCCGACATCGTGGTGGCGGCCGTGGGGCGCCGCCACACGGTGACGGCAGAGATGGTCAAACCGGGTGCCATCGTCATCGACGTGGGCATCAACCGGGACGAACATGGCAAGCTCTGCGGTGACGTCGACTTCGAGCCGGTGCGTCAGGCTTTGGGTGACAGCGGTTGGATCAGCCCTGTTCCCGGTGGGGTGGGCCCGATGACCATCACCATGCTGCTGGTCAACACGCTGCAGGCAGCCCAGGAGGCGCAATGAACCCTTTGTTGGAAACGAATCCCCAAACCGCCTTCGCACACATCCAGGCCGCCCACGTCACGCCAGCGCTGGACGTTTTGCTGAGCGACGCCGAAGCGGCGCTGCAGCGCGTGGTGGCCAGCGACCAGCAGGCCGACTACGACACGCTGTCCCTGCTGCTCGACGTGCCCGTCGAGCGGCTGATGACCGCCTGGGGCCATGTATCCCACCTGCAAGGGGTTGCAGACACGCCTGAAATGCGCGCCGAACACAGCCACAACCTGGGCCGCATCATCGACTTCAGCACCCGCATGGGCGCCGACGAGAGGCTTTACGCCAAGTACAAAGCCGTCTCGGCCAGCCAAGGGCCATTGCTTTCGCCGGCCCGACGCCGGGTGGTCAGCAACGCGCTGCGTGACTTTGTGCTGGGCGGCGCTGAACTGCAGGGCGCAGCACGCGAGCGCTACGCCAGCATCCAGGAGCGGGCCGGTGCGTTGTCGCAGGCTTATGGCCAACGGGTGCTGGACGCCACCGACGCTTTTGCGTTTTGGGCCAGCGAATCACAAATGCAAGGCGTGCCCGAAGACGTGCGCCAGGCCACACGCGCCGCGGCCCTTGCCGAGCAGCGTGATGGCTACAAGCTGACGCTGCGGGCGCCGTGCTACCTGCCGGTGATGACGCATGCGCTCGACCGCGACCTGCGCTACCAGCTCTACCGCGCCTACGTCACCCGGGCCAGCGAGTTTGGCCCCGCCGAACTGGACAACACGGCCGCGGTGCAGGAACTGCTTGAACTGCGGCTGGAAGAAGCCCGGCTGCTGGGCTTTGAGACCTATGCGCACCTGGCCATGGTGGACAACATGGCCGGCTCGCCGGCCGCCGTGTTGGCGTTTGTGCGCGATCTGGCGGCCCGTGCCCGCCCTTACGCCCAGCAAGAGCTGGCTGCCCTGGCGCAGTTTGCGCGGGAGCAGCTGGGTCTGACGGACTTGCAAGCCTGGGACCGCGCCTTTGCCTCGGAAAAGCTCAAACAGGCGCACTACGCCTTCAGCAGCGAAGAGGTGCGTCAGTACTTCACCGAACCGCGCGTGCTGCAGGGCCTTTTCCAGTTGATCGAATCGCTGTTCCACGTGTCGATTCGCGCTGAAGCAGCGCCGGTCTGGCACGACAGCGTTCGCTTCTTCCGCGTCTGGCGCGCTGACCAGCCCGTGGCGGGCTTCTACCTGGACCTGCACGCCCGCGAGGGCAAGCAGGCCGGCGCCTGGATGGACGGCTGCCGCAGCCGCTGGCGGCGCCCGGAAGGCCCTTTGCAAGAGCCGCTGGCGCACCTGGTCTGCAACTTTGCGCCGCCGGTGGGTGGGCGGCCCGCGCTGCTGTCACACGACAACGTGATCACGCTGTTCCACGAGTTCGGCCACGGCCTGCATCACCTGTTGACGCAGGTCGAAGACCTGGCGGTGGCGGGCATCGCCGGGGTCGAAAGCGATGCCGTTGAACTGCCCAGCCAGTTCATGGAAAACTTCTGTTGGGAGTGGTCGGTGCTGCAAAGCCTGACGGCTCACGTCGACACGGGCCAAGCCCTGCCACGCGAGCTGTTCGAGCGCATGCTGGCGGCGCGCCACTTTCAAACGGCGCTGGCGCTGCTCAGGCAATGCGAGTACGCGCTGTTTGACATGCGCTTGCATGCCGAGCCTGAGGCCCGCGCCCGCGCCCAGCAGGTGGCCGACGAAGTTTGCGCCGAAGTCCAACCCGTACCCGCGCCGCCATTTGCGCGCTACGCCACCAGTTTCACGCACCTCTTTGACGGCGGTTACGCCGCGGGCTATTACGGCTACGCCTGGGCACAGGTGTTGTCGGCCGATGCATTTGCGGCCTTTGAAGAAGCGGGCGTGATGGACGCTGCAACCGGCCAGCGCTTCCGTGAGGAAATCCTCGAAGTTGGCGGCAGCCGCCCCGCCCTGGAGAGCTTTCGCGCCTTTCGCGGTCGCGAACCCCAGCTGGACGCGTTGTTGCGCCACCAAGGCTTGTCTTGAGTCCAGCCTGCGGGTCGGTTAGATTGCGTGACCTAGCGACTCATCGTTGTCCGTCCCGCCTGAAAGGCACCGCTCCATGATCAAGCCCTTTGCTCGTTTGACCTCGCTCGGTGGCTTGGCGCTGGCCTTGGTTTGCGGGCAGGCCGCGGCGCAGTACAAGCTGGTGGGTCCCGACGGCAGCGTCACCTACACCGACAGGCCGCCCTTGACCTCCAACGTCAAGGTCACCAGCATGGCCCGCAGCGGCGCCAAAGCGCCCAGTGCGGCCGAAGCCACCTTGCCTGCCGAGCTGCGCACGGCGGTTCAGCGCCACCCCGTCACGCTGTACACCGGCACCGACTGCGCGCCTTGCGACACCGGCCGCAAACTGTTGCAGCAGCGCGGCGTGCCCTACAGCGAGCGTCGTGTCATCACCGAAGACGATGCGGCCGCGCTGGAACGCCTGGTCGGTGGGCGAACCTTGCCCGCGTTGTCGATTGGCGCGCAGCCCTTGCGCGGCTTGTCCGAAACCGACTGGACGGCCTACCTGGACGTGGCCGGCTACCCGCGTGAAAACAAGCTGCCGCGCAATTGGCTGCAGGCCGAAGTCACACCCTTGACCGAGCGGGCAGCACCGCCGGCCCGAGCGCCCGCAGCGCCGCCGGTGTCGCAAGGCGCCCCGGCGCAAGCCACCGTAGAACCGCCTGCGCCAGGCAGCATCCGCTTCTAACTGACGGGCGGCAGGCGGCGCACCAGCGTCGAGCCCAGGCCCACTGCCGCGCCCACGGCCCAGAACAGCACGGCGGCGCCCAGCACCGCACTGGTGGCACCAAACACCAGCGGCAGCGCAGTGCTGGACAGGTTGATGGCCATCGACCGCAGGGCCAAGGCTTCGCCGTGCCGATGGTTTGGCGTCACGTGGTGCAGCATCGACATCACCATGGGCTGCACCGAACCCAAGGTCACGCCCAGCAGGGCCGCGCAGGCGGCCATCAACCAAGCGTTGGGTGCCAGTGGGTAAAGCACAAACACCAGACCCGTACCGGCCATGGCCCAGCGCAGCACGCGTCGCTCGTCCAGGCGGTGGGCCAGGGCAGGAATCAACATCCGCACGAGTGTGACGGACAAGGTGAACGCACCCGAAATCAAGCCAATGGTGCCCGCGCTGAAACCGCGCTCGAATCCCAACACGGGCACCGCAAAGGCGTGCACGTCCCAGCACATCGACAGCAGCCAGTTCACCGCCAGCAGCCGCTTGAAGCCGGGCAGGCGAAACAGGTCCCATGCCGTCTGGGAAGGCGGCGCCGCGATGGCCGGACGACTGGGTTGCACAGGCACCTGGCGGGCGGTGAGCAAGGTCGCGATCGGCATCATCAGCAGCAGAAGGTAGGCGGCGGCAAAACCGAAGCCATCGATCATGAAACCGGCCGACACGGCACCGATGACGTTGCTGAACGGTGGCGCCACACCCAGCCAGCTGAAGATGCGCACCCGCTCGGTGCTGTCTCGCGCCGTTGAACCCGCGGTTCGCTGGATCGTCAGCATGCCAATGTTGGCCCCAGCACCGGAAGCCATGGCCGCCAGGCACAGCAGAGCGAAGTGCAAATGACCCTGCGCCTGGGTCGAAAACACCGCCAGAGCCAGGCCCAGCGCGGTCAGCGACACCGCCAGGTACACCGGCCGGTGGTAACCGAGCCGGTCAGCCAAGCGGCCTGCATACAGCGCGCTGAGCACCGGTGCAGCCGCAAACAAGGCCAGCAACAGGCCGACCGACCAAGCGCTGTAGCCTTCTCGAAGCGCTTGCAGCGGCGCCGCCATGCGAAGCCCGGCCATGGCCGAGTGCATGCCCAACTGGCCCACGATCAGCGCCACCAACACCTTGCCCGATCCCGCCCCGGCGCCTGGCGCAGCACCGCTGGGTTCAGGCATCCCGCTCATCCTTGGGGTGGTCCTTGCCCATGTCCGTCCCGTGGTCCTGGCTCATGTCCTTGCCGGCCTCTTTGCGTTCTTCCTTAGACTGTTCTTCGCCAGCATCTTCTTCTGCGGGGGCGTTCAAACCGGGCAGCAGCTCGGCGGTGCGTGAATCGGGCAGCGATTCCACGGCGCGCAGGCGGCGCTCCATCGCGCGCGTGCGCACGCTGGCCAGATCGATCGTGTCGCTGGCCTCGGCCAGCTTCTTCTTGGTCTTGGCCAGGATGTCGCCGAACTTGTTGAACTCGGTCTTCACCGCGCCCAGCACCTCCCAGACCTCGGCCGAGCGCTTTTCCAACGCCAGCGTGCGAAAGCCCATCTGCAGGCTGGTCAGCGTGGCCAGCAAAGTCGTGGGGCCGACCAGCATCACCTTGAACTCTCGCTGCAGCGCTTCCAGCAAGCCGGGGCGGCGCAGCGCTTCGGCGTACAGGCCCTCGATGGGCACGAAGAGGATGCCGAAGTCGGTGGTGTGTGGCGGCGACACGTACTTGTCGCGGATGGTGCGCGCCTCTTTGCGCAACTGGGTTTCGATGGCCTTGGCCGCCACGTCGACGGCCAGCGGGTCGGCACGTTCTTGGGCATCGAGCAGCCGCTCGTAGTCTTCGCGCGGAAACTTGGCGTCGATGGGCAGCCACAGCGGCACGCCGTCGCTGCGCTGGCCCGGCAGGCGGATCGCAAACTCGACGCGTTCGTTGCTGCCCGGCACGGTGGCCACGTTGGCGGCGTACTGCTCGGGCGTGAAGACCTGTTCCAGCAGACCGGCCAGCTGCGTCTCGCCGAAAATGCCGCGGGTCTTCACGTTGTTCAGCAGACGGTTCAGGCTGCCCACGTCGCGCGCCAGGCTCTGCATCTCGCCCAGGCCCTGGTGCACGGCCTCCAGGCGGTCGGCTACCTGCTTGAAACTTTCGCCCAGGCGCTGTTCCAGCGTGGCGTGCAGCTTCTCGTCGACGGTGGCGCGCATCTGCTCGAGCTTCTTCTCGTTGCCGTCCTGCAGCGCGGCCAACCGCGTTTCCACGGCCTGGCGCATTTCAGTCTGGCGGCGGTCGTTGGACTCGGACAACAGCCGAAGCTGTTCGCCAATGCCATCACCAAAGCGGCGCAGCGCGGCGTCTTGTGCCTCGCGCGAGGCCTGCGACTGCGTCGACAACGCCCGCGTGGCCTGGGCCAGCGCGTCGCTGACCACCTGCTGGGTGCTGGCCAACTGACCGCGAAAGCTGTCGATCTGCTCGTTTTGCGTGCGCGCCACATCGCCGCTTTGCGCCAGCAGCATCCGCTGGAAGGACGACAGGTCGCTGCGCGTGCCCTGCCCCTGGCGGCCCAGCTCGTCGCGCAGTTCGCGCTCCAGGCGTTCGATGTCTTTGTGCGAGCCGCCGTCGCGGGGCCGCAGCGTCAGCCACAGCACCACCAGCAAGTTCAACAGCAGCAGTGCGATCAGCGCAATCTGCGAAAGGGGCATCCAGTCAGGCACCGGCAGATTGTGACAGCCCGGTGCTGCTGAAGTCGGCCCCCGGCCGGGGCCGCAAGGTCTACAAAGGCGCCAGCGGAATCACGATCTGACATTCGAAGGTGCCCGTCGCGTTGTCGTACTCGGCGCCGGGCGGGTAGTACTCGAAGGTGGGGCGGCCATCGAGCTGCCAGCCGCTGGCGGGCAGCCAGTCGCGCATCAGGGCTGCCCAAGCGGCGTGGATGGTCTGCGGTGTGCCCTTAAACGGCAGCATGGCGTAGCGGCCACCCGGGATGGTGGTGACCAGCGCTTCGCCGCTGGGCTTGAAAGCGCCATCGACCTCGGTGCAGATGTCGAAGCGGCACCTCTCGGGCGCGGTGATGTCCGGGTCGTCGTGGCTGATCCCGTAGCAGGGCCGTCCGGTAAGGCCGTGCTGCGCGGCGTAGGGGTAGAACTTCTGTTGCCAGAAAGCGGCCACGGCCGGGCCGTAAGGGCCGACATGGCGCATGTAGACCACACGCACGGGCGGACGTTCAGTGACGGTGACGTTCATTCTTTGCTCCACAAGGCCAGGATCGGCAGCGCCATGCTCTGCGCCTGGCGCCGCAGTGTCCTGATCCGGCTTGCGCGGCGCCTGATCGAGCTTGCGCAGTTGCAGTTGACGAAGCTGCCGCTCGGACGCCTTCTGCCGCCGCCAGTGGCTGGCGCTGCAGCCGAATCGGCCCTTGAAAGCATGCGCAAAGGCCTCGCCCGAGCCAAAGCCCACCATCAGCGCGATGTGCAGCACAGGCGTGCGCGGCTGCGACAGCAGGCGCAGCGCGGCCACCTCCAGGCGGCGCCGGCGCAGGTAGTCGCCCAGTGTCTCGCCCATCCAGACCGTAAACAGCCGGTGAAAGTGAAACGGCGAGAAGTGCGCCACTTGGGCCAAGTCATCCAACACCAGCGCGTCGCCCAGGTGCTGATCGATGTGGGCCTGCACGCGGTGCATGCGCCGCGCGTACTCGGTGCGCGGCGCGCGGTTGTTCACGCCACGGCGGGCCGCAGACGCGGCAGCACCTCGGGGTTGATGGGCGTGGGCGCGGTGCCGCCCGTCAGCGCGGCGATCAGGTTGTCGGCCGCCAGGTCGGCCATGGCGCGGCGCGTGGCTACGCTGGCGCTCGCGATGTGCGGCGTGAGCACGACGTTGGGCAGGGTCAGCAGCGCGGGGTGCACGGTCGGCTCGCCTTCGAAGACGTCCAGCGCGGCGGCGGCGATGCGCCCTTCACGCAGCGCCACCGCCAGCGCGGCGTCGTCGACGATGCCGCCGCGCGCCACGTTGGTGAGCGTGGCAGTGGACTTCATCAACGCCAGCTCGGCCGCACCGATGCTGTGATGGCTCTGCGGGCTGTAGGGCAGCACCAGCACCAGGTGGTCGGCCTCTTTCAGCAGCGTGGCCTTGTCGACGTAGCGAGCGCCGATCGGGCCTTCTTGCTCGGCGCTGAGTCGGCTGCGGTTGTGATAGAGCACCTTCATGCCAAACCCGAGCGCGCCGCGCCGCGCAATGCCCTGCCCGATGCGGCCCATGCCCAGGATGCCCAGTGTGGCGCCGTGGATGTCGCTGCCGGTGAACATGTCATAGGCCCATTTTGTCCACTCGCCACGGCGCAAGAAGTGTTCGCTCTCGGCCATGCGGCGGGCCGCAGCCATCATCAGCGCAAAGCCGAAGTCGGCGGTGGTCTCGGTCAACACGTCGGGCGTGTTGGTGGCCAGCACGCCAGCGGCCGTGCAGGCCGGGATGTCGAAGTTGTTGTAGCCCACCGCCATGTTGGCCACCACCCGCAGCTGCGGGCAGGCTGCCAGCACTTCGGCGTCGATGCGGTCGCTGCCCGCGGTGAAGGCACCTTGCTTGCCCTGCAGGCGGGCGATCAGTTCTGGCTTGCTGTAGATCTGGTCAGTCGGGTTGCCATCAACGTCAAAATGCTGCCCCAGTCGAGCCAAGACATCCGGGAACACGGCGCGGGCGACAAGGACTTGGGGGCGACTCATCGCGGGCCTTTGGAAAGGGAACCGATCGCCCGGCGTCTGCGGCCGGTGCGGCTGGATGCCAGGATGGCGCTCATTTGCTGGGTGCCACGGGTGCGGTGACGCCAACGGGTGCAGCAGTGACGCTGCCACGCAGCGTAGAGCCGGGGTTGAACCCAATCAGGAACAGCATCACCATGAAGCCCACCACGTAGGCCACTGCCACATGCCAGCCATGGCGCAGCCACTGCCCGACCGAGCGGGCCTGCGGGAACATGTTGGACAGCGCCACTCCGGCTGAAGAACCAAACCAGATCATGGAACCGCCAAAGCCCACCGCATAGGCCAGGAAGCCCCAGTCGTAGCCACCCTGTTTCAGCGCCAACGCTGTCAGCGGGATGTTGTCAAAAACGGCCGAGGTGAAGCCCAGCGCAAAGGCCGTTTGCCAGGACGCCTTGGGCAACTCTTCAACCGGCATCATTGACGCACACAGCACCAACGACAGCAGAAAGACGGACCCTTTGGCAGCGCCCGGCAAAAGGCTCCAGTTGGGGGTTCGCAGCACCGTGCAAAGCAGGATGGCGAGCCAAACCGCCGCGCCGAGAAACGGAAAGGTGTCGGCCACTGCGTTGAAGCGCGTGTTGACAACCACGTTGACCGTGATGGCCGACACCAGAATGAAAGCCACGATGCCGACGCGTGTCCAGTCGATGTGGACGTTGGGGTCGGCATCTTTCTGGATCGGCTGGTAACCATGCTGCTGAAACGAAGCCGGTATGCCAAACACCACCAGGGCCACGCTGGCAGCGATGAAGGCCTCCAGAACTTCAAACGGATGCACGCCAGCGATCCACATCATGGTGGTCGTGGTGTCGCCCACCACACTGCCGGCGCCACCCGCGTTGGACGCTGCCACGATGGCCGCCAGGTAACCAATGTGTACCCGGCCTCGGAACACCGTGTTGGCCACGGCCCCGCCAATCATGGCGGCGGCGATGTTGTCCAAAAAGCTGCTCAACACAAAGATCAACGCCAGCAACACAAAGCAGCCCTTCCAGTCGTCGGGCATGAACCGCGGCAGCATGGCCGGCACTTCGCTTTTCTCGAACAGGTCGGCCAGCAGCGCAAAGCCCAGCAGCAAAAGCAGCAGGTTGATCAGGATCACCCACTCGTGGCCCAGGTGGCCGACCAGCCCCATCAGACCAGAGCCCAGCTTGAAGGGCGAAAACAGGACCTTGTAGATGCCGATGAAAATCGCGCCGCCCACGGCGATGCGCAGCGTGCTGTGGTGGAAGAAGGCCACGCCCGCCAGCACGCAAGCGAAAAAGACAAACTCCAAGGGCACTGGCCCCAGGGTGGGGCCAGCAAACGCCGTGTCACTGGCGGCAAGGGCCCAACCCGGAACGCCAGCGGTCAGCGCTGCCATCAGCCATGTTTTCAGCTTCATCAAAGTCCTTTTTAGCGCTGTGGATTCTAGGTAGCGCTGGCTGAGACGAGACTGAAAGCGCAGCTACTCCAGGAACCGGACAAACCCGGATACGGACTCCCGTTCGGTGACCAAGGTGTTCTCGACCGCGTCCGTGTCGGCGTAGCCCAAGGACATGCCGCAAACCAGCGTTTGCCCTTCGGGCAACGCCAGGTGACGGGCGATGATGCGGTGAAACTGCGTGAACGCTGCTTGCGGGCAGGTGTGCAAACCACGCGCGCGCGCCGCCACCATCACGTTTTGCAGGAACATGCCGTAGTCCAGCCAGCTGCCCTGCTGCATGACGCTGTCGATGGTGAACATCAGGCCCACCGGCGCGTCGAAGAAGTTGTAGTTGCGCGCGTGCTGTTCGTGCATGCGTTGTTTGTCGGCCTTGCCAATGCCCAGCAGGCTGTAGAGGTCCCAGCCCACCTTGCGCCGGCGGTCGATGTAGGGGCTTTGCCACTGCGTGGGGTAGTAGGCATAGGCTTCGGTGTGCTTGGCGCGCTCTTCAGGGTTGTCGAAGGCCGCGCGAATGTCCTTGGACAGGGCCGCTTTGGCGGCGCCGGTCAGCACGTGCACAGCCCAGGGTTGCGTGTTGGTGCCCGACGGCGCACGCGACGCCACCGACAGGATGTCTTCGATGGTGGCGCGTGGCACCGGCGTGGGCAAAAACGCGCGCATCGAACGGCGCGAGGTGATGGCGCTGTCGACTGCAGCGGTGGTTTCTGGCGTGATCTTCGGCTCGGGAATCATGGTTTCCTTGGGGTCGGGTTCTGCAGGGCTGCGCGCAGGGCGCTGGCACAGACGCTGCTCACTCCAGCGATTGTTCCATCGCCGCCACGGGCTTCCAGAGTTGCCACGACTGCAGTGCCACGCTCAGGGTTTGGCGTTGAACCTCCACCGTGGTGTTCAGGTCGCGGCCATAGCCGCCGGCCATCGACAAAGCCACCGGAATGCGCCGGTCGCGCAACGCGCCCAGCACCCGTCGGTCGCGTTCGGCCAGGCCTTCGCTGCTGATCTTCAGGCGGCCCAGGCGGTCGTTTTCATGCGGGTCGGCGCCGGCCAGGTAAAAGGCCAGTCCGGGCAGACCGCCTGCGTGTTGCCGCCAGGTTTGCTCCAGCGCTGCGTCGAGTGCGGCCAGATAGGCGCCGTCGGCGCAGCCGTCGGGCAGTTCCACGTCCAGGTCGCTGGCTTCCTTGCGAAACGGGAAGTTCTTGGCGCCGTGCAGCGACAAGGTGAACACCGTGGGGTCGTCCTTGAAGATCGATGCCGTGCCATTGCCCTGGTGCACGTCCAGGTCGACCACCAGCACGCGCAGGAGCTGGCGGTGGTGGCGATGCCACTCGGCCTGCATCAAACGCGCGGCCACCGCCACGTCGTTGAAGACGCAGTAGCCCGATCCCTTGTGGGCATAGGCGTGGTGCGTGCCGCCCGCCAGGTTGGCGGCCACACCCTCGCCCTGCAGCAAGGCGGCGCGGGCAGCACCGATGGTGGCGCCCACCGAACGGCGCGCGCGCTCGGCCATGCGTTCGCTCCACGGAAAGCCGATTTCGCGCTGCTGGGCTGGCGATGTGCAGCCGGTGCTGACCGCGTGGATCCACTCGGGGTCGTGGGCCAGGGCCAATTCGCCGTCGGTGGCCGGCACCGCTTCGGTCACGCGCACGCCCGGCAAGGTGCCTTCGACCGCCTCGCGCAACAGGCGGTACTTGGTCATCGGGAACGGGTGGCCCGCAGGCAACGGCAAGACAAACTGGTCGGAATGGAAGGCGAGCACGGGCGCGATTCTAGAAACGGCCCCCTAATATGTTGCGTTGCAGCAAAAAAGGCTTGCAAGGGCGCGGGAGAACCCTATACTTCGTTTCATGTTGCAGCGCAGCAAACATCCAGAAGCAGCGCGGCAAGGCTTTCATCAGTCCTCACCTCAACCTTCATTGGAGATCGCTATGACCACCACTTTCACCGCTGACCAATTTGTTGCCGCTCAAAAAGCCGCTGTCGAAACCCTGTTCGGCATGACCGCCAAGGCCTTCGAAGGCGTCGAGAAGCTGGTTGAACTGAACCTGCAAGTCGCCAGGACCTCGTTGACCGAAGCCGCCGAGACCACCACGGCCGCCCTGTCGATCAAGGACGCGCAAGAACTGCTGGCCCTGCAAGCCGGCCTGCTGCAGCCCGCTGCCGAAAAGGCCGCTGCTTACAGCCGTCACCTGTACGACATCATGGCCGGCGCCACCGCCGAGTTCACCAAGACCGCTGAAGCCAATGTGGCTGAGAGCCAGAAGAAGGTGCTGGCCCTGGTCGACAACGCCGTCAAGAACGCGCCCGCTGGCACCGAAAGCGCCGTGGCGCTGGTGAAGTCGGCTGTTGCCGCTGCCAACAACGCTTTCGAAAGCGCCCAAAAGGCCGCCAAGCAAGCCACCGAAGTGGCTGAAGCCAACTTCACGGCCATGACCAACACCGCCGTCAGCGCCACCAAGAGCGCTGCCAAGGCCCGTCGCGCTTCCTGATCACGCCAGCGGGCTGTCCTGGGGTGCCGTTCAGCGGCCCCCGCCTCGACGGCCAACCGCTAAGCGGGATCAACATCCAAGGCGCCTTTCGAGGCGCCTTTTTCATGGCCCGACCGGGTTGCCCCTGAAGAGCCGAGGTTGGTTGCCAGTTTGTTCACGTCTGAGGACGTTTGTCGACGATGGCCTGAACTTTTTGACCGGCCGGCGCTCCATCAGACCTGCGCCGCTCAGCCGGGCAGCGCAGTTGTTCATGGAAAGTCATTCTCCTCAGCACCCCGTCCAAGGTGCATTGCGGTCCAGTCAGCCGGCTGGACCGCATTTTTTTGCCCGGATGGGGCGCTGTCGCAGGCTCAGCGGGCCAAAGCTGCCAGCTTGGCCTTGATCTCGGGCAGCATCGCGGTGGCCATTTCGCGGCCCGAGCGGATGGCCCGTACCCTTGACGTGAAATCAGCGCTGCTCACGCCCACCAAAGCCGGGCGCAGCACCACGTCGGCGCCCAGCAATTCGAAGCGGTTGATGCTTTTGCCCATGATGGCAAAGGTCTGCAGCAGCAGGCGCATGGTGCCGTCGGTGGCGGCGCCATCGGGCGGCGACGAAATGTCCACCGCCAGCACCATCTCGGCGCCCATCTGGCGGGCGTAACGCACCGGCACGGGTGATACCAGGCCACCGTCGACGTATTCGCGGTCGCCGATCTTCACCGGCAGAAAGACAGCCGGTACGGAGCTGGACGCTCGGACCGCCTGGCCCGTGTCGCCGCGTTCGAAGAGCACTCCGGCGCCGCTGTCCAGGTCGGTGGCCACGATGCCCAGGCGCAGCTTCATCTGCTCGATCGGCTTGCCGCCGGTCTGTTCGCGCACATAGCGGGCCAGCGCATCGCCGCGGATCAGCCCGCGCCCAGGGAAAGCCCAGTCGGTGATGGTGCCCTCGTCCATGGTCAGCGCCAGGTTGGCCAATTCGGCCCCGGTTTTGCCGTGGGCGTAGAGCGCGGCGACCAGACTGCCAGCCGAGGTGCCGACCACCAAGTCGGGGCGAATGCCCGCCTCCTCCAGCACCTGGATGACACCGATGTGTGCAAAGCCCCGCGCCGCGCCCCCGCCCAGCGCCAGACCCAGTTTGGGTGGGCGTTTGGGCACGGCCACGGTCACGGGCACTGGCGCGCTGGCCGCGGCGGCAGGGGGTGGTGGAGTCGCGGCGGGGACTGCGGGTGTCGCGGGCTGAAGGGGCTTCGACTGGCACGCGGACAACAAGGCCCCAGTAGCCAGCAGCAGCACGCGTCGCCGCGACAGAAGGTCTGTTGTGGGGTGGATAGGCATCGCCAGATTTTAGGCAGGCAGGCAAAACGCCCTTTTATATACCGAACAGGATATAAGCAATCAACTATTGTGTAGTTCCAGGAATAACAACTTCTTTCTAGAGTCCAGCCCGTTGGCCGAGCTCCCGCTCTGCCGTGGACTTGTGCAGATGGATGGGCTTGCGGTTCTCAGTGGTTTTGGCGTTGGCGCCATCGTCGGTTTGACCGGCGTTGGCGGCGGCTCGCTGATGACGCCCTTGTTGATGGGCGTTTTTGGCCTGGCCCCCGCAGTCGCCATCGGCACCGACCTGTGGTTTGCGGCGCTGACCAAGGTCGGCGGCAGCTGGGCTCACCACCGCATGGGGCATGTGGACTACCGCATCACAGGCTTGTTGCTGACGGGCAGCCTGCCGGCCACGGTGGCCACGATCGGCTGGATGCACTGGAGCGGCATCGACAAGGCCTGGGGTGGCGCACTGACCGTGGCCTTGGGCATTGCGCTCTTGCTGACCGCTGCTTCGGTGGCCTGCAAGCCCTTGTGGAATCGCTTGGGCCTGCGCCTGGAGCAGGCCTTGACGGGTCACCGCCGCGATGTGCTGACCGTGGCGTCCGGCGTGCTGCTGGGGGTGTTGGTGTCGCTCAGCAGCATTGGCGCCGGCGCCATCGGTGCAACGCTGCTGCTGCTGCTCTATCCACGCCTGAAGGCGCACCGCATCGTTGGCACCGACATCGCCCACGCCGTGCCGCTGACCCTGGTGGCCGGCATCGGCCACGCCACCCTCGGGAATGTGAACTGGGCCCTGCTGGCGGCCCTGCTGCTGGGCTCCCTGCCCGGCATCTGGCTGGGCGCCCGACTGACCCAAAGCATGCCCGAACGTCTGGTGCGCGGCGTGCTGTGTGTCTCGCTGGTCGGCGCCGGCATCAAGGTCCTGGCCTGAAACCCCTGATTGAAAAACAACGATGTACGCCTACACCCCATCTGACCGCCAGTTTGTCCACGCCCGCGCGGCGCAGTACCGAGATCAACTGACCCGCCACCTGAGCGGCCAACTGTCCGGCGAAGAGTTCCGCCCCTGGCGTTTGCAAAACGGCTGGTACGTGCAGCGCCACGCACCGATGCTGCGGGTGGCGGTGCCTTACGGTGAACTGAGCAGCCGCCAGCTGCGCCAATTGGCCCGCATTGCGTGTGAGTTCGATCTGCAAGACGCCGGTACAGCCCAGCAGCGCGGCGGCTTCGGTCACTTCACCACCCGGCAAAACCTGCAGTTCAACTGGATTGCCCTGGAACGCAGCGCCGACGTGATGGACATGCTGGCCGACGTGGACATGCACGGTATCCAGACCAGCGGCAACTGCATCCGCAACATCACCACCGACTCGCTGGCCGGCATCGCCCCTGACGAGGTGGTCGACCCGCGCCCCTACTGCGAAATACTGCGCCAGTGGAGCACGCTGCACCCCGAGTTTGCGTTCCTGCCGCGCAAGTTCAAGATCGCGGTCACGGGCGCACGCGAGGACCGCGCCGCCACCGACTGGCACGACATCGGCCTGACGCTGCGCAAGAACGACGCCGGCGAGGTGGGCTTTCGCGTTGCCGTGGGCGGCGGCATGGGCCGCACACCGGTCATCGCCAGCGAGTTCAACACCTTTGTGCCTTGGCAACAGATCCTGGTCTACATCGAAGCTGTGGTGCGGGTCTACAACCTCTACGGCCGGCGCGACAACCTGTACAAGGCGCGCATCAAGATTCTGGTCAAGGCCGAAGGCCAGCGCTTCGTGGACGCGGTCAACGCCGAATTTGCCGCGCTGATGGCCGACCCGGCCACGCCGCTGATTGCGCAGGCCGAACTGGAACGAGTGTTGGCCAGCTTCCCGCAACCACCTTCGCTGAGGATCAGCCAAGCCGAGAGCCCTGCCGCAGATGTCTTGCCAGCCTATTCACGCTGGCTGGGCCGCAACGTGCAAGCCCACCGCGTTCCTGGCTATCGGGCCGTGACCTTGAGCCTGAAGCGAGCCGGTCTGCCACCTGGCGACGTGACGGCCGAGCAGATGCTGGGCGCAGCCGAATTGGCCGACCGTTTTTCACTGGGCGAACTGCGCGTCACCCACGAGCAGAACCTGCTCTTGCCTTGGGTGCAGGCCGCCGACCTGCGCGCGCTGTGGCTGGCGGCGCGCGAAGGCGGTTTTGCCACGCCCAACATCGGTCTGCTGACCGACATGATCGCCTGCCCCGGTGGCGATCTGTGCGCCTTGGCCAACGCGCGCAGCATCCCGATCGCCGCGGCCATCACCGAGCGCTTTGACGACCTGGACGAGTTGCACGACATCGGCGACATCGACCTGCACATCAGCGGCTGCATCAACAGCTGCGGCCACCACCACAGCGGCCACATCGGCATCCTGGGCGTCGACAAGGACGGCAG
>JANMHH010000295.1:0-2144 GCA_031375065.1 Rubrivivax sp. | reverse complement strand
CCGCGGGCTGGCCGGTCACCGCGAATTGCAGCATGTGCTGGGCCACCAACAGCACGTTGTTCTCGAACAGCGCGCTGCTGACCTGGTGCCCGCGCCCGGTGCCGCCCACGGCGCGGTCGCGCTGCTGCAGCGCCGCCAGCGCACCGATGGCGCCAAACATGCCGCCCATGATGTCGTTGACGCTGGTGCCGGCGCGCAAGGGGCGGCCTTCGGGTCCGGTCATGTAGGCCAGGCCGCCCATCATCTGCACCACCTCGTCCAGCGCGGTGCGGTGTTCGTAGGGGCCGGGCAAAAAGCCTTTGTGCGAGACCTGGATCAAGCGCGGGTTGAGTTTGCTCAGCGTCGCCACGCCCAGGCCCAATCCGTCCATCGTGCCGGCCTTGAAGTTTTCGCTGAAGATGTCGGCGCCTGCGATCAGCTTGAGCACGATCTCCAGCCCGCGCGGGTGCTTCACGTCGACCGCCAGGCTTTGTTTGTTGCGGTTGAACATCGCAAAGAAGCCGGCGCCGCTGCCCAGCAGCCGGCGTGTGCTGTCGCCCGCGATGGGCTCAACCTTGATCACCTCGGCGCCCAGGTCGGCCAGGATCATGCCGCACGTCGGGCCCATCACCATGTGCGTGAACTCGACGACCCGGATGCCGGCCAGCGGCAGGGGGTTGGGCGCGGATTCGGACATCGTGTGTTCCCAGTTCGCCGCAGGGCTTCAGGCGCCGCGCAGCCGCAGCAGCGCGCGCACGAAGCCGTGGTCGCTGCGCCAGCGTTCGCGGCTTTCGTGCAGGTGGTCGTTGAAGACTTCGACCCGGCGCACGTCGCCACTTGAGAATTTGGACGTGGCTACAAACTCCTCGCTGACCCAGATCTGGTCCAACAGTTCAGGCCAGCCCTGGTGCACGTGGGAATAGGCCATGTCGCGCTTGAGCGCGGGTTCGGTCGCCACGTCCCAGGCGTGGTACAGCGCCACGTCGCGCGCGCCGCGGTCGTAGGCCACCGCCTGGGTGGCGGCAATCATCTGGCTGGTCACGCTGTGCGGGCCGTCGTTCATGTCGCCCAGCAGCACCAGGGGCTCACCTCCGGTGGCGGCATAACTGCCCCGGCGGCTGGTGATGTCGACCACCACGCGGCGCAGCGCGGCGGCTTCGGCGGCGCGCATCAGCAGGCTGCGCAGGGTGGCGCGTGCGGTGACGTTGGGGTCGTCCCGGTCTTCCAGCACCTGCCCCTGCGCGTCTTGCAGGTACTTGGGCCGTTTGCTCTTCAGGTGCACCACCAACACATGCAACGGTGTGCCTTGATGGGTGCGCAGGCGGGCGTGCAGCACCGGGCGTTCGAAGCGCGTGTAGACGCCCAACTCCGGAACGTGGATGTGTTCTTGCGGTGCAAAGTCGGCCAGCGATTCGACCTGCTCCACCGCCAGCCGGGTGGCCAGGCCCAGCCGTGGTGTGCCCGTGGCTCCAGACTCTGCGCCAGGGGCCAGCACCGCATTCAGATGGATGCCACTGCGCGCCACCACGGCTTTCAGCGCGGCTTCATGCCAGACCTCCTGGAAGCCAAAAACATCGGCTCCCAGGCGCGCCACCATACCGCCCAGCCAGTTGACCTTGCGTTCGTGCTCGCGCTCGTCGTAGGGGTCTTGCCCGGCGTAGAACAGCTGGCCCGGCAGCGCCAGGTTCAGCGTGTTGACGCTGGCCACCAGCAGGGTTTGCCACTGCGGGGCTTGAACAGCAGGCAGCGGATTTCGAAGTGACGGTTCGGGCGGCAAAGGCAAGATGGCGTTCATGGCGTCAGTATCGCAAGCTCGACTTCACCGGCCCGCGCCCTTGTGCCTTGGCTTCGGGTTTGCGAGCATCCCGACACCGTCATGCCGCGTCGCCGTCGTTCGTCTTCAAAACGTGCGAATGGCCATTCCGCCGTCGCCAACCTCCTCAGGAGTTTTTGATGAACCAGTACCTTTTTCTGTTGCATGAAAAGCCCGCCGACGCGGCCCACGTCAGCGCCGCCGAGATGAAGGAAATCGTCGCCCGCTACAAGGCCTGGTAGGCGGGCTTGGCCCAGCGCGGCCTGCTCACCGGCGGTGAAAAGCTCACCGACGATGGCGGCCGCCAGCTGCGCCTGAAAAACGGCCAACCGCTGGCCACCGATGGCCCCTA
>JANMHH010000294.1:0-19096 GCA_031375065.1 Rubrivivax sp. | reverse complement strand
CCCACCACGGTGGTGTCGCTGCCGATGCGCTGGATGACCGCCTGCAGGGCCGACAGCACCAGGGGATGATCGTCAACCAGCAACACCTTCATGGCTTCTCCACTCCTTCACGGGCTTGAACCATTGTGTGGCCAGGCCTGCGCGCCCCGGCCTCCCACCTTTGGGGGGTTAGACGTAGCGGCGCGAAACCGTCTCGGCCACGCAAGCGGGTTTGGCCGAGCCTTCGAGTTCGATGGTGGCTTCCACCGTCAGTTGCGCACCGCCTTCCAAGGGCTCAAAACTCAACAACTTGAAGCGCCCACGCACGCGGCTGCCGACCCGCACTGGGCTGACAAACCGCACCCGGTTCAGGCCGTAGTTGACGCCCATGCGCACGTCGTCCACCACAAAGGCGCTTTCAAACAGCATCGGCAGCAGGCTCAGCGTGAGAAAGCCGTGCGCGATGGGCGCGCCAAAGGGCCCGGCTGCGGCGCGCACCGGGTCCAGGTGGATCCACTGGTGGTCACCGGTGGCCTGGGCAAACTGGTTGATGCGCGCCTGATCGACGGGCACCCAGTCGCTGGCCCCCAGTTCTTGGCCGACCAGGGCGGCCATGTCGGCCAGATGCGGGTATCGGGTGATGGAAGCGGTCATGGGAGCGGTCACAGAAGCGGTCACAGAAGCGGTCATGCCTTGATCCAGGTTTCGAGCGGCGCCCATTGCGCCAGGTCGCGTTCCACGCGGCTTTTGGCCACGTCCCACAGCGTCAGGCCGTGGGCCGCCAGTTGCACATAGTTCTGGGTGTCGCGCAGCCAGGCCACCACACCCACCGGCAGCGTGGCCAGATAGGTGTGCAGGTGCTCATTGGCACGCGTGTTTTCCTTGATGCGCATGCCCACCAGGCCGAGCTTGATTTCGCTGCCGCGCCGGTGCGCCCGCAGTTCCTGCACAAAAGCGTGGGTGGCTTGGATGTCAAACAAGCTGGGCTGCAGCGGAATGAGCACGCGGTCGGCGATCCTCAACACCGCGTCCAGGCGTTTGCCGGTCAGCCCTGCGGGCGTGTCCAGCACCACGTGGGTGGTGCCTTTGGGCGGCCGAACGACATCCTCAGGCGTCACGTCCCAGCCGCGGATCACCGGCAGGTGGGCCGGGCGCAGCGCCAGCCACTGGCGGGCCGACTGCTGGCGATCGACGTCGCCCAGCATCACCGCACACCCTGCGGCGGCCAGACAGCCGGCGATGTTGGTCGACAAGGTGCTCTTGCCGACGCCACCCTTTGGATTGGCGACCACGATCACTGGCATGGCTGGTTCCCCCCTGATGTGATGGCTTTGTCGGGTATGGTAGCGGCGAGAACAGCCCAGCCCCTAGCGGGCAAACCCAAGCCAAATGCAGACCCGGCCGTGTTGGCGGGGTTGGCAGATTCGGCACAGCAGGCAGACATGGCAGAGATCGTCGTCATCGCGGCGCACCCGCAACTGGACCAGTCACGCGCCACCCGCGCCTTGATGGAAGCCGCCGCCCGGCTGGACCCGGCCCGGGTGAATGTGCGTGACCTGTACGCGCTGTACCCAGACTACTTCATCGACGTGGGTGCCGAACAAGCTGCGCTGAAAGAAGCGCGCCTGGTGGTCTGGCTGCATCCGGTGCATTGGTATTCCATGCCGCCCTTGATGAAGCTGTGGCTGGACGAGGTGTTCAGCTTTGGCTGGGCCTACGGGCCCGGCGGCCGCGCGTTGGCGGGCAAGGACCTGTGGCTGTCCGCATCCACCGGCGGCCCCGAGTCGTCCTACCGCCCCGACGGCTACAACCGCTACTTCTTCGATGCCTTCCTGCACCCGCACGAGCAGACCGCTGCGCTGTGCGGCATGCGCTGGTTGCCACCCTTGGTGCTGCACGGCGCCCACCACGTCCAGACCCAGGCTCTGGCCGAGCACGCCCTGCTGTTCACCCAGCGGCTGCAAAGCTGGCCGGACTGGCCCGAGCTGGATGGCTTGGACGCGGCCCTGCCCTGTGACGTACCGGCCGACGCCCGCCCCCCAACCGCCGACTGAACCCAAACACTGAGCCCAGACCATGGAACACGGCACCCCCTGGATCCTGAACAGCCTGATCTACCTGGGCGCAGCGGTGCTGGCGGTGCCACTGGCCCGGCTGCTGGGGCTGGGTTCGATCATCGGTTACCTGGCCGCCGGCATCGCCATCGGACCCTGGGGACTGAAGCTGGTCACCGACGCCCAAGCGATGCTGCACTTTGCCGAATTTGGTGTGGTACTGATGCTCTTTCTGGTCGGGCTGGAGCTCGAGCCCAAGCGCCTGTGGAGCCTGCGCCGGCCGATCTTTGGCTGGGGCAGCGTCCAGTTTTTGGGCTCTGCAGCGCTGCTGATGGGCGTTGGGGTCGCGCTGGGGCTCGACTGGCGGCTGGCGCTGGTGGCGGGCCTGGGGCTGGCGCTGAGTTCCACCGCCATCGGCCTGGGTGTGCTGGCAGAACGCAACCTGATGGCCACCACGACAGGGCAAAACGTGCTGAGCGTGGCTTTGCTGCAGGACATGGCAGCCATTCCCGTGTTGGCCATTCTGCCGCTGTTGGCCGTGGCGGGTGCGGCCGACGGCGGCGGCGGCTGGTGGGGCGCGGCCAAGGCGCTGGGCGTCATCGCCGCGATCATCCTGGGCGGCCGACTGCTGTTGCGTCCGGCGCTGCGTTGGATCGCCCGCAGCGACACGCCCGAAATCTTCACCGCGGCGTCGCTGCTGCTGGTGGTGGCCACAGCGGCGCTGATGGAGAGCGTGGGCCTGAGCATGGCGCTGGGTGCCTTTCTGGCCGGTGTGCTGCTGGCTGAAAGCGAGTACCGGCGCGAACTGGAAACCGACCTGGAGCCTTTCAAGGGCCTGCTGTTGGGCTTGTTCTTCATTGCCGTGGGCATGAGCATCGATTTTGCGGTGGTGCTGAACAGCCCGCTGCTGATCGCAGCCGTGGTGCTCGGTTTCTTGGTGGTCAAAGCCTTGGTGCTGGTGGCCATGGCGCGGGCCATGCCGGTGCCGTTGGCCGAAGCGCCGGTCTTCGTCATCCTGCTGGCCCAAGGCGGTGAGTTTGGTTTTGTGGTCTTCCAGACGGCTTTGGGGGCCGGTGTGATCAGCCCGCAGGCCTCTTCTTTCCTGGTCGCAGCGGTGGCCATTTCGATGCTGCTGACGCCGTTGTTGCTGGTGCTGGTGGACCGCCTGCTGGCGCCGCGCTTGGCGGCCCGGGCACAAGGCGCGGCGCTGGACGAAATCGCCCAGGACCAGCATGCGCCGATCATCATCTGCGGCTTCGGCCGTTACGGCCAGATCGTGGGCCGGCTGCTGCAGGCCAACGGATTTGCCGCCACCGTGCTGGACCACAGCGCAGAGCAAGTGGCCGCTGTGCGGCGCTTTGGCTGGCCGGCTTTTTATGGCGACGCCACCCGGCTGGACCTGCTGCGCGTAGCGGGCGGCGCCAAGGCCCGCGTGATCGTGGTGGCGGTCGACGATGTCGAGCAAAGCCTGTCGATCGTCGACCTGGTGCAGGCGCACTTTGCGCAAGCCACCATCGTCGCCCGCGCGCGCGACGTCACGCACTGGCATGGGCTGTACACCCGTGGCGTGCAGCACATCGAGCGCGAGACGCTGGACTCGGCGCTGCTCAGCGGCCGCAGCGTGCTGGAACTGATGGGCTGGGAACGCCACGCCGCACGCAACCAGGCGCTGCGCTTTCGCCAGCACACCATCGACCTGATGGTGCAGATGGCGCCGCACCAGGGCGATGAAAAGAAGCTGATCTCGGCGGCCAAGCAGGGCCGTCAAGAGCTGGAGCAGATGTGGTCCAAAGAGCGCGAAGAGCGTGCGGCCGTGAAAGCACGGCGCGGCGACGGCTTCAGCGCCGACCGGCCCGGCTCAACGGGTGATGAGGCTGGCCGTGCCGCAACCGCGCGCGGCGATTGAATCGGGCCAACCCATCCCCGAGCAGCTTGATGCTGGTGAGCTCACACCCAGGTGGGACAAGCCGACCAGCAACACGGCCGGCACGGCGACGGCGTAACACCAGGGGTCGGCGATGACACTCAGCGACTCAAGCAAATTGGCAGGCCTGCTCAAAGCTCAAACGCGGGCTGCGTGGCAACACCTTGGCCGGGTCGCCATGGCCCAGCGTGCAGATGAAGTTGGTCTTCACCGTGCTGCCGGCCCAGAAGGCGGCGTCCACCTGGCCCAGGTCCATGCCGCTCATCGGGCCGCAGCCCAGGCCCAGCGAACGTGCGGCCATCATCAGGTAGGCCCCTTGCAAGCTGGAGTTGCGCATGGCGGTGGCTTCGATCAGGGGTGCGTTGCCGACAAACCAGGCCCGCGCATCGGTGTGCGGAAACAGCTGCGGCAGATGCTCATAAAAGGCCATGTCCATGCCGACGATCGCGGTCACCGGTGCGCCCATCACCTTGGGCCGGTTGGCCGGCGAAACACAGGCCGCCAGCCTGGCTTTGGCGTCGGCCGTGCGAACAAAGACAAATCGCGCCGGGCTGCTGTTGGCCGAGGTTGGGCCCCACTTCAGCAGTTCGTAGAGGGCTTGCACGGTGCTGTCCGGCACCGCTTGATCGAGGTAAGCGTTTTGGGTGCGGGCTTGGGTGAAGAGTTGGTCGGTGGTGAGGTTCATCGTTGGGCAAGGCTGGAGTCGGCAAAAGCGCAGCGACAATTCTGCTCATGTTTCAGCCCTCCCAAACTGACGTTCGCCGCTTCTTCTGCGCCACCTTTGCGCGCCAACGCAGCGGCGCGCCGCTCGAGCCCATGCAGGCGGTGGCCGCGCGCTGGATCACCGAACACCCCGAGTACGAAGCCGAACTGGCCGATGAAGCCAAGGCCCTGAGCACGGTCTACACCGTGGAAGAAGGCCGCACCAACCCCTTCTTGCACCTGAGCATGCACCTGTCGATCGCCGAACAGGTGGCGATCGATCAGCCCACCGGCATCCGCCAGGCGGTGGACCTGCTGGCGGCGCGGCGCAACTCGCTGCACGAGGCCCATCACGAGGTGATGGAGTGCCTGGGCGACATGATCTGGACCAGCCAGCGCAGCGGATTGCCGCCCGATGGGCAGGCCTACCTTGAAGCCGTGCGCAAGCGCGCTACTTCTTGACGCCCAGGCCCATTTGGCGCGCCACGTCGGTGTAGACCTTGGTGCGCTCCTTCATGAAGGCGTCCATTTTGTCGACGCCCACGTCGACAAGTTCGAAGCCGCTCTTGAAGGCCAGTTCCTTCATCTCGGCATCCGCGTTGAGCGCGGCAAACAGGTCCGACAAGCGCCGGCGCGCTTCGGGCGGCGTACTCTTGGGCACGCCGATGCCGCGGTAGGCGCCGTCGACCCAGTCCGCGCCCAGTTCGCGGAAAGTGGGCACCTCGGGCAGCAGCGGATGGCGCTTGTCCATCGCCACCGCCAGCACCCGCACCTTGGTCTTGTTGTTGATGCCAAAAGCGGTGTAGCTCATGGCGGCATCAATGTGGCCGCCCAGCACCGCCATCGTCATGTCGCCGGTGCCCTTGAAGGGCACGTAGGTGGTCTGGATGCCGAAGCTCTGGTTGAGCCGCTGGTGCGCCGCGTGGTTGGCCGAGTTCAGGCCCGAGCCACCCAGGTTGTACCTGGCCGGCGTGGCCTTGGCGGCCTTGATGAAGTCAGCGAAGGTCTTGAACGGGCTGTTCTCGGGCACCACCAGCGCGTCGGGTGTGTAGTGGTACCAGTAGACCGGCGTCACGTCTTCGGTCTTGTACTGCACGATGCCTTCGATCGGCTGCAGCACCATGTGCGGCAAGTTGACGCCGACGATGTTGGCGCCGTCGCCGGGCAGCGTATTGATGGTGCTCCACATCAGCGCCCCACCGCCGCCGGCCTTGTACTGGATGACGGCGTCGATCGCGGCGCACTTCTTTTTCAGCACCATTTGCTGGTGGCGCGCCGAGATGTCCGATTCGCCACCGGGCGGGAAGGCCTGCCAATACATCAGGTTCTTGTCGGGGCAGGGTTGCGCCTGCGCCCAGCCCGCCAGGGCGCCAAACGCCAAACACAAGGTCAATTGAAGTGCACGATTCATGGGGAAAAAGTCTCCTGTGGGTGCTCAGCTTTGGGCCACGCCGGGTGGTGGCTGCCAGAGTTCAATGCGGTTGCCGTCGGGGTCCATCAGCCAACCGAACTTGCCGTACTCGGACTCGTCGACCTTGTCGTCCACCACACAGCCTTCTGCGCGCAACAGCGCCAGCACGGCATGCAAGTCTTCCACGCGGTAGTTGATCATGAACGGCGCGGTGCTCGGCGCAAAGTAGGTCGACCCCGCATCAAAGACACTCCACACCGTGGCCCCGTGAGCCGCCGAGGCGTGCGCGGGGGCCGCAGGGTCGTTCCACTGGAAGGTCAGGCCGCCCCAATCCTGGATGTCCATGCCCAGGTGCCTTCGGTACCAAGCGCGCAGGGCGTCCGGGTCGCGCGACTTGAAGAAGATGCCGCCAATGCCCGTGACTCGCTTCATTCAGGCTCCCTTCACTGGATGGTGATCCAGGGTACTTCCAACCAGTTGTCGGCACGGTGTACCGCCTCCACCTTGCCACGCATGGCCCAGGGAATGACCTGCCGGTGCAGCGGTATCAGGTGGACTTGGGTCTTGTACTCGCGCAGCGCTTCCTTGACCAGCTCTTCGCGCTTTTTGGCATCGGGCTCCTGGCTTTGCGCCACCGCGGCCTGCTCGAACTTCTCGTTGCGCACGCGGCCCCAGTTGTACAGGCCCACACCGCCTTCCGCGGGGAAGCGCATCACCGGCGTCAGCGTGGTTTCGGCGTCGGTGATGGCACCACCCCAACCCAGCAGGTAAAAGCTGGTGTCGAGCTTTTCCAGCTTGGGGAAGTACTGCGTGCGCGGCATCGCATTGACCTTGATCTTGACCTTGACCTGCGCCCACATGGCCGCCAGTGCCAGGCAGATTTCTTCGTCGTTGACGTAGCGGTTGTTGGGGCAGTCGAGGGTGACTTCAAAGCCGTCGGCGTAGCCCGCCTCGGCCATCAGCGCACGGGCCTTGGCCAGGTCGAACGGCAGCCGCGTTTCCAGTTGCGCGTCGTTGTAGCTGCCCTGCGGGCTGGCCGTCAGCGCGCCGGTGGGCACACTCTGGCCGTTCATCAGTTTCACCCGCATGGTTTCGATGTCCACCGCGTGGTACAGCGCCTGGCGCACGCGCAGGTCCTTGAACGGGTTCTTGCCCTTGACGCTGCTGTAAAGCAACTCGTCGCGGTACTGGTCCATGCCCAAAAAGATGATGCGGTTTTCGGGACCATCGATCACCTTCACGCCGGCCGTGTTGCGCAGCCGGGCGATGTCGCGCGGGGCCGGGTCCAGCACCAGGTCGATCTCGCCCGACACCAAGGCGGCCAGACGGGTGGCGTCGTTGGCAACGGGGGTGTAGACGATGTCCTGCACGTTGCCTTCGAACTTGCCCCACCACTGCGCATGGCGCTTGAAGGTGGTCTTGATGCCCGGCTGGCGGTTGACCAGCATGAAGGGGCCGGTGCCGTTGGCGTTGAAACCGGCGTAGCTCTCTTCGCGGTTCTTGTAGTCCAAGGGCTTGGTGACCTTGTGCTTTTCACACCAGGCCCGGCTCATGATGAAGACGGTGTCCAGGTGCTGCAGAAAGACCGGGTTGACCTTGCTCAGGCGGAACTCCACCGTTTCCTTGTCGACCGCCACGGGCATGCCCAGGGCGTTGGCGTAGACGGCGATGTTGGCGGTGGGCTGCTGCGCGCGCAGCACCGAGAAGACCACGTCGTCGGTCGTCAAGACCGTGCCGTCGTGAAACTTCACGCCCGGTCGCAGCTTGAAGCGCCAGGTCAGCGGCCCGGTCTGCTGCCAGCTGGTGGCCAGCGCAGGCCCGAGGCCCAGCAAGCGGTCACGCTTGACCAACTTCTCGTAGACCTGACCGTTCATGCTGTTGGTCAGGCCTTCGTTTTGCGCGTGCGGGTCCATCGTCAGGGGGTCGCCCTGACTGGCCCAGCGCAAGGTCTGTGCTTGCGCCGCCGCAGAAAAGAACGCCAACAGAACGACCCACTTCGCCCAACGCATCCACGTCTGCTTCATCGCCGCTCCCTACCCAAGGTGGTGAGCAAGTGTAGTCAGCCGCAGCGGCAAGTGGCTTGACGGCTCAGAGCTTCATGCGGCGCAGCACGTCCGGGTCGGCCCACAGTTCGTCCAGGTGTGGGAACCGCGCCGCACCCCCTTCTTCGCGCCCGGTGATGCGATCTTGGGTGCCGGGCTTGGACAGGTCCAGTCGGACTGGCGTGATGTGCAACTGCGACTTGGTGGAAAAGAAGACCATCACCACGGGCGCCACCAACTTGCCCGCGTTTTGCTCGACCACCACCGCCAACCGCCCCGACTCCAGCTTGACCAAGGAGCCCGTGGGGTAGATGCCCAGGCTTTGCACAAACCCGGAAAACAGGACCGGGTCGAAATGCCCCTTCCAAGACGCCATGCGGGCGATCGACTGGGCGGGGTCCCAACCCGCCTTGTAGGGTCGGTTGGACGAAATGGCGTCGTACACGTCGCAGACAGCACCCATGCGCGCCATCAGGCTGATCTGGTCTCCCGACAGACGGTGTGGATAGCCGGTGCCGTCGATGCGCTCGTGGTGGTGCAGGACCACGTCCAGCGTTGAATCCAGCACCGCCTGCCCGCCCAGCAACAGCTCGTGGCCCCGCTCGGGGTGGGTGCGGATCAGGGCAAACTCGTTGTCGGTCAGGCTGCCGGGCTTGTTCAACACGTCCAGCGGCATGACCGCCTTGCCCACGTCGTGCATCAGCCCGGCCAGACCCGCCGCGCGGCAGCCTTCTTCGTCCAGGCCGGTCTGGCGTGCCAGCGCCACCATCAAGGCACACACCGCCACCGAATGCATGTAGCTGTAGTCGTCGCGGGTCTTCAGGCGCGCCAAGCTGACGATGGCGCCTGGGTTGCGCTCCACCGAATGGGCAATCTCCTCGACCAAAGGCAGACAGCCTTCAGCGTCGACCGTGCGGCCCATGCGGGCCTCGTTGAACATGGCGGTGACGGCTGCGCGGCCTTGCTGACAAATGGCGGCCGCCTGTTTGAGCTCGGCTGCCATCGGGCGGTCAGCCTGCACCGCTGCTGAGGCTGACCGGTTGCTGGGCAGCGGCTGCGATGGCGTGCCCTTCGCCTTGCCGGTGCTGGCGCCCGCTTCGGCCTCGACCCGGTCGGCCACGTCCAGCCCCAAGGTGTTGTCGATCCAGCACTCGGCCAAACCGCAGCCGTGCAGCTGCTTCAGGTCGTCCGTGCTTTCGATCACGAAACGCGTCTTCCAGAATGGGTGAGCCATCCACGAGCCCTCCAGCTTGTGCAGGTGCATGCCCATGCGCAGCGCTTGGATGGGGATCTTTTTCAGCATGAGGAGCGCGGTGGCGCCAATCTGGTGGGTCCAGATTCGTTATCGGCCCTGCCGCAATGAGCTTGAACCCCTGGCCGCGAAGCCGATGCCTCTTCGCTTCAGACGCCAGCGCCCGGCCTTGAGGACTCCAAAGCCGTTGACGGGGCCGGGGCCACCCGCACGTAGCGCCAGACCTTCTTGTCCTGGACCCAGTTTGCGGTCAGGGCGTTCATCTGCAAGAAGTGCGCTGACTGCAGGTGATGCTGAACCGCAGCCTCATCGTCGTAAAGCTCATACAGAAAAAACAGGCCCGGGTTGGCAGGGTCGCGACAAACGTCAAACTGGCGACAACCGGGCTCGGTTTCGCGCGAGGCTTGTGCGTTCTGTGCGATGGCTGCAGCAAAGGCCTCGACCCAAGCCGGATGGATGTGGAACTCGACGACCAGTGCTTGCATGTTCAAAACGACGCCAACAGCCGGGGCAGCCACAAGGACAGCTGCGGCAGGTAGGTCACCAGCATCACCACCGTGAAGGTGGCCGCCATCAGGGGCCACAGGTGGCGGGTGATTTCGCCAATGCCCACCTTGGCCAGCTTGGCCGCCACAAAGAGCGTGCCGCCCACCGGCGGGGTGTACAGCGCAATGGCCAGGTGGGCGGTCATCAGCACGCCCACGTGCACCATGTCCAGGCCATAGTGCTTGGCCAGGGGCAGGAACAGCGGTGCGCTCAGCAGCATGGCTGGCAGTGGCTCGATGAAGATGCCCAGAAGCAGCAAGGCCACGTTGAACATCAGCAAGAACATCCAGGGCTCGGTGGCCACCAGCCCAATCCAGTCGGCCATCTGCTGGGCGACCTGCTCGACCGTGATCAACCAGGCCATGGCGCCGGTGGCGCCGATCACCAGCATCACGGTCGCACTGGTGATGAAGGCATTGAGCAGCAGTTGCGGAATGCGTTGCCAGCTCAGATCCTTGTAATAAAACAGCGACACCACCAGCCCATAGACCACCGCGATGGCGGCTGACTCGCTGGGCGTGAAAACGCCGCTCCAGATGCCACCGATGATCAGGATGGGCATCAGCAGTGCCGGCCCTGCCGCCTGCGTGGCGGCCCAGATCTGCGCCGGTGTGCTGCGCGTTTCGCCGTTGTCACAACCGGTGCGCTTGCCGTGCCACATGCACACCAGGATCAGCGCCACCGCCGACAGCAGCGCGGGCACGATGCCAGCCATGGACAGCGTGCGCATGGACACGCCCGAAATGAAGGCATAGACCAAGAAGGGGATCGACAGCGGCATCAACAGGGCCAAGGTGCCGGCCACCGCCAACAAAGCGGCGGCAAAACCGCGTGAATAGCCACGCGCCACCATGGCCGGTATGACCAGCGAGCCGATGGCCGCGGTGTCGGCAATGGCACTGCCCGAGACGCCACCAAACAGGGTGCAGCTCATCACGGTCACCACGCCCAGGCCACCCGGCAGCCAGCCAAACAGCACCCGCGCAAATTCCACGATGCGCTTGCCCACGCCACCTTGCGCCAGCAGTTCACCGGCAAAGATGAACATCGGCACGGCCAGCAGAATGAAAGGCTCGACGCCACCGATGAAGCTGAGAAAGATGGTCTGCAGCGGGTGGCCCAGGCCTTGAAACCAGATGATGCCCACCGTGGTGGTCAGGATCGCAAACAGCAGCGGCACACCCGCCAGCGCGACGACAAAAAACACGCCAAACAGCGTCAATGCCAACATGGATCAGTCCTCAGCGGGGTAACGCAGGCTGCGCGGCACGCCGGCCAGCACTTGCCACAGGTCAAAGGCCACAAACAGGGCCATCAAGCTGCAACCCACCGCCATGCCCATGTACTGCACGGCCATTGGCCACTCGAGCACGGTGAGCTGGTTGCCCCAGTTGGTGCTGACCAGCGACCAGCCAAACCACACCAGCACCAGCAGCATGGTCAGACACAAGGTCTGCACGGCTGCGTCGGCCCAGCGCCGACGCGGCTCGCTGAGCTTGTCGATGAACTCGGTGATGGTCATGTGGGCACCGCGCTGGGCGGCGCAGGCACCGCCCAGAAAGGTCACCCACACCATCAACAGCTCGCCAAGTTCGGTGACCCAGGCCAGGTCTTTGCTGAAGGCGTGCAGGCACACATTGAAAAAGACCAGGCCGATCATGAGCGCGCCAATGGCGATGACGGTCCAGTCCACCACGCGCCCGACCAGGCGCAAGGGCCAGGGCGCCGGCGGTCCAGCGCTGAGAAGGCTTGCGCTGGACATGGGCTCAGCGGGCCTTGGCGCGAATGGCTTCGGCCTCTTTGAGGAAAGTGTCGACATCGGCACCGTACTTCTCGCGCGCCTTGCCGTAGACCGGCTGAACCGCGGCGCGGAACGCTGCGAGGTTGGGCTTGGCGTTGATCTTGGCGCCCTTGGCCGCCATTTCCTTGAGCTGGTTGTCGTCGTTGCCGGCAATCATGGTGCGGCTGAACTTGGCCGCGATCTGCGCCGCTTCTGTCACCGCCTTCTGGTCGGCCGGCGAGAACTTCTGCCAGGTCTTTTCGCTGATGGCCAGCGGGATGGGGCTGTAGACGTGGTTGGTCAAGGTGACGTTCGGTGCCACTTCGTAGAACTTGTTGGAGTAGATGGTGTCGACCGGGTTTTCCTGCCCGCTGACAGCGCCTTGCTGGATGGCCAGGTAGACCTCGGGCAAGGGCATGATCTGGATGTTGAAGCCCATGGCCTCGAGGGTCCAGCGCATCATCTCGTTGGGGAAGGTGCGCAGCTTCTTGCCCTTGGCGTCGTCGGGCGAATTGAGCGGGTCCTTGGTGGTCATGCTGCGAAAGCCAGCCTCCCAGGTGGCCAGGAAGCGAAAGCCTTTGGCCGGCGCTTTGTCAAACTGCTCTTTCAGCCACTTGCTTTCGTCATACAGCTTCCAGCCCTGGGCATAACTCTCTACCAGGTAGGGCAGCGCGGTGAGGTTCAAGGTGGGCACGTGGGGCGCGTAGCTGCCGGTGCCCGAGACCGTGAAGTCGATGCCGCCCAGCGCCAGCTGTTCGATGTTCTTGGGGTCGTTGCCCAGTTGGCTGCAGCAAAACACCTGCACCTTGTAGCGGCCCTGGGTCAGCTCTTCGACCTTCTTGGCGAAGATCTGTGCGGCGGCCTGGCGGGCGCCGGTCTGCTGGTCGGTGTGGCTGAACTTCAACAAGGTCTGCGCCGTGGCGGGCAGTGAAAGCGCCAGTGCAGCGGCGATGAAGGTGGTCTTGAACATGGTGTCTCCTTGGGTCAGGGGTGGGCAGGGTCGAAGTCGGCCATCACCACGCGGTGGCCGCTGGTGTGTGACTGGTAAATGGCGGCCTGCACCGCCAGGTTGGGAAGGTAGTCCTGGGCGGTGTTTTCCAGCGCAGCGCCGCTGTTCAGATGGTCCAGCACATGGCTTTGCAGTGCCGTACAGGCCCCGCCAAAGGCGCCGGTGCCTCCACGTTCGTAAGCGTGCTCGGCTTCAGTGCCGCCGTGCGGCTTGAACCACAGGCGCGCGTCGCCGTCCAGACGCAGCACGCCGGCCTCGCCCTCCAGCCACATCTCGCCCAGGGTGCGGCGCGTGTTGTGCGCCACGTGGTCGTTCAAGCGGTTGCCGTCGAAGAGACCGCTGCGCTGGTCGTCAAACTCAAAGATGATCAGCCCGGCGTCTTCGCCTTGGATGACCGGGTTGAGTCGGCGCAGGCGGGCCGTGACCGCGCGCACGTCGCCCAGCAGGTAGCGGAAGGTGTCGATGAAGTGCACCGCCGTTTCGCGCACCAGCAGCTGTGGCATCTGCTGAAAGTAGGGCTGACGGTCCAGGTAGGCCCGTGGGCCTTGCCCGTCGCCGGGCCGCAGGCGAAAGCTGATGCCCAGCACGCGCCCAAAGTGACCGGCATTGATCAAGCGCCTGCATTCGCGAAACCAGGGTGTGAAGCGGAAGTTTTCATGCACCACCAGTGGCGTCTGGTGTTCAGCCGACAAGGCCGACATCGCCAACGCTTCTGACCAGCTGCGGCCAAAGGGCTTTTGGCAGATGGTGGGCAACTGGCGGCGCAGCGACGCGGCCACCACGTCGAACTGCGCCGCCGGTGGCAGCACCACGTCGACCAGCGTGGGGCGTGTGGTGTCGAGCAGTTCTTCGACATCCGTGCAAACGTGTGTGATGCCGAAACGCTGCGCGAGCGCCCGCGCACGGTCGGCGTCCAGGTCACACAAGCCCACCACCTGGGCGCCGGCGTCGCGCCAGCCTTCCAGGTGAAACTGGGCGAAGTAACCAGCGCCCACCACGGCGACGCGCGCTGGGCTCACAAGCGCTCCAGCACCGCGCGGGTGATGTCGGCGGTGCCGCTGCGGCCGCCAAAGTCAAAGGGCCGCACGGCACCGCTGACAAACGCGGCCTCGAGCGCGGATTCGATGGCCCGCGCGCCATCGGCCAAATGGGCGTCGCTGTGGCGCACGGCCAGCCAGTCCAGCATCATCGCCGCCGACAGCAGCATGGCGCTGGGGTTGGCGATGCCCTGGCCCGCGATGTCAGGCGCGGTGCCGTGCGCGGGCTGGAACACCGCGTGGTGCTGGCCAATGTCGGCCGATGGCGCCATGCCCATGCCGCCCACCAGCGCCGCGATCAGGTCCGACAGGATGTCGCCAAACATGTTTTCGGTGACCAGCACATCGCACTGCCAGGGTTTCATCACCAGGTTGAGCGCCATCGCGTCGACGTAGGCGTTGTCGGTGCTGATGTCGGGGTAGCGGCGCGCCCGCTCTTCGAAGACCTGGCGCCAAAAGGCCATCGACATGAAGACGTTGGCCTTGTCGACGTTGGTCACGTGGCCGCGTTTGCCTTGCGCCTTGCGTTGGCGCGCCAGCTCAAAAGCGAAGTCGCAGACGCGCGCGGTGCCGGCGTGGGTGATCTTCATGGTGTCAAAGGCGCAGGCGCTGTCGCCCTGCCCTTCCATCCAGCCGCGGCCCCGGGCGTAGAACAGGCCTTCGGTGCTTTCACGCACCAGCACCAGGTCGATCTGCGCGGCGCGCGGGTCGGACAAGGGCAGTGGCAAACCTTTCCAGGTGCGAATGGGGCGCACGCCGGCATAGAGGTCCAGCGCGAAGCGGATGTCCAGCTGCGGAATGATCTCGGTGCCGTCGGCGCCACGCACATGGGGCAGACCCATGGCGCCGAACAAGATGGCGTCGGCCTTGCGGCAGGCGTCCAGCGTGGCCGCAGGCAGGCTGTCGCCACTGTCCAGGTAGTGCTGGGCACCGGCGGGCCGCGTGGTGCAGACAAAGCGGCGGCCCAGCTTGAGTTCCAAGGCGCCCAGCAGTTGCAGCGCGGCGGCGGTGACTTCGACCCCGATGCCGTCGCCCGGCAAAACAGCGATGTCATAACTCTTCAACGGTGCGTTCATGGTGGGGCGATCGGTCGTTGGCGTGGTGCAGCGGGGGCGCGAGTCATGCAGGTGGTGGGCTGTGCGGGATCACATCTGCGCCAGCTTGTAGCGCTCAAAAATGGCCAGCAGTTCGGCGCCTGCACGCTCGCGGTGGCTGCGGTTGACACGCGACGCACCTTCGGCGTCTGCAGCCTTCAGGCGTTCGACCAACTGCATGTGGTCACGCGTGCTGTTGACGGGTTTGGGGCGCAGGCGCAGCGTGAACATGCGCGCGCGGTGGGCGCGGTCCCAGTGGTTCATCACGGTGGCCTGCAGGTGGCGGTTGCCCGCCAGTTCCAGCAATTGGGCATGGAAGGATTCGTCGGCGGCGGCCCAGGCGTCCAGGTCGTCCACCGCCAAGGCGCGGTCCATCGCGTTGGTGGCGTCCACCAGGGACTGCAGTTCGGCGTCGGTGGGGCCGCGACGCGCCAGGATTTCAGCCGCCATGCATTCCAGCGCGGTCAGGATCTGGTAGATCTCGCGCATGTCGTTGGGCGAGACCGGCAGCACGCGCATGCCGTGGCGTGGCACCACTTCCACCAGGCCTTCACTCTGCAGCCGAACCAGGGCTTCACGAACCGGGGTGCGGCTCATGCCCAAGGCCAGCGCCACCTCTTGCTCCAGCGCACGGTGGCCCGGCGGCCAGACGTTGTCGAGGATGCGACGCCGGATCAATTCGTAAGCGGCGTCAACCAACGATGTGGTGGGCTGGCCCTGTGCGGTCATGTGAAATTCCAGTGATGCGGTGCCGCGCCCGCGAACGGCAGAGGCAAGCAGGCCAACCGATCACCGAGCAAACAGCCCAACACGGCAGTGCGCCGATCAAGCCCCATGAAAGCGATGCTGGAAATGTTCTTCAGCGCCAGGCTGCGAATGCCGTCCAGGTGCGGGCGGTCCATGGTGGCCGAGTCGTAGGCCGCTTCCACCCAGCGCAGGTGTTCGGCGTCGGCATCCTGCAGCCACAGGGTTTGTTGGCCGTCGGGCGCCACCCGGATCAGGCGGTTGCTGACGATGCTGACCACCCAGGCGCCACCTTCTTCGTCAAAGACCAGGCCGTCGGGAAAGGTTCCGGGGCCGAACTCGGTGACCACCTGTTTGTGCCCCAAACGGCCGTCGGCGTGCAGGGCAAACCGCGACAAGCGGCGGTCAAACGTTTCGTTGACGTAGAGCCAGGCGCCGCTGGGGTGCACGGCGACTTCGTTGGTGTAGCCCAAGCCGTCGGCCACGATGGTGGCGCCGCGTTGGTCAACCCGCACGATGAAGCCGTCGCCGCCACCGCGCCGGTAGCCCAGCGCCCGCGGCGTGCGGCGGGTGCTGACGGTGACCCAGGTCCGGCCTTCGGCGTCGGGCAACACAAAGTTGGTGGGTGGCAAGGGCTGTCCTCCCACGTTCAGCAACCAGGGCTCGGTCTGGCCATCACGGGTCAGCCTGAACACACCGCCCTGCACGGCGCCCAGGTGGGCCAGCAAAAAGCTGCCGTCGGCCTGCAGCGCTATCCCGTTCGGTTTGAGCTCACCGCCGTCAGGCAGTGCGCCGGTGTAGAGGGTCTGCGTTCCATCGGGCCGGATGTGGGCCACACCACCGCGCCAATCGGCGGTGTAGAGGTCACCGACCGCGGTGGCCAAAACGCATTCGGGTCGGTGCAGCCCCTGCCCGCGCCAGGTCAGGCCAGACAGCGCCACCAAGCAGGAAGGTTCGGCTGCATTCATTAACGCATACGTTATCGAACACGGCAATCGGCTGAAATCAGGGTTTTCCCGATGCACTTCGACCCGGTTGCACTTCATCCATGGCGAGCAGCGAACCACTGCTGCGGACGCCAGTGCTGACGGAAGCGCGTAGCCGCCGCGGCCAACATTCCGACCTTCGTGGAGCAAGGCTCGCCGGGCCAGGTGATGGGAGCTTGGTTCGAGGTGCTCGGGCCCATGGTCATGGCTGTGGCTGCGGCGGACAACAAGCGCATGCCTGAAGCCGTGGTCGCCGCCTTCAATGACCCGGCCGTGAAAGAAAACGTTTCTAAGCAGGAAAACAGCATCAACATCAGCACGCCTGAGCAAACCAGCGCGGCCTCCAGGCGCAAATTGGCCAGGTACGCGCAGTTGGCGAAGAGGGCGGGGCTGGAGGTCAGTTGAGGAGGCGCCGCCTCGGTGCATTGCTCGGAATCGCCATTCATCGCCTAAGGTAGAGGCCTCGATCGTCACACTGGAGGCTGAATCATGCTTCGCTTGGTCGTTTTGACTTTGTCGCTCTTCACGGCAGCGCTGGCGGCCGCTGCCCCACCCAAACCATCGTCGCGCGAACGCATGGCTGCTGAGGGCTATCAGCTGGTGCCGGGCCCCGCGTTCAGCATTCAAATCAAGCTGATGCAAACCATCCCGCGCGGTGGCGGGCAGCCTGACCTGTCTGTCTACGACTACGTGGTGACGGACAACGTCAGCGGCAAGATCCAAGGTGGCAGGGGCAAGAACCGGCTGGAGGCCAGCGTTGCCGACATGCACCTGCCCGCGCGTTGGCAGTTCAAGGATCTGGATGGCGACGGAAACGTCGACTTCCGTTACTACAAGGGCGACGGGCGCAAGAGCCACTACTGGTGGGCCGAAGTGTGGCAGGCCAAAAACCAGCGGTTTCTGTTCGGAAAGGAATACGCGGGCAAGAACTGAATGAGTCGTGAGGGCCTTGCCCTGACCACGCCACCGCACGTTGCCAATGGGTCTGCCTTCCAACTCCTGCGCCGCCACACCGGGCACCCGACCTGAGGCTGGGCCGAAATGCCTTCACACGAAGCGAAAGCTGATGCTGCCCAAAGGCCCGTAGTCGGCATGCAGGTTGTCACCCCGCACCGCCGTGGTGGGCCGGGTGAATGAACCGGCCAGCACCACATCACCTGCCTTCAACCCTTCACCGTGCGGCGCCAGCTTGTTGGCCAACCAGGCCACACCGTTGGCCGGGTGGTTCAGCACACCGGCGGCCAAGCCGGTTTCTTCCACCACGCCGTTCTTGTGCAACAGCGCGCCCACCCAACGCAGGTCCACATCCAGCGGCCGCACCGGCCGGCCACCCAGCACGATGCCGGCGTTGGCCGCAAAGTCGCTGATGGTGTCGAAGACCTTGCGCGGCGCCCGGGTGTCGCGGTCGAACTGCTCGATGCGGGCGTCGATGATTTCCAGCGCTGGGCTGACGTACTCGGTGGCCGACAAGACATCAAACAGCGTGACGCCGGGTCCTTCAAGCGGCTTGCCCAGGATGAAGGCCAGCTCGACTTCGATGCGCGGGGCGATGAAGCGGTCGATGGCAATGTCGCCACCCGACGCGAAGAACATGTCGTCCATCAGCGGCGCGTAGTCGGGCTCGTCGATCTGGCTGGACAGCTGCATGGCGCGCGACGTGAGGCCGATCTTGCGGCCCAGGATGCGGCGCCCTGCGGCCAGCTCCAGCTTCACCCATTCACGTTGGATGGCGTAGCCGTCCTCGACCGTCATGTGCGGAAACCGCTGAGAGAAGTGACGCAACGGGATGCGGGTCTTGCGGGCGGCTTGAAGTTCAAGCGCCAAGGATTGCAAGGTCTCGGTAGGCAGCATGTCAGGCCTTGGGTGCAGGTTGATTCAGCGGATGGGCGAACAGGGGGTGCAGCGTGCTGTACTTGGCGTCAAAGACCTCGGCGCCTTCGTCGATCTGCAAGGTCACGCCCACCGGGTGCTGCGAGGCCAAGGGCTCGAAGTGCAAGCGTGCTGCAGCGGCCAGTGCTTGGCCGACCTGGGCATGAACCGCTGCACTGCGACCGCACGCCATGCGCAGGTTGAGGTAGACAAAGCCATAGTCGCCACGGCCATCGGCCACCGCGTGGTGGGCTGCTGGGTAGGCCAGAACACGCACGCCGCCGGTTGGGTAAACCTGCTGCCCGGCCTCGTCCTTCACCGCCAGCAGGGTGTCGGCGAGTTGGCGGCACAGCAGCGTCATGTTGCTGTGCGCTTCGAGGTTGGCGGTGTAAAGAATCACCAGGTGAGGCATTGCTTTGCTCCAGTAGCGTGCAACGGAAAACTGCGAGCGCAAAATACGCCAGGGTGCCAAAGCACCTGGCGCAAGGGCTAAAGACGACCGCCGCTCAACGCGGGGCGGCTGGGTTGGCCGATGCCACTCAATTGGGCAGGCATGGGTGAGACTGGAAAGATGGCGTTGATCTGCCCGGTGCCCGAGCTGGGGAAAAACGGCGTCACCACTTCAACGCCTTGGTCATAGTGATTCCAGCCCAGGGCGCCCAGCAGC
>JANMHH010000282.1:0-5930 GCA_031375065.1 Rubrivivax sp. | reverse complement strand
ACGCGGTCCAGCAGCAGCACGGCGTGGCCTTGTTGGCGCAGGCGCAGCGCAATGCTGCTGCCGATGATGCCGGCGCCCACCACCACCCAGGTGGCTTGGGTCTCGTGGCGGCCCAGCGCGGGGGGCGTGGGCAAAGCGGGGATAGCGGGGTTGGCGATGCTCAAGCCAGGCCCCAGGCAAAGGGGTCTTCGGCGTCAAAAACCACCGTGGCGTCCAGCGTCACGTGGGCGCGGCCGTGGATGAACGGCAGGATGTGGGGGGGCTTGGGCTGGCCCCAGGGTTGGCCGTTTTTTGGGCGGTCTGCTGGGTCAGCCGCTGCGTCCGCTGGCGCAACCGCATAGTGCCCCGTGAACACGCTGCCGATCACACTTTCCTGGTGCCACAGTTGGCCGGGTGCCAGCACCCCATCGGCCGCCAGACAGGCCAGCTTGGCGCTGGTGCCGGTGCCGCAGGGTGACCGGTCGTAGGCGCCGCCGGGGCACATCACAAAGCTGCGGCCGCTCAGTGCGGGGTCGCGCCCGGCGTTCGTGGGCGGTGCCACCGCTGCACCCAGCAGTTCGATGTGGTCGATCTCGGCGCCGTCGGCACCGGTGATGCCTTGAGCCCACAGCGCCTGGCGCAGCGTTTCAGAAAAGGCGATCAGCGCCGGCAGGTTTTCGGTGTTCAGCGTCAGGCCGTGGTCGTGGCACAGAAAAAACCAGTTGCCACCCCAAGCCACGTCGCCATGCACCACGCTGCCGGTATCCAGGCGCACCGACACATGCTGGGCATGCCGATAGGCTGGCACGTTGGCCACCGTGACGCTGCGGTCGGCATGCAGCGTGGCCTGCACCGTGCCTACGGGGGTTTCAATGCGGTGTGTGCCCTCTTTCAAGCGGCCCATGTGCGCCAGCGTGGCCACCAGGCCGATGGTGCCGTGGCCACACATGCCCAGCAGGCCCACGTTGTTGAAGAAGATCACGCCACAGGCGTTGGCCGGGTTCTCGGGCTGGCACAGCAGCGCGCCCACCAGCACGTCGTTGCCACGCGGCTCGTTCACCAGCGCGCGGCGCCAGTGGTCGTGTTCGGTGCGAAAGCGCTGCGCACGCTGGGCCATGCTGCCGCCGCCCAGGTCAGGGCCACCACTGACCACCAGACGCGTGGGCTCACCGCCGGTGTGGGAATCGATGATGCGGGTGGGTCTTGGGGTTTGGGGGTTCAACGACATGCGGGTTCACTCGTGGTTCAGGCGGCGCGCTTGCGGCGCTGGGATGGGATGACGTTTGCGGCTTTTGCAGGTGCGGCTTTTGCAGCAGCGGCTTGTGAGGCGGCAGCGGCTTGCACCCGTGCGTTGCGCTTCAGCAGTGCCAGCAGGTCCTGCCGCACCTTTTCAATGTGGGCCACCAGGTGCTCACAGGCCCGTGCCACCTTGCCTTCCTGGCACAGGCGCAGCAGTTTGCGGTGTTCGCTCTCGGCCCGGTTCAGCGCCGACGCACGGTTCATCTGCAGCCGCGTGAAGCGGTCGCTGGTTTGCAGCAAGGCGGTGACGATGGCCAGCGTACGCGGCTGCCCTGCGTGGCGGTACAGCGCCAGGTGATAGCGCGCATTGAGCTGGCCCCACTGCGCCACGTCTTGCGCGTTGATGGCGCTGGTGAACTGGGCGTCCAGCGCCGAAACCTCGGCGATGTCGGCCGCCGTCAGGCGCGGTGCCGACTGGGCCAGCAAACGCGGCTCCAGCAGCACGCGCAGGTCAAACACGTCGTTGATCTCGTCCAATGAAAAGCTGGACACGATGGCGCCCTTGTGCGGCTCGATCAACACCAGACCTTCGGCTTCCAACTGAAACAGCGCCTCGCGCACTGGAATGCGGCTGACCTGGAAGGTGGCCGCCAGCGCGTCCTGGCGCAGCTGCTCGCCGGCGGCATATCGGCCGTCCAGGATGTCGCGGCGCAGTTGCTCCACGATGGCGGCTGACAAGGTGCGGTGGCCGAGGGGGGCTTTCATGGTGATCTGCAAACCAGGGTTGGGGTTATCGGCTCATCAACGGATCAGCTTCGGTGCTGGGGCGGCCTTTGCATGGTACCCAAAAAGCCGCTTGACCTGTAGATTGTATAAAATGTACGATGCCGCCCGAACCCTGAACTTCGCGCCGCCCTTCGCCCATGAACCTGTCCGTCCCCAGCGCCAGCGCGCCCAACCCGTCCAGCCGCGCCTGGGTTCGCGCACTGGTGGGCTTGTCAGAAGCCGTGCTGCGCCTGGAACGACACGCGGTGCAGGCGCTGATGGCCTTGCTGCTGGCCTTGATCCTGCTCAACGTGGCCACCCGCTATGGGGGTTGGCCGCTGTTCTGGATCGACGAAGCGGCGGTGTTTGCCATCGTCTGGCTCAGCTTTGTGGGCGCATCGGCCATGTCGCGGCTGCGGCTGGACTTTGCGGTCACCTTGCTGACAGACCACCTGGACCCCACCGCCAAGCGCCGCGTCAAGGTTGCAGCCACCGGCTTCACCTTGCTCTTTGCCGCCGGCCTGCTGTGGATGTGCGCCCTGTGGCTGGACCCGGTGGGCATGGCCCGCGCCGGCTTCGACGCCAAGGCCTTTGCAGGCGTTAGCTTCAACTTCATCTACACCGAGCGCTCACAGGCGCTGGGCTGGCCCAACTGGGTGATGTACCTGGTGATGCCGCTCTTTGCGCTGACCAGCTGTGTGCACGCGGTGGCCAACCTGCTGGAAGACCTGGGCCTGCAAGCCCCCGTGCTGCGCGAAGCGGCCACCTTCACCACCGAGGCCTGACGCCCCATGCTGACCTTGCTGGCCTTTGTGGTGGTGATGCTGCTGGGCGTGCCCATTGGCCTGTGCCTGTGTCTGGGTGCGGTGGCCTACATCGGCGCCACCGGCAGCCCGCAGCTGCTGGCCAACTACCCTTTGCAGATGTTTGGCGGTGTGGACAGCTACGGCCTGATCGCCATTCCGCTTTTCATCCTGATCGGCGAGGTCATGAACGGCGCCGGCATCACCCGCCGCATCATCGACCTGGCGATGGCTTTCGTGGGTTCGTTTCGCGGCGGCCTGGCCTACGTCAACATCGTGGCCAACATGTTCGTGGCGTCCATCCTGGGTTCAGCCACCGCGCAGGTGGCCATCATGAGCCAGATCATGGTGCCCGAGATGGAACGCAAGGGCTATGACCGCGACTTCGCCGCTGGCCTCACGGCCTATGGCGGCATGCTGGGGCCGATCATTCCGCCGTCGATCATGTTCGTGGTCTACAGCGTGCTGGCGCAGGTGGCGGTGGGCGACATGTTGGTGGCGGGCATCCTGCCGGGGCTGCTGCTGACGGGCACTTTCGTCGTGGTCATCGCGTTGCTGGGCTTTGTCCACCACTACCCGGCAGGTGAAGCCATGACGCTGCGCGAACGGGGGCGCATCGTGCTGGGGGCGCTGCCCACGTTATCGATCCCGGTTGTCATCGTCGGTTCCATCGTCACCGGCCTGGCCAACCCCACCGAATCGGCCGCTGTGGGCGTGGTGGCGGCCATCGTGGTGGGCCGCTGGGTCACGCGCGAATTCGACGCCCGGGCTTTTCCGCAGATGCTGATGCGCGCCGGCATCTACGCCGCCATCGTGCTGTTTCTGGTGGCCGCCGCCAGCGTGTTTTCGTGGGTGCTGGTTTACGGCAAGGTGCCGCAGGCCGCCGCCGCCTGGGTGCAGGTGGTGGCCAAGGACCCGGTGACTTTCTTGCTGCTGGTCAACATCATCCTGCTGGTCATCGGCACCGTGATCGACGGGGTGCCGGGTCTGATCATGACCGTGCCCATCCTGCTGCCCATTGCCACCGAGGTCTATCACATCGACCCCCGTCACTTTGGCGTGGTGGTGGTGATCAACCTGGTGCTGGGTTTGCTGTCGCCGCCGGTGGGTTTGTGCCTGTTCATCGCCGCGGCGGTGACCGGGGCCAAACCCGGGCGCATGTTCATCGTGACCCTGCCGTTTTTTATCGCCAGCTGCGTGCTGCTGGTGATCTTGTCGCTGTTCCCGTGGCTGACCACGGCCCTGCTCAAGTAGCGCGCCGTCGTCTGCTTGCTTTCGTCCCACCTGCCGCCCCAACCAACGTCACAACCAACGTCACAACTGAGGAGCCTGCCATGAGCTTGTCCCGTCGCCAATTTGTCACCAACACCGTGCTGGGCGCTGCCCTGCCCTTGGCTGCGCCTTCTTTGGCGCTGGCCCAAAGCCGCGAATTCCGCCTGGGGCTGCTCACGCCGCCCGGCCACCCCTGGAACCGCACCGCGCTGAAAGTGGGCGAAACGCTCAAGCAAGAAACCAACGGCCGCCTGAGCATCAGCGTCTTCCACGCCGGCCAGTTGGGCAACGAAGCCGCCATGCTGCAGCAGATGCAGTCGGGCGCGCTGGACATGGGCTGGATCATGGCCGCCGAGCTGGGCTCGCGCGTGGCCAACATCGGCGCCATCACCGCTCCGTTCGTGGTGCGCAACACGCGCCAGGTGGCGGCGCTGGTCAAGCACCCGGTGGCCACGGCCTTGTTCGAGTCGCTGCCGCGCGAGACCGGCACCATCGGCCTGGCCTGGGGCATCACCGGCATGCGGGTGCTGTTCTCCACCAAGGACATCAACGGCCTGGCCGATCTCAAGGGCATGAAGGTGCGCACCATCCCCGCACCGGTGTTTCGCGACTTCTACTCCGCGATGGGCGCCGCGCCCACCCCGGTGCCCACACCGCAGGCTTACGACGCCTTGGCCAACGGCCAGGTCGACGCGCTGGAAGCCGACCTGGAGTTCTCGTGGAACCAGCGTTTCGACCGCGTCACCAAGGTCATGCTGAGCATGAACGCGCAGTTCATGCCGGTGGCCGCTTTGGTCTCGGGCCGCGTCTGGCAAGGTCTGCCGCAGGCCGACCGCGACATCATCAGCCGCGTCATCAAGGCCGCACTGGCGCAGCAGAACGACGAGCTGGTGATCAACGAGCCCAAGATCATCGAGCAGTTCCGTGCCGCGCCCATCCCCATCAAGCCCGTCAACGTGGCCGACGCCGAGGCGGTGGCCAAGCTGTTCGACAAGATCTGGCTTGAAAAGGCGCCGGCCCTGGCCGAACTGCGCAAGGTGGGAGCCACCCTGTGAGCGCCAAAGTCAACTGGCAAGGCGTCTTCCCTGCCGTCACCACCCAATTCCGCGCTGACTTCTCGCTCGACATCGACGCCACCGCCAAAGTGATTGACGGGCTGGTGCGCGATGGCGTCTCGGGCCTGGTGGTCTGCGGCACCGTGGGCGAAAACACCTCGCTGTCGCGGTCTGAAAAGCTGCAGGTCATCGAAGCCGCCAAGTCGGTGGCCGCGGGCCGCGTGCCGGTGATCTGCGGAGTGGCCGAATTCACCACGCCGTTTGCGATCGAGACCGCCAAAGAGGCGGCGCGCATTGGCGTGGATGGCATCATGCTGATGCCGGCGCTGGTGTACTCGGCCAAGCCGCACGAATCGGCCGCGCACTTTCGTGCGGTGTCCAAGGCCACCGACGTGCCGGTGATGGTCTACAACAACCCGCCGATCTACAAGAACGACATCACGCCCGACATCCTGGAACAGCTGGCCGACTGCGAAACCATCGTCTGCTTCAAGGACAGCTCGGGCGACACCCGCCGCTTCATCGACACGCGCAACCGCGTCGGCGACCGCTTCGTGTTGTTTGCCGGCCTGGACGACGTGGTGGTGGAAAGCATTGCGGTGGGCGCGGTGGGCTGGGTGTCGGGCATGTCCAACGCCTTCCCGCGTGAAGGCGAAACGCTGTTTCGTCTGGCGCGCGACGGGCGCTTCGCCGAGCTGATGCCGCTTTATGAATGGTTCATGCCGCTGCTGCACCTGGACGCGCGGCCCGACCTGGTTCAATGCATCAAGCTGTGTGAACACATCGTGGGCCGCGGCACCTGGCGCACCCGGCCACC
>JANMHH010000343.1:0-3528 GCA_031375065.1 Rubrivivax sp. | reverse complement strand
GCGCAGCTGCCACGGCCGGTGGCCAAGCAGGCCTACAACGCGATCGACATGGGCGAGCTGGCGGCGTTGAACGCCACGCGTTTTTTGGCCGGCGCGCCATTGAAGCCCTACCGGCCCAGCAGCAAACCGGTGCTGATTGCGTTTGGCGACCTCGACACCTACCTGGTGGCTGGGAAAACCGTGCTGGCCAGTCAGGGCTTGGCGGCCGCCAAGGAAGGTGTGTTCCAGCTCTTCATGGCGCAGATGGCGCCTTGCAAGGTGTTGCAGGCCTTGCCGGCCGCAGGCTCGCGGTTGTGGCAAAGCTGGCGTCAACTGGCCCTGCCACAACTGCTGTCGCTGGCTGACTTTGACAAGCTGCCCGATCGCAGGGTGGTCCGGGTGCTGTAGCGGCGCCAACGGCAGCAGGTCTTGGGCTGCGGTGCAAGGGCTGACAATCCCGTGCAGTGAACACACTCCCCAACACCACCCCCCGGCAACGCTTCTTGCAACGCCTGGCCCAAGCCCAGGCCGATGGCAGCTGGCAGCGCCTCTTGCTGTCGCGCCCCCACGTGTCGTCCAGTGCCGTTGTGCGGGTGCTGGTGCGCCCTTTGCTGATCAAGGGGCAGCCGGTGTTGAGCTTTGTTGAGAGCCAGGCCACCTCTGACATCACCCAAAACCTGTCGGTGCCGGCGGGCTTGGCCCGGCTCGATGAGCTGTTGGGTGATGGTTTTCGCAATGCCCACCTGTTGACAGCCACCCACGAGCTGCAGCTGAAGCTGGGCAAGAAGGGCCGCGCCGATGCGGGGCACTTGACCGAACGGGCGACCGAACGAGCGACCGAACGAGCGACCGCACGAACGCGGGTCGCGGCGGGTGCGCCCACCGCGTCCGGCGAAACCTCAGCCGCTGGCGTGCCGGCCACGCACGACCGCGTCAAGCAGCGCTGGATCGAACAAACGCGCCCCTTCCTCACCGCACTGGGCATCACCACCGCTCAACACCAGCTGGTGCCGGCCATGGCACGCAAGTGGAAGCAGATCAACAAGTTCGTCGAGATCTTCGCCCAGGCCGTGCAGCGTTCGCCGCTGAAAGACCAGCCCCAGCTGCGGGTGGTGGACTTTGGCGCCGGCAAGGCTTACCTGAGCTTTGCCGTGCACGACTGGCTGACCCATGGCCAGGGCCTGCAGGCCGACGTGGTGGGTGTGGAACTGCGCAGCGACCTGGTGCAGCAAGGCCAGGCCATCGTGCAGCAATTGGGTCTGCAAGGCATGAGCCTGGTGCAGGGCGACGTGCGTGACACCCCAATCGAACCGATGGACGTGATGATTGCTCTGCACGCCTGCGACACCGCCACCGACCACGCCATCCACCTGGGTGTGAAAGCCGGCGCCAGCGTCATCTTGTGCTCACCGTGTTGCCACAAGCAGCTGCGCCCGCAGTTGCTGAGCCCACACCCTTTACGCAGCGTGTTTGCGCACGGCATCCACGCCGAACAACAAGCCGAGATGGTCACCGACAGCCTGCGCGCACTGCTGCTGGAAACGCAGGGCTACGAGACCCAGGTGTTCGAGTTTGTGTCGCTCGAGCACACCGCCAAGAACAAGATGATCCTGGCCATCAAGCGCCCGTTGACCCAGGCCGACATCCAGGCCAGCGACGATGCCTGGTCCCAGGTGGACGAGCTCAAGCGCTACTTTGGCGTCAAAGAGCAAGCTTTGGAGTCTTTGCTGCGTGCTTGATCAAGCGCGATAGCGCCCGGCTAGCGGTGGCGACATGAGTCCAACACCCCACGGGCATTCGAGAGGTGACGGCCAAGGGGCCTGCCCCGGCGGCTCCCCACCACCGCGTATGAAGCCCGACGTCATAGGCGGTTGCAAGCGTGTTGAGCGTCTGAATAACCGATGGAGGAACGCCTCGATCCGGTTCATCTCCGGTCGCGAGCGGCGTATTGGTGGCGAGCCCGACGAACTTGGCCCACTGTGCAACGCGGATGTCGGGCACCAGGTCGGCCGAGAAACCTGCGCCCTCGCAGGCGTCTCGGAACGCCAAGGCTCGCTCGGACATCGATCCATCGGTCTCCCCGAAGCGCAGGCCCGACATGTCAGACGTGTAGCGGATCAGGCCGGGACCCGCGATCACGCCCGACACCATCGCCAGGCCACCGAGCACGCTGCCCGCCCCCGGGACCGAAGCGATGCGGTCCTGATGGTCGACGCCGTTCAAGACAGAGACAACGCACGCGCCGCCGTCGACCAGCAGTTTCAGCGGCGCCGCGGCGCTTTCGATGTCGCAGGCCTTGACCGCGAACAGCACCACATCGCAGGAACCGGCCGCGGACGGATGCTCGACGAAGCGCGCTTTGTCGACAGCAAGGCGGCCCTTGGGGGTTTCGAGCACCAGCCCGTGGTCTTGCATGGCCGCGAGAGGTGCTCCGTGCATCACCCGGCCTGTGCTGGGCAGTCAAATCGCATTGCCCCTTCACCCGATCGGCGCCAGAATCGAATCTCCGTACCGAGGAGGCGCCTATGTTCAAGCTCAGCACGATCGCATCGCTCGCGCGCTTGGAAGATCCTGCCTTGCCGGAGCGCCGCCTTGCGCTGTTGCGAACCGTCGCCGCGCAGCGCGCGGGCGCAGTGCTGCTGACGGGGCCAGCCGGTACCGGCAAGACGCTCGCTGCCGAAGTCATCGCGGCAAGCATCGGGCGCGATCTCATGTGCGTCGACCTCGGCCGAGTGGTGAGCCGCCATATCGGCGAAACCGAAAAGAACCTGGATCGCCTGTTCGCGACGGCCGCGGCGAGCAGCGCCGTGCTGTTCTTCGACGAAGCTGACGCATTGTTCGGCAAGCGCAGCGACGTCAAGGGCAGCCATGATCGTTATGCCAACGTCGAGATCGGCTACTTGCTCCAGAAGATCGAGAGTTACAGGGGGCTCATCGTTCTGAGCTCCAACGCGCGCCAGAACATCGACCCGGCCTTCCTGCGGCGGTTGCGCCATGTCGTCGATGTTCCCTGGCAGCCAAAGCGCACCTAGTGCAACTGGCGGTGCGGGCCGCAACACATGGCCGTCTTTGACTAACGAGCGTCATTCCGACCCAATAGAGTCGAAAGCAGAGTCCCAGAATTCACGCGGGTTCGCCGCGGTTGATTTGGTGGCATACCCCTGAGAAGTCATGAACTCCGGTCGCTTCCGAAGCTGCCCGACGACCGGTCCAGATCTTTCGCGTTCCGCATCTGCGAAGCTGCCGTTCGTGGCCTGCGGCGGTCGCGCGCCAGTGGCAGCTTGCGGCTGATCCTGGCCCGCGAGTCGCCCGCGCTGCGCCTCGTGCATGTGCACTTCCCAAAGGCGGGTTTCGGGCTGAGCGAGCCCGAACAGCCTGATCCATTGCGCTGCTCTGGCTCAGGTCAGGGCGTGCCCATGGCCTCCCGCCAACGCATGGCGTCGTGGATGCGGTGCCGCGCGCTCGGGTGGTGGAAGAACACGAACTCCTCGACGGCGCCCGGATCGGGCTTGCGGTAGTCCGAGAGCTTGAGCATCACCTCGGCAAAGC
>JANMHH010000276.1:0-3229 GCA_031375065.1 Rubrivivax sp. | reverse complement strand
AGCACCGCCGGCAGCGGCAAGAAGCTGAGCCTGGAACTGGGCGGCAAGTCGCCCTACATCGTCTTTGCCGACGCCGACCTGGACGCCGCCGTCGAAGGCGTGGTGCAAAGCATCTGGTTCAACCAGGGGCAGGTCTGCTGCGCCGGGTCCCACCTGCTGGTGGCTGAGGGCACCGCGCCACGCCTGCTGGCCAAGCTGAAGGCGCGCATGGCCAAGATCCGCGTCGGCGACCCGCTGGACAAGTCGATCGACATGGGCGCCTTGATCGACCGCAACCAGTGGCAAACCGTCAACGGCTTTGTGCAGCGGGCGCAGGCCGAAGGCGCGATGGTTCACCAGGCCTGCGCCACCGAACTGCCCGCCGGCGACAGCTGCTTTTTCCCGCCCACGCTGGTCACTGGGGTGGAGTCGTCGAGCGAAATCGTGCAGCAAGAAGTCTTTGGCCCGGTGCTGACGGTGCAGACCTTTCGCACGCCGGCCGAAGCCGTGGAGCTGGCCAACAACACGCGCTTTGGGCTGGCGGCCTGCGTCTGGAGCGAGTCCATCTCTTTGGCGCTGGAGGTCGCGCCGCGCATCAAGGCCGGGGTGGTGTGGGTCAACACCGCCAACCAGTTCGATGCCGCTTGCGGCTTTGGCGGCTACCGCGAATCGGGCTTTGGCCGCGAGGGTGGGCGCGAAGGGCTGCGTGAGTACCTGAAGCTGCGCGCGCCCGGCGCCGGGGCCACTGCTGCCGGGGGTACATCCAAGGCCCGGTCGACGGCCCAGCCGGTGCGGGTCGCCGCGGCCAGCAAAGCCAGCACCCGCGTCAACTTCGAAGCCAACGCCAGAACCGGGGTCGCAACCGACCCCGGCGCCATCGACCGCACCGCCAAGCTCTACATCGGCGGCAAACAAGCCCGCCCCGACGGTGGCTACAGCGCCGAAGTGCGCGTCGGCAAGACGCTGCTGGGCCTGGTGCCGGTGGGCAACCGCAAGGACATCCGCAACGCCGTGGAAGCGGCACGCGCAGCCAGCGGCTGGGAACGCCAGAGCGCGCACGGCCGCGCCCAGGTGCTGTACTACCTGGCCGAAAACCTGCAAGCCCAGCAAGCGCGGCTGGTGCAATGTCTGGCGCCCTTTGCCGGCGTCGCCAACGCGCGGCGCGAAGTGGAAGCGAGCGTGGAGTGCCTGTTCACCTTTGCGGCCTGGGCCGACAAATTCGACGGCGCGGTGCACCAGCCGCCGCTGCACGGCGTGACGCTGGCGCTGCACGAGGCCATTGGGACCGTGGCGCTGATCGCGCCTGACGAACAGCCGCTGCTGGGCTTGCTGCAGCTGCTGGCGCCGGCCATCGCCATGGGCAACCGGGTGGTGGCGGTGCCTTCACGCGTACAGCCGCTGATTGCCGCCGAGCTCTACCCCCTGCTGGACACTTCCGACGTGCCCGCCGGCGTGGTCAACCTGGTCACCGGCGACGCCGACACCCTGGGCGACGTGCTGGCCGCGCACGCCGATGTCGACGCGATGTGGTGGCCCAGCGCCAACGCCGCGCAGCTGCAACGCCTGGAGTCGCTGTCGGTGTCGAACCTGAAACGCACCTGGGCCGGTGCGGCTGCCCAAGCCGCTTTGGCCGAAGGTGCCAACCCGCGTGAACGCCTGGAGCAGGCGGTGCAGGTCAAGAACGTCTGGGTGCCTTACGGGGTGTAGCCCAACCCGGTTGCCGCCCGGCCTATCACCAACGGCCAAGCGCCGGCCGGAGTCGGCTCCGGCCGCACCCCTCAGAATCGGACGATGAAAGCCCCACCCCGCTTGCAGGTCCTGGTTGACGAAGGACTGATCGACACCGTTGTGCGCCAGCTGATGAGCGGCAAGGAAGCCGAGGTCTACGTGGTGCGCCGCGGCGACGACACGCTGTGCGCCAAGATCTACAAGGAAGCCAACAACCGCAGCTTTCGCCAGGCGGTGGACTACACCGAAAACCGCAAGGTCAAGAACAGCCGCCAGGCCCGAGCGATGGCCAAGGGCACCAAGTTCGGCCGCCAGTCGCAAGAGGCAGCCTGGCAAAGCGCCGAGGTGGACGCGCTCTACCGCCTGGCCGGCGCCGGTGTGCGGGTGCCCAAGCCGCACAACTTCATGGAAGGTGTGCTGCTGATGGAACTGGTGACCGGCGCGGAAGGTGACGCGGCGCCCCGTCTGAACGACAGCGTCTTCACCGAGGCCGAAGCGCTGGCCCACCACGCCACGTTGATCCAGGAGGTGGTGCGCATGCTGTGCGCCGGCGTCATCCACGGCGACCTGTCGGAATTCAATGTGCTGCTGGCGGCCGACGGGCCGGTGATCATCGACCTGCCGCAGGCGGTGGACGCGGCCGGCAACAACCACGCCCAGCGCATGCTGCTGCGCGACGTGGACAACCTGCGCGACTTCTTTGGCCGCAGCGCGCCGGCTTTGCTGCGCACGGCTTATGGACCCGAGATCTGGGCGCTGTATGAAAAAGGGCTGCTCACGGTCGACACCGACCTGACGGGTGTCTTTGCGGCGCCGCAAAGGCCGGTGGACCTGGGCAGCGTGGTGCGCGAAATCGACGACGCCAAGGCCGAAGAGGCGGCGCGGCGGCTGCGCATGCAAAATCCCGGCAGCTGAGCGGCACCCGAGCGTTACCTGAGCGGCCGCTGCCCAGCAGCAGGACCACAGGCAAGCTGGCAGCCAGCGTGCAGCACGGCGATGGCTGGGGTCTTGAAACTTGGCCCCCTGCCCCCAATGTGCGTCGATGCCCGGGGCTTAGCGCTTCATGCAGCCTGCGGTGCCACCATTTTTTCAGATCAACCCGAAGCCAAAGACCATGGACAAACAGACCCTTTCCTTCCAGGCCGAGGTCAAGCAGATCCTGCACCTCGTTACCCACAGCCTGTACAGCAACAAGGAAATCTTCCTGCGCGAATTGGTCAGCAACGCGTCTGACGCGTGCGACAAGCTGCGCTTCGAGGCGCTGGACAAAGCCGAGCTGTTCGAGGACGCGCCCAACCTGGAAGTTCGGGTCTGGTACGACGAGGCCGCCAAGACCATCACCATCCGCGACAACGGCATCGGCATGAGCGCCGAAGAAGCCGTGTCCCATCTGGGCACCATCGCCAAGAGCGGCACGCGCGAGTTCATGGCCAAGCTGGAAGGCGAGCAGAAAAAGGACGCCAACCTGATCGGCCAGTTTGGCGTGGGCTTTTACAGCGGCTTCATCGTTGCCGACCGCATG
>JANMHH010000257.1:0-15851 GCA_031375065.1 Rubrivivax sp. | reverse complement strand
CTTCAACATGATGCAGGAGATCGCCGACGGCAAGGTCGTGATCTCCACCGTGGTAGACGGCTTTAGCAACCCCAACGAGGCCGACGACTTTGTGGCCGAAGAAGACTTTGACGAGTACGACGAGGCCGACGACGACGACGGCAAAGGCGGCTCCAAGGCGCTGACCCGCAAGCTCGAAGAGCTCAAGCGCGAAGCGCTCACCCGCTTCGACACCATGCGCACGCTGTTCGAAAAACTGCACAAGACCTACGACAAGGAAGGCTACGGCACGCCGACCTACCTGAAGACGCAGAAGACCATCACCGAGACGCTGATGTCGATCCGCTTCACCGCCAAGGCCATCGAGAAGCTGTGCAGCACCATGCGCAACCAGGTGGACGATGTGCGCAAGAAAGAGCGCGAACTGCGCCGCATCATCGTGGACAAGTGCGGCATGCCGCAGGAAAAGTTCATCGCCGACTTCCCAGCCAACCTGCTCAACCTGAAATGGGTGGAGAAGCAGGCCGCTGCCGGCAAGCCCTGGAGCGTGGTGATGGAGCGCAACATCCCGCCGGTGCAGGAACTGCAAACCGGCCTGATGAACATCCAGAGCAGCGTGGTCGTGCCACTGGCGCACCTCAAAGACATCCACAAGCGCATGAACTCGGGCGAGTCCACCTCGCGCGACGCCAAGAAGGAAATGATCGAGGCCAACCTGCGCCTGGTGATCTCGATTGCGAAGAAGTACACCAACCGCGGCCTGCAGTTCCTGGACCTGATCCAGGAAGGCAACATCGGCCTGATGAAGGCGGTGGACAAGTTCGAATACCGCCGCGGCTACAAGTTCTCGACGTACGCCACGTGGTGGATCCGCCAGGCCATCACCCGCTCGATCGCCGACCAGGCGCGCACCATCCGCATCCCGGTGCACATGATCGAGACCATCAACAAGATGAACCGCATCAGCCGCCAGCACTTGCAAGAGTTTGGTTTCGAGCCCGATGCGTCCATCCTTGCCGAGAAGATGGAGATGCCGGAAGAGAAGATCCGCAAGATCATGAAGATCGCCAAAGAGCCGATCTCCATGGAAACGCCGATCGGCGACGATGACGATTCGCACCTGGGCGACTTCATCGAAGACCAGGCGAACACCGCGCCCATCGAGGCTGCCATGCAGGCCGGCCTGCGCGATGTCGTCAAAGACATCCTGGACAGCCTGACGCCGCGCGAGGCCAAGGTGCTGCGCATGCGCTTCGGCATCGAGATGAGCACCGACCACACGCTGGAAGAAGTGGGCAAGCAGTTTGACGTGACGCGCGAACGCATTCGCCAGATCGAAGCCAAGGCCATCCGCAAGCTCAAGCACCCCAGCCGCTCGGACAAGCTCAGAACCTATCTGGACAACCTCTGAGCGTTAGAAAAGTCACGGACGGCCCGCTACACTGCCTGCATGACGCGGATATCCGATCGCACCGTGCTCTTTGCCGACCTGCGCGGCAGCACGGCGCTTTTTGAGACCCTGGGCAACGCCGAGGCCACCTCGGTGGTGACCCACTGCGTCAACGCATTGGGCGGGCCCGTCAACAGCTACGAAGGGCATGTCGTCAAGACCCTGGGCGACGGCCTGATGGCGGTGTTTGACGATGCAGCGCCGGCCGTCCAGGCTGCCATGTTGATGCACGAAGTGCTCGAAGGCATGGTCAACCGGGGCAGCGAACGCGGAGCCTCGTCGGGTTTGCGCGCGCTGCGGCTGCAAGTTGGCCTGGCGCGCGGCGAAGTGGTGGAAATGGCCGGCGACTGCTTTGGCGACGCGGTCAACGTCGCGGCCCGGTTGCTCGACCACGCCGGTGACAACGAGACCCTGCTCACCGTCGAAGTGCTGCAGGGCCTGCCACTGGACCTGCGCTCGCGCTTTCGTAGCCTGGACCGCCTGGTGCTGCGCGGACGCGCCGAGCCGGTGCAGGTGCACGTGCTCGGCGGTCGCCGCGGCGTCGGTTCCGACATGGCCGCCACCCAGTTTGGCGACGTCACCACGGTCTCGGAGCCCGACGGTCTGCGTTTGGTGTGGGCCGATCTGCATCGCCTCTTTGCCAGCCAGCAAACGCCAGTGGTGCTGGGGCGCAGTCCACAAGCCACGTTTTGTGTCGACGACGGCCGGGTCTCGCGTTCACATGCCCGTGTCGACTGGCACAGCGGCAGCTTCCAGATCACCGACCTCAGCTACAACGGCACCTACGTGCGCTTCAACGACGGCGAAATCGTCAGCCTGCGCCGTGGCAGCTGCACCCTGCACGGCAGCGGCACCATCGGTCTGGGCGGCACCCCCACCGACCCGGGCTCGGCCTGCGTGAGCTTCGATGTGCTGCGCTTTGCCGACACGCAACCGCAAGTGCCATTGGAATTGCGCTGACCATGCGGGTGCTCTACATCGACGACGACCGCATCAACACCCTGTTGTTTGTCGAGACCTGTCGTTTTGTCGGCAAGGTCGAAGTCGAAACCGCCGCCACGGGCGCCGAAGCGCTGCTGCTGGCGTCCGGGTTCCGGCCCGATTTGCTGGTGGTGGACCTGCACCTGCCCGACACCACCGGCTACGACCTGTTGCCGGCCCTGCGCAGCGCACTGGGCCGCCCCGACCTGCCGGCCTTCCTGTGCACGGCCGACGAAGCACCGCTGGTGGAGCAGCCCGCGCGTGAGGCCGGCTTCACTGGCTGTTGGACCAAACCCGTGCAGCTGCAGCAGGTGCTGGCTGAACTCACCCGCCGCAGCGCCGTCGACCCCAGGTCATGACCTTCAGTAAAGAACCAGCCCACCACCATGGGCAAAGCCCCCGCACGGCCGTGCTGTTGGTGAACCTGGGCACCCCCGACGCGCCCACCGCGCCCGCGCTGCGTCGCTACCTGGCGGAATTCCTCAGTGACCCTCGGGTGGTTGAGATTCCCAAGGTGCTGTGGTGGTTGATCCTGCACGGCATCATCTTGCGCACCCGCCCGTCGAAGTCGGCCGCCAAGTACGCCAGCGTCTGGACGCCTGAAGGCTCGCCGCTGGCGGTGTGGACCCAGCGGCAAACCGAAGCCGTGGCCAGCCAGTTGCAGGCGCGTGGCCACCAGGTGCTGGTGCGCCACGCCATGCGCTACGGCAACCCGGGCCTGCCTGCGGTGCTCGATGCGCTGCGCTCCGATGGCGCCACGCGCGTGCTGGTGGTCCCGCTCTACCCGCAATACGCCGCCGCCACCACCGCCAGCATCAGCGACAAGGTGCTGCAGTGGGTCAGCCGGGCGCGCCGCGTGCCCGAGCTGCGCTTCGTGGCCGAGTACCACGACGACCCCGCCTACATCGACGCCCTGGCACAACGCCTGCAGGCGCATTGGGCGGCCCACGGGCGAGGCGACAAACTGGTGCTCAGCTTTCACGGCGTGCCTGAGCGCAGCCTTCACCTGGGCGACCCCTACCACTGCCAATGCCACAAGACCGCCCGCCTCTTGGCGCAACGCCTGGGCCTGGCGCCTGACACGGTTCAAGTCACCTTTCAGAGCCGCTTTGGCAAAGCCAAGTGGCTGCAGCCCTACACCGAACCCACCCTGCAGGCCCTGGCCCAGTCGGGTCTCAAGCGCGTCGACGTGATGTGCCCTGGCTTTGTTGGCGACTGCCTGGAAACACTGGAAGAAATTGCGCAGGAGGCCCGTGAAGCCTTTTTGCACGCCGGCGGTGAATCTTTCAGTTATGTGGCCTGCCTGAACGACTCGCCTGCCTGGATCGACGCACTGACCGCACTCACCGAGCGGCACCTGTCAGGCTGGGACACCCGCGTGCCACCCAACCCGGCCGAGCTTCAACTCAGCCGCGAACGCGCGCTGGCCCTGGGGTCGCCGGACTGAGATCGCGCGCACCGCCTCAGCGGTGCCGCTGCCCTTCACTCGTTCTCAGCGCCGCAGCAGCTTCAGCAAGCGCGGCAAGACCAGGATCAGCACCACCAGCGCCAACAGGGTGGCCGACATGGGGCGCTGGACGAACACGCCCCAGTGGCCCTCGCCAATCGACAACGCGTTGCGCATTTGCGCCTCGGCCAACGGCCCCAGGATCATGCCCACGATGACCGGCGCGGTGGGGAAGTCGAAGCGCCGCATCAGCACCCCGATCAAGCCAATGCCCAGCATCAGGAACAGATCAAAAGCACTCTGGCGCATGCCGTACACGCCAATGGTGGCAAAGATCAGGATGCCGGCATACAGCTGAGGCCGTGGGATCTTCAGCAGCTTGACCCACATGCCCACCAAGGGCAGGTTCAGCACCAACAGCATCACGTTGCCGATGTACAGACTGGCGATCAACGCCCAGACCAGCGTGCTGCTGGTCTGAAAAAGCTGCGGCCCGGCGTTGATGCCGTAGTTCTGCAGCGCGCTCAGCAAGATGGCAGCGGTCACCGAGGTTGGAATGCCCAAGGTCAAGAGCGGCACCAACGTGGCCGTCACCGCGGCGTTGTTGGCCGCTTCTGGCCCGGCCACACCTTCGATGGCGCCGACCGTTCCAAACTCTTCCTTGTGTTTGCTGAGCTTGCGTTCCACGCCGTAGCTCAAGAAGGTGGGAATCTCAGAGCCGCCCGCCGGAATGGTGCCGAACGGGAAACCGATGAAGGTACCGCGCAGCCAGGCCGGCCAGGAACGTTTCCATTCGGCGCGGGTCATGTGCACGCTGCCCATGCGGGTCATCTGCTGCTGGCTGCGGCCCTCGAAAAGCGCCGTGTACAGGCACTCGCCCACGGCAAACAGGCCGACGGCCACCAGCACCACCTCGATGCCGTCCATGAACTCGGGCACGCCCCCGGTGTAGCGCACCTGGCCGGTGATCTGGTCCAGCCCCACACAACCCACCGCCAAACCCAAAAACAAGGCCGTCATGCCACGCAGCGTGCTCTTGCCCAGCACCGCGCTCACGGTGGTGAAGGCCAGCAGCATCAGCATGAAGTACTCCGGCGGCCCCAACAAGACCGCGTACTGGGCCACGACGGGCGCAAACAGCGTCACCAAGACGGTGGCTATCGTGCCCGCCACAAAGCTGCCGATGGCCGAGGTGGCCAGCGCGGCTCCTGCGCGGCCGTTTTTGGCCATCTTGAAGCCTTCCAGCGCCGTCACCATGGTGCCGGTTTCCCCCGGCGTGTTGAGCAGGATCGACGTGGTACTGCCACCGTACCTGGCGCCGTAGTAGATGCCGGCAAAGAAGATCATGCTGGCGGTGGGCTCGACCTGCGCCGTGATGGGCAGCAGCATGGCCACCGTGACCGCCGGCCCCAGCCCTGGCAGCACGCCAATGCCGGTGCCAATGGCACAACCCACAAAAGCCCAGAGCAAGTTGACGGGCGTCAGCGCGGTGGCAAAGCCACCCATCAGCAGATTCCAGATGTCCATACGCCAAGCCCCCTCAGATCCAGCCGCTGCCGGTCAAACCGGGCAGGTTGATGGCCAAAAACTTGGTGAACAACCAGAACGCCGGCGCGGCGATCAGAAAACCGGTGACAAAGTCGATCACCAGCCCGCGGCCGCCGCCGTGGGGTTTGCCTTCAGAACCGCGCAAGCCCCGCACCGCCAACATGAAGCACAACGTGCAACTCAGGATGAAGCCGATGACGGTGATCAGCGCCGCATTGGCGGCCACACCCGCGGCCACCCAGGCCAGCGCGGTCCAGTCACCCTGCGCGGCGCCCGAGGGCTCTTCCATGCTTTGCCAACCGCCCGAGCGGGCTTGGGCCACCAGCCAGGCGCCGCAGATCGTCAACACCACCGATACCACCCAAGGCAAGAAGTTGGGCCCGACGCCGGCGTAGCCTGCGGTGGACGGGATGTCCCAGGCGCCAAAGGCCATCACGGCGCCCAGCCCCAGGGCACCCAGGCCAATCCAGGTCTGGTGCTTTTGCGTTGTGGTTGGTTCTGCCATCGGTGTCTCCTGCTTTGCACCGCTCAAAGCGTGCGGGGGCCCAGGGCCCCCGTTCAGTGCTGGTTTTTCTGGTGGACTGAAGCCCAGTCAGCGTCAGATCATGCCGGCCTTCACCATGGTCACACGCAGGCTGGCAAATTCGCGGTCGACGAAGTCTTCGAACTCCTTGCCGGTTTGCAGCGCCGGGGTCCAGCCGTTCTTGGTCAAGGACTCTTCCCAAGCCTTGCTCTTGGTGGCCTTGACGATCATGTCGATCAACGCCTTGCGCTGCTCGGGCGTGATGCCCGGCGCGCCGTAAACACCGCGCCAGTTGCCGATCTCGACGTTGTAGCCCTGCTCTTTCATGGTCGGCACGTTGATGCCCTTCAGGCGGGTGGCCGATGTCACCGCAATGGCGCGCATCTTGCCGGCCTCGATGTACTGCTGGAATTCGCTGTAGCCGCTGCCACCCACCGTCACGTTGCCGCCCAGGATGGCAGCGGTGGCTTCACCACCGCCCCGGAAAGGCACGTAGTTGATCTTGGTGGCGTCCACGCCCACTTCGCGGGCCAGCATGGCTGCCGCAATGTGCTCGGTGGACCCACGCGAACCACCACCCCACTTGACGCTGCCGGGGTCTTTCTTGAGCTGTTCGACCACGTCCTTCATGCTCTTCAGCGGCGAGGCCTCGGGCACCACGAACACGTTGTACTCGCTGGTCAAACGGGCCAGCGGCGTGGCCTGGGTCAGCGTCACCGGCTGCTTGCCGGTGATGATGCCGCCGAGCATGACCGCGCCCATCACCATCATGGCGTTCGGGTCGCCTTTGGACGAATTCAGAAATTGCGCCAAGCCCAAGGCGCCGGCCGCGCCGCCCTTGTTCTCGAACGTCACTGCCGTGGCCACCGCCGCTTCCTGAAGGGCCTTGCCCAGCGCACGACCGGTGCTGTCCCAACCGCCGCCCGGGTTGGCCGGAATCATCATCTTCAGGTTGGCGGCGGCCTGGGCCGTCAAGGGCAGAGCCCCGCTGGCGGCCAAGGCGGCCAGACTCTTCAAAAAGGTATCGCGACGCATGGCAAGTGTCTCCGGACAATGTGGGTTTAAGACCTGATGCCGATGATGAACCCGGCGCCTGTCATTCGGCTGTCGCTGATCCCCGGGGAATCACCAGGGTCGGGCTGTGGCCATTGCCGATAATCCGCCCCGCCGATGAAGCTGCTGCTGGTCGAAGACAACCCCGCCATGCAAACCACCTTGCAGCGCAGCTTCGAGCGCTGCGGAATGCAGGTGGTGGTCTGCGGCGACGGCGCGCGCGCGCTCGACCGCTGGCAAGCGTCGCTGCCCGACGTGGTCTTGCTTGACCTCAGCCTGCCCGGGCTGGATGGCTTGAACGTGCTGGCCGCCGCACGGGCGCAAGGCCTGCAAACGCCCGTGCTCATCCTCACCGCACGTGGCACCGTGGGCGACCGCATCCTGGGCCTGAACAGCGGTGCCGACGACTACCTGGCCAAACCCTTTGACCTGGACGAACTGGAGGCCCGCGTGCGGGCCCTGGCCCGTCGCGGCAGCGGTCGCGACAACGACCCGGCCCATCGACCGGCCTATGCCGGCCTGCAGTTCGACGCCACCAGTGGCGCGGTCTACCTGAACGGTCTGCCGATGGAGCTGACCTCGCGCGAAGCGGCGCTGCTGCGCGCGCTGCTGGCCACCCCGGGCCGGGCGGTCAGCAAGGAACGCTTGACTGAGTTGGTGTTTGCCGGCGAGACCCAGGTCCAGGCCGATGCGATCGAGGTGGTGGTCTACCGCCTGCGCAAAAAGCTGGTCGGAGCGCCCACCCAACTGGTCACGCTGCGCGGCCTGGGTTATCTGCTCAAGGCTTTGTCATGAAGAGCGCGCAGGTTGCACACGCCGTACAGGTCGCGCCCCATCGGCTGTCGCTGCGGCGCCACCTGCTGCTGGGCATCCTGATTCCGGTGCTGGCCTTCGTGGTCGTCAACAGCATGGGCCTGTACCGCCAGGCTCTGCAAGCCGCCGACACGGCCTACGACCGCACGCTCCTGGCGTCGGCCAAGGCGATTGGCGAGCAGTTGCAGTACAGCGTGGACCCCGGCCCGGCCCATGTGCAGTCCAGCCTGCCCTACAGCGTGCTGGAAGCCTTTGAGGCCGACAACCGCAGCCGCATCTTCTACCGCGTCACCGGCTTTGCAGGCGAACTGGTGTCGGGCTTCAAGGACCTGCCGGCGGCCCGCCCCGCGCCGCCGGGTGCGGGTGTCTACGCGGCCTTGGTCCACTTCTACGACGAAACCTACCTGGGCGAGCCGGTGCGCATGGCGGTGCTGCTGCAACCGGTGGCCGGTGTCGGCGGTCAGGGCATGGCCACCATCCAGGTCGCCGAAACCCTGGAGTTGCGGCGCACCCTGGCGCGCAGCCTGTTGCTGCAGACGGTGTGGCAGCAGGCCCTGCTGGTGATCCTGATCGCCGGCGTGGTGGTGCTGGTGGTGCAGCGCGCCACCCAACCCGTGCGCGCCCTGAGCCACCAGCTGAGTCACCGTGACGAGGCCGACCTGTCGCCCCTGCCCGGCCACGACGCGCCGCGTGAACTGCAACCCATCGTGGACGCCACCAATGCGCTGATGTCGCGCCTGTCGCACCTGCTGGAACATCAAAAACGCTTTGTCCGCGACGCGTCGCATCAACTGCGCACGCCACTGGCCGTGCTCAAGACCCAGGTCCAGTCGGCCCAGCGCGGCGACGTGGCCCCGGTGCAGGCGCTGTCCGAAATCAGCGACACCGTGGACCGCGCCACCGAGTTGGCCAATCAGATGCTGGCGCTGGCCAAGGTGGAGCAGTTGCGGCACCAGGGCCCGCCTTCGCTGCAGCCTTGGGACCAGATCGTGCGCGCCGTCGCGTTGGATGTCAGCCCCTTGGTGGCTGCCGCGCAGATCGAGTTCGACATCGAGACCGTGCCGGCCAGCGTGCGGGCCCACGAGTGGGCGCTGCGCGAGCTGACGCGCAACCTGCTGCACAACGCCATCAAGCACAGCCCGCCAGGTGGGCAACTCTCCGTCCAGGTGCAGACACTGGAACGGACGGCGGTGCTGAGCGTGACCGACAGCGGGCCTGGCATCAGCCCGCAGCAGCGCCAACGCCTGTTCGAGCCCTTTGCGGCGGTGGGTGCGCGCGGTGGCTCCGGGTTGGGACTGGCGATCTGCCGCGAGATCGTGCAGTCCTTGGGTGGCAGCATCGAACTCCTCAACCGGCCCGCAGAGACCTCAGGCCTGCTGGCCCGCGTCACCTTGCCCAGGGAAACCAGCCATGAATCCTGAAAGCCGCGTTCGCTTGGACAAGTGGCTGTGGGCGGCCCGCTTCTACAAGACCCGGGCCTTGGCCGCAGAAGAAATCGGCCGCAACCGGGTGATGGTCAATGAACAGGTCGCCAAGGCCTCGCGCGAGCCCAAGCCAGGCGACCGCATTTCCTTGCGCCAAGGTTCGGTCCACCGCACGGTGGTGGTGCTGGCGGTGAGCAACTTCCGCGGTCCGGCCCCGGTGGCGCAAACCCTGTTCGAAGAAACGGCCGAAAGCTTGGCGCTGCGTGCAAAGGCTGCCGAACAACGGCGCCTGGGCGCTGAGCCCGCCCAATCCATCGAGCAGGGCCGACCGACCAAAAAAGACCGGCGCCAGCTGGCCGATTGGCAGCGCTGGCGTGCCAGCGTCGATGAACTGGGGCCTAACTCCGACCGTTGAGCGGGCCGCCGCTGCGGCTTCGCTCCGGCGCACCAGCGGCCAAAGTTTTTTCAAAGACCCTCTTGAAAGCGCGGGCACCGCCCCAAGCTGCTCGGCTGTCGCTTCAGATGCAAACCATGAACGAGTCTCACGACCCCGCACAGCCGGCCGCCCCTTTCGCGGCCAACCCCGCCACCGACCCGGCCGCAGCTGCTGACGGCCAGGCCGCGCCAGCCTCGCCTGAAGCCCAACTCGCCGAACTGCAAGCGCGGCACACCGAAGTCTCGGACGCATTCTTGCGCGCCAAGGCCGAAGCCGAGAACACCCGCCGCCGCGCCGAAGAAGAAATCTCCAAGGCGCGCAAGTTCGCGGTGGAAAGTTTTGCCGACAGCCTGCTGCCAGTGCGCGACAGCCTGGAAGCCGCCATCGCGTTGCCCAACGCCAGCATGGAACAAATGCTGGAAGGCGTGCACGCCACCTTGCGCCAGCTGACGGCGGCGCTGGAGCGCAACAAGGTGCTGGTCATCGCCCCGCCGGCGGGCACCAAGTTTGACCCGCACCAACACCAGGCCATCAGCGTGGTGCCGGCCGACGTGGACGCCGGCACGGTGGTCACGGTGCTGCAAAAGGGCTACCTGATTGCCGACCGCGTGCGGCGCCCGGCCCTGGTCACCGTCGCGGCTCCGAAATAAGCGAAACGCTTGCAAATAAAGCGCCAGCGGCCTTGAAAGCTGGCGACTTATCCACAACTCCAGATCAACTGAACATCTCCTGAAGGAGTCAAGAACATGGGAAGAATCATCGGCATCGACTTGGGCACCACGAATTCGTGCGTGGCCATCATGGAAGGCAACACCACCAAGGTGATCGAGAACAGCGAGGGTGCGCGCACCACGCCGTCGATCATTGCGTACCAAGACGACGGGGAAATCCTGGTCGGCGCCAGCGCCAAGCGCCAGTCGGTGACCAACCCGCGCAACACGCTGTACGCCGTCAAGCGCCTGATCGGCCGCAAGTTCACTGAAAAAGAAGTTCAGAAAGACATCGGCCTGATGCCCTTCACCATTGCCGCTGCCGACAACGGCGACGCCTGGGTCGAAGTGCGTGGCAAGAAGATGGCGCCGCCGCAGGTCAGCGCCGAAGTGCTGCGCAAGATGAAGAAGACCGCCGAGGACTACCTGGGCGAAGAGGTCACCGAAGCCGTCATCACGGTGCCGGCCTACTTCAACGACAGCCAGCGCCAGGCCACCAAGGACGCCGGCCGCATCGCCGGTCTGGACGTCAAGCGCATCATCAACGAGCCCACCGCCGCAGCGCTGGCCTTTGGCCTGGACAAGCACGGCAAGGGCGACCGCAAGATCGCGGTCTTCGACCTCGGCGGCGGCACCTTCGACATCAGCATCATCGAGATCGCCGACGTCGACGGCGAAAAGCAGTTCGAAGTGCTGTCGACCAACGGCGACACCTTCCTGGGCGGCGAAGACTTCGACCAGCGCATCATCGACTACATCGTCAGCGAGTTCCGCAAGGAACAAGGGGTTGACCTGACCAAGGACGTGCTGGCCCTGCAGCGCCTGAAAGAGGCTGCCGAAAAGGCCAAGATCGAGCTCAGCAACAGCACCCAGACCGACGTCAACCTGCCCTACATCACGGCCGACGCTTCGGGTCCCAAGCACCTGAACATCAAGCTCACCCGCGCCAAGCTCGAGAGCTTGGTCGACGAGCTGATCGAGCGCACGCTGGAACCTTGCCGCGTGGCGGTGAAGGACGCTGGCGTCAAGCTGACCGAGATCGACGACATCATCCTGGTCGGCGGCATGACCCGCATGCCCAAGGTGCAAGACAAGGTCAAGGAGTTCTTCGGCAAGGAGCCGCGCAAGGACGTCAACCCCGACGAGGCCGTGGCCGTGGGTGCTGCCATCCAGGGCCAGGTGCTCAGTGGCGACCGCAAGGACGTACTGCTGCTCGACGTGACCCCGCTGAGCCTGGGCATTGAAACGCTGGGCGGTGTCATGACCAAGATGATCAAGAAGAACACCACCATCCCGACCAAGTTTGCGCAGACCTTCAGCACCGCCGACGACAACCAGCCGGCCGTCACCATCAAGGTTTTCCAGGGCGAACGTGAACTGGCCAGTGGCAACAAGAGCCTGGGTGAGTTCAACCTCGAAGGCATTCCACCGGCACCGCGCGGCCTGCCGCAGGTGGAGGTGACCTTCGACATCGACGCCAACGGCATCCTGCACGTCAGCGCCAAGGACAAGGGCACCGGCAAGGAAAACAAGATCACCATCAAGGCCAACTCGGGTCTGACGGAAGACGAAATCCAGAACATGGTGAAGGACGCCGAACTCAACGCGGCCGAAGACGCCAAGAAGGTTGAACTGGTGCAGGCCCGCAACCAGGCCGATGGCATGCTGCACAGCGTGCGCAAGAGCCTGGCCGAGCACGGCGACAAGCTCGACGCTGGCGAGAAGGAAAAGATCGAAACGGCGCTGAAAGAAATGGAAGAGGCGCTCAAGGGCGACGACAAGGCCAGCATCGACGCCAAGAGCGAAGCCCTGATGGCCGCGAGCCAGAAGCTGGGTGAAAAGGTCTACGCCGAATCACAGGCAGCGCAAGCAGCAGCAGCCGCTGGGGCCGGCGCCAGCGCCCCCAGTGGTGGCGACGCACCATCGCAGGCCAAGCCGGCCGACGACAACGTGGTCGACGCCGAGTTCAAGGAAGTCAAGAAGTGATCGTGGGGCCACCCCAGGGGCTGCCAGCGCAGACCCTGGTGGGCCCGTGGGCCAACGCCCCGACTCGCCGCGTTCGATCTGATGGGCCCGCCCTGCAGACCGTCGCGGCGGGCTTGTTTGAGCAGCATTGAAAGTCCCCATGGCCAAGCGTGACTATTACGACGTTCTGGGTGTGCCCAAGAACGCCACCGAAGAAGACATCAAGAAGGCTTATCGCAAACTGGCGATGAAGCACCACCCGGACCGCAACCAGGGCCCTGACGCCGCCAAATCGGAAGAGAAGTTCAAAGAGGCCAAAGAGGCCTACGAGATGCTGTCCGACGGCCAGAAGCGCGCCGCCTACGACCAGCACGGTCACGCGGGCGTTGACCCCAACCTGGGCGGCCGCGGTGGGCCCGGCGGCGAAGGTTTTGGCGGCTTTGCCGAGGCCTTTGGCGACATCTTCGGCGACATCTTTGGTGGCCAAGGCGGCGGTGGCCGACGCGCCGGTGGCGGTCAGCAGGTCTACCGCGGCAGCGACCTCAGCTACGCGATGGAGATCACGCTCGAAGAGGCCGCCTTTGGCAAGGACACACAGATTCGCGTGCCCACTTGGGAGACCTGCGAAACCTGCAAGGGCAGTGGCGCCAAGCCCGGCACCAGCCCCAAGACCTGCAGCACCTGCAACGGCGCCGGCACGGTGCACATGCGCCAGGGCTTTTTCAGCATCCAGCAGACCTGCCCGCAATGCCACGGCAGCGGCAAGATCATCCCCGAGCCCTGCGTCACCTGCAACGGCGCGGGCAAGATCAAAAAGCAGAAGACGCTCGAGGTCAAGATACCGGCCGGCATCAGCGAGGGCATGCGCATCCGCAGTGCCGGCAATGGCGAGCCCGGCACCAATGGCGGACCGGCTGGCGACCTGTACATCGAGATTCGCGTCAAGCAGCATGAGATCTTCGAGCGTGATGGCGACGACTTGCACTGCACGGTGCCGGTGGGCCTGACCACCGTCACCCTGGGCGGCAGCATCACCGTCCCCACCTTGGGCAACCACGCTGAGATCGACCTGCCGGAAGGCACCCAGCACGGCAAGACGTTCCGCCTGAAAGGCAAGGGCATCAAAGGCCTGCGCAGCAGCTACCCGGGCGATCTGTACTGCCACGTGTCCGTGGAGACACCGGTGAAGATCACCGAGCATCAGCGCAAGTTGCTGAAAGAGCTGGACGAGTCTTTCAAGAAGTCCGGTGAGCGGCACTCGCCCAACGCCAAAACCTGGACCGACCGGGTCAAGGACCTGTTCAAGTAGCCGCCGGCGGCGCCCCGCCGGCGCGTCTTAAAACAGCTCGCCTTGGGCCGCAGCCGAGGCCGGGCCCAACCCTGCGGCGCTGAACTGCGTCAGGTCCAGGGTCAAGCGCTCGCGGTTCAAGCCAAGGCGGCTGCAGGCCTTGATGAAGCGCTGGCGCAGCAGTTGGGCCCACACCCCCTGCCCTGTCATGCGCGTGCCAAAGGCGGCGTCGTAGTCTTTGCCGCCGCGCATGTCGCGCACACGGGCCATGATGCGTTGGGCTTTGTCGGGCACATGCTGCTGCAGCCAGTTCTGGAACAGCGGGTTCACCTCCCAGGGCAGGCGCAGCACGATGCTGAAGGCCGAGCTGGCGCCGGCGTCGCGCGCGGCCTGCAGGATGCGCTCCAGTTCGGGCTCGTTCAGAAACGGAATCACCGGCGACACGCTGACCCCCACCGGCACGCCAGCGCGAACCAGGGTTTCGATGGTTTTCAGCCGGCGGTGCGGCGCTGCGGCGCGCGGCTCCAGCTTGCGGGCCAGTTCAGCGTCCAGGGTGGTGATGGAGACATACACCGCAGCCATGCCTTGTGCGGCCATCGGCCCAATGAGGTCGATGTCGCGTTCAATCAGGCTGGACTTGGTGATGATGGAGTAAGCGTGCCGGGCCTGCGCCAAAACCTCGAGCACCGAACGCGTGATGCGCAAGCGGCGCTCCACGGGCTGGTAGGCGTCGGTGACCGAGCCGATGTTGAGTTGACCGGGCGAGTAGTTCTTCGAAGCCAAGGCCTCGCGCAAGCGCTGAGCGGCGTTCACCTTGGCCACGATGCGGGTTTCGAAATCCAGGCCGGGCGACAGGTTCAGGTAGCTGTGGGTCGGCCTGGCATAACAGTAGATGCAGCCATGCTCGCAACCCCGATACGGGTTGAGGGACAGGTCGAACCCGATGTCCGGTGAGTCGTTGCCCGACAGGATGCGCCCGGCCTGCTCTTCCATCACCTGGGTGGCGGGCGCAGCCGGGTCCAGCTGCGCGGCTTGCTCCAGCACTCCCCAACCGTCGTCAAAAGCCGCGCGGCTGTCGACGGTGAAACGGTGCGGCATCGCCCAGGCCGTGCCGCGGCCTTTCAGCGCGGTGGCCGGCGCCGACAGGGGCGCGGTGGCCGGTGGCAGTGGGTGCGTTCTGCGGGGCTGCATACTGTGACTATATACAGTATGACGCCACCTGCAAACCAGCGGTCGGATCTGAAGCGCAGGCGCGCGCCCGTCAGGCCACAGGCGCTAGTACTCGCCCGAACTGGAACCTGGCGCCAGGTTGTCAAACTTGGTCAGCGGCTTCAGGAAAGCCAGCTTCACGGTGCCCACCGGGCCGTTGCGCTGCTTGGCGATCACGATCTCGGCCACGCCAGGTTCTTTGCTGGCGTCCTTGGTGTAGTAGTCGTCGCGGTAGATGAACATGATGATGTCGGCGTCTTGTTCGATGGCGCCCGACTCGCGCAGGTCGCTCATCATCGGACGCTTGTCGGGCCGCGCTTCGACACTGCGATTGAGCTGCGACAAAGCGATCACCGGGCACTGCAGTTCCTTGGCCAAGGCCTTGAGTCAGCGCGAGATTTCGCCCAGCTCGGTGGCGCGGTTTTCGTCGCTGCCACCGCTGCCGCTCATCAGTTGCAGATAGTCCACCACGATCAGGCCCAAGGTGCCGCCGAACTGGCGCGCCATGCGGCGTGCGCGGGCGCGCAATTCAGCGGCGGTCAAGCCGGCCGTTTCGTCAATGAACATGTTGACCTGGCCGAGCTTTTCGACGGCCTCGGCCAGGCGCCCCCATTCGTCATCGGCCAGCTTGCCGGTGCGCAGGTGCTGCTGGTTGATGCGGCCCAGCGAACCGACCATCCGCAGTGCCAGCTGGGATGCACCCATCTCCATGGAAAACACCACCACCGGCAGCTCTTCCTTGACACAAACGTGCTCTGCAATGTTCAGCGCAAAAGCGGTCTTGCCCATGGACGGGCGCGCCGCCAGCACGATGAGGTCGCCCTTTTGCAGACCGGCGGTCATGCTGTCCAGATCGTAGTAGCCGGTGCGCACGCCGGTCACGTCCTCGGCGCCGTTTTCCGCCAGTTCGTTGACCCGGTCCAGCAGTGCCACGACCAGTTTGTCCATGCCCTGGAAGCCCTGCTTCTGGCGCGAGCCCTCTTCGCCAATCTTGAGGATCTTGCCCTCGGCCTCGTCGAGGATCT
>JANMHH010000256.1:0-3323 GCA_031375065.1 Rubrivivax sp. | reverse complement strand
CCGTAGTTGGCGGTGTGGCCGCCAAAGGGGCGTTGGTAAATGGTGCCGTCGGGGTTGCGGTCGAACGGCATGCCCATGTGTTCCAGCTCGTACACCACCTTGGGGCCTTCGCGGCACATGAACTCGATGGCGTCCTGGTCGCCCAGCCAGTCAGAGCCCTTGATGGTGTCGTAGAAGTGGTAGTGCCAATTGTCTTCGGCCATGTTGCCCAAAGACGCACCAATGCCACCCTGCGCCGCCACCGTGTGGCTGCGGGTGGGGAAAACCTTGGACAACACCGCGACGTTCAAACCGGCAGCGGCCAGTTGCAGCGAAGCCCGCATGCCGGAACCGCCGGCGCCGACGATGACCACGTCGAATTTGCGACGCGGCAATGATTTTGCAGATGTGGCCAGCGCCATTTTTTACAGTCTCCAGAGCACTTGAACGGCCCAGCCCATGCAGCCCACCAACCACACCATGGTGGCCACCTGCAGCACCAGGCGCAGAGCCGCAGGCTTGATGTAGTCCATCAGGATGTCGCGCACACCGACCCACGCGTGCCAGCCCAACGATATGAAGACGACAAAGGTCAAGACCTTCATCCACTGCGCCGAAAAGATGGCCGCCCAGCGGTCGTAACCCAGCGGCCCACCCAGCAGCACCTGGGCCAGCAGGACCACGGTGAAGAGGGCCATCAGGACCGCGGTGACACGCTGGCTGAGCCAGTCGCGCATGCCGTAGTGCGCGCCAACGACGACGCGCCGGCTTCCGTAATTCACGCTCATGTCTTGTTGCCTCAGCTCAATACAGGCCAAACAGCTTGGCGCCCAGCGCCACGGTCAGCACCAGGCTGCTCACCAACGTGACCACGGCCGAGTTGCGGCCCTGTTCTTTGGTGACACTGTGCGTGGCGTCCATCCACAAGTGCCGCACACCGGCAATGAAGTGATGAAGGTAAGACCAGATCAGCGCCAGCGATGCCACCTTGACCATCCAGCCGGGCACAAAGCCGATGCCGGCCACAAAAGCGCTGGTGAAGGCACCGAAAGAAATCTCGGACGTGACGCTGGTGTCGAACATCCAGATGATCAACGGCAACAGCACAAACATGATCGTGCCACTGGCGCGGTGCAGGATGGAAACCACGCCAGCCAGCGGAAGCCGGTACTTGACCGCGTCCACCAGCCGCATCGTGCCGGGTCTTTGTCTTGTCATCTCAGGCATCGTTGTCCTTGGAAACCACATGAAACTCAACGAGTTTATTGCAACGCACAAGGCTTACATGGAGCTGCTGGTATTGCAGGTCTTCAGCTCAGTTCATTGCGGTAATGGTGCGCCGCGGTGTGATAGAGGCCGCGCCGCAGTTCCACCGGTCGGTCGCCATAAGTGAACGACAGCCGCTCGACCGACAGCAAAGGCGTGCCGGGGGCCACTGCCAGCAGGTGCGCCTCGTCGGCACCAGCGGCCACGGCCCGCACCTTTTCTTCGGCGCGGATCATGTGCACGGCAAATTCGGCCTCGAACAGACGGTACATGGGGCCGCGCCAGGCTTCCAGGCGTTCTGCGGTCAGGCCCTTGAACAGCGCGCCGGGCAGCCACAGGTCGTCCAGCACCACGGGTTGACCGTCGGCCAACAGCAGCCGGCGCACCTGCACGGCGGCGTCGCCCGCTTTCAAAGCCAGGCGCTGCGCCACCTCCAATGGGGCCCGCATGCGCCGGCACTCCAGCAAGCGCCGCTGCAACGGTGCAGCGCTGCCATCGTCGGGCGTCAGGCGCAAGAAGCGGTACTGGGTCGACTGCTCGGCGTGGGTGGCGACAAAGGTGCCCTTGCCTTGTCGACGCACCAGCATGTTGTCGGCCGCCAGCTCGTCGATGGCCTTGCGCACCGTGCCCTGGCTGACCTTGAAGCGCGCCGCCAGCTCCATTTCGCTGGGGATGGCCTGTCCCGCTGGCCACTCCCCTTCCTGCAGGCCCTTGACCAACAGCGCCTTGATCTGTTGGTACAGCGGGCTGAAGGAAGGCGTGGCCGCACCCGAGGTCGACTTGAGCACTTCCGTGCCGGTCGTGGCGGCGCCCAGAGGCTTGGCGGGCAAGGCAGGGGATTCGGCAACCGGCATCCGTCCATTGTCCCCCAGCTCTTGCATAAGACATAAGAGTGAAGTCAGGGTCCGGTGTCTAGAATCCCGCAGTTCGACCCAAGTCCGCCCTGTCGTTTCAACCGTTCAACCCTTTTCCTGGAGTCTTCCATGACCAAGAAGCCCGTGCGCGTGGCAGTCACCGGTGCCGCCGGCCAGATCGGCTATGCGCTGCTGTTTCGCATTGCCAGCGGCGAGATGCTGGGCAAAGACCAGCCCGTCATCCTGCAGCTGCTTGAGATTCCTGACGAGAAGGCCCAGAAGGCGCTCAAGGGCGTGATGATGGAACTCGAAGACTGCGCCTTCCCGCTGCTGGCCGGCATGGAAGCTCACAGCTCGCCCGAAACCGCCTTCAAGGACACCGACTACGCGCTGCTGGTCGGCTCACGGCCGCGTGGCCCGGGCATGGAGCGCGCCGAGCTGTTGGCCATCAATGGCGCCATCTTCACCGCGCAGGGCAAGGCGCTGGACAAAGTGGCCAGCCGCAACGTCAAGGTGCTGGTGGTGGGCAACCCGGCCAACACCAACGCCTACATCGCGATGAAGAGCGCGCCGGGCCTGCCCCGCGAAAACTTCACCGCCATGCTGCGCCTGGACCACAACCGCGCGCTCAGCCAACTGGCCGCCAAGACCGGCAAGGCCGTGGCGTCGATCCAGAAGCTGGCCGTGTGGGGCAACCACAGCCCCACCATGTACGCTGACTACCGCTTTGCCACCATTGATGGCGCCAGCGTGAAGGACATGATCAACGACCACGCCTGGAACAAAGACGTGTTCCTGCCCACCGTGGGCAAACGTGGCGCCGCCATCATTGAAGCGCGCGGCCTGAGCAGCGCTGCCAGCGCCGCCAACGCGGCCATCGACCACATGCGCGACTGGGCTCTGGGCACTGGCGGCGGCTGGGTGACCATGGGCGTGCCCAGCAATGGGGAATACGGCATCCCGAAGGACGTGATGTTCGGCTACCCGGTGACCTGCGAAGGTGGCCAGTACAGCATCGTCAAGGACCTGCCGATCGACGCTTTCAGCCAGGAGTGCATCAACAAGACCCTGGCCGAGCTGACCGGCGAGCAAGACGGCGTCAAGCACCTGCTCTGATCCGTCACCCGTGAAGTCCCCACGCGACGTGCTCTTTGGCGCCGGTGAGTTGCCACCGGCGCTGCCGGTGTGCGACCACTACGCCGGTGTCGAGCCGCGCATGAGCAA
>JANMHH010000242.1:0-2784 GCA_031375065.1 Rubrivivax sp. | reverse complement strand
GTACGACGAAGACGGCAAGCGCTGGAACGCGGTGCACCACCCCTTCACGGCGCCCAAGGACGGCCACGACGAGTTGATGAAGACCGACCCCGGGGCCTGCATCGCCAAGGCTTACGACATGGTGCTCAACGGCTGGGAAATTGGCGGCGGCTCGGTGCGCATTCACCGCGCCGATGTGCAAGCCCGTGTCTTCGAAGCGCTGAACATCACACCCGAAGAGCAGAAGATCAAGTTCGGTTTCCTGCTCGACGCCTTGCAGTACGGCGCACCGCCGCACGGTGGCCTGGCTTTTGGCCTGGACCGCATCGCCACGCTGATGACCGGTGCCGAAAGCATCCGCGACGTGATTGCCTTCCCCAAGACGCAGCGCGCCCAGTGCCTGTTGACGGGTGCGCCCAGCTTTGTCGACGAAGCGCAGTTGCGCGAACTGCACATCCGCTTGCGCAACCCGCAAGCCGCTGGCTGATCCGCGCCCCAAGGCTGCAGCCATGGCCGAGCGGCCCTTCAAGATCCCCCGGTCGGTGTTGGTGGTGATCCACACGCCCGACCTGGAGGTCTTGCTCATCGAGCGGGCCGACAAGCCCGGTTTCTGGCAAAGCGTGACCGGCTCTCTGGACGCTGAAGACGAGTTGCTGGAAGACACCGCGCGTCGCGAGGTGCTGGAAGAAACCGGCATCCAAGGCGGTCAGCTGCAAAACTGGCAGCAGGAAAACCTGTACGAGATCTATCCGGTTTGGCGCCACCGCTACGGCCCTGGCGTGACCCAGAACCGCGAGCATGTGTTTGGCCTGCTGGTGCCGGGCCGCGTGGGCGTCACGCTGAGCCCGCGTGAACACCTGTCCCATGTCTGGTTGCCTTGGGCTGCGGCGGCCGAGCGCTGCTTTTCGCCCAGCAACGCGCAGGCCATTGTCCAGCTGCCTTTGCGGGTGGGGCTGGCAAGATGAGTCCGGTGAATCCCTTGCAGTCCACCTTGATGCCGCCCTACACCGGCTTGGGCGCCTTGCGGGTGGCCACCTACAACATCCACAAAGGCGTGCGCGGAATCGGGCTGCGCAAAAGACTCGAGATCCACAACCTGGGGCTGGCCGTGGAGGCGCTGGATGCCGACCTGGTTTTTTTGCAGGAAGTCCGGCTGTACCACCACCGCGAAGCGCAGCGCTTTGACCGCACCCACTTTGGTTGGCCAGCGCAAGGTCAGGCCGACTACCTGGCGCCAGAAGGCTATGACGTGGCCTACCGCACCAACGCGGTCACCCGGGGGGGCGAACACGGCAACGCGCTGTTGTCGCGCTGGCCGATGGGCGACATCGGTCACCACGATGTCAGTTCGCACCGCTTCGAGCAGCGCGGCATCCTGCATGTGCCGGTGGTGTGGAACGGCACCACGGTGCACGCCGTGGTGGTGCACTTTGGTCTGGGTCATCGTGGGCGGGTGCAGCAGGTGCAGCGCCTGGCCAGCTTCATCGAAAAAGAGATACCGGCCAACGAACTGCTGGTGGTGGCGGGTGACTTCAACGACTGGGGTGAGCGCCTGGATGCGCCGATGCAGTCCCTGGGCTTGCAGCGTGCCGTGGCGCCGGGTGGCGGGCAGGGCAGGGCGGCCACCTTTCCTTCCATCGCGCCTGTTTTTGCGCTGGACCGCTTTTACCTGCGCGGCTTGACTTGCCGCTCGACCCTGGTGCCGCGCGGTCTGACCTGGGCTCGCATGTCAGACCACCTGCCGCTGGTGGCCGAGCTCGAACCCGGTTAGGCTTGGTCCACGATGGCTGAAACGCTGCGACAAGCCGTGATGGGCTGGACCCAAGTACCTGCCCCTCAATTTGTGGGTGGCAACCAGGTGGAATTGCTCGAAGGCGGTGACGCGCTGTTCCCGCGCATGTGCAGCGCCATCGCGGCAGCACAGCACGATGTGTGGCTGGCCACCTACATCTTCCACGACGACCCGGGTGCCACGTGTGTGGCCAACGCGCTGAAGGCGGCCGCCGGGCGCGGCGTGGCGGTGCACGTGGTGGTGGACGGATTTGGCTCGATTGCCACCCTGGACAACGTGCGTGCCATGTTCGCTGGCAGTGCGGTGCTGCTCGAGGTGTTTCGGCCGCTCGACCGCTGGTACGCGTGGCTGCAGCCCGGTCAACTGCGGCGGCTGCACCAGAAGCTGTGCGTTTGCGACCGTGATGTGGCCTTTGTGGGCGGCATCAACCTGATCGACGACCGTCACGACATGAACCACGGCTGGGTCGACGCACCGCGCCTGGACTTTGCGGTGGCCGTGCGCGGCCCCTTGGTGGAAGCGGTGCGCACCACCGCGCGAGCCATGTGGGCGCGTGCGCATTTGCGGCGCGACTGGCGTGAAGAAGCGAGGGTGGTGGTGCGCAGCGCCCAGCCGGTCAAGGAAGCCATCGCCTTGCTGGGCCAGCTGCGTTCAGCCAAGCCGGGTCTTCCAGCCGAAACCGCAGAGCCCATGCGGGCCGCTTTTTTGGTGCGCGACAACCTGCGCCAACGGCGGGCCATCGAGCGCAGCTATGTGGAAGCGATCCGGCGGGCCCGCCACCAGGTCGACATCGCGGTGCCGTATTTCTACCCCGGTCGTGGTTTTCGCACCGCCTTGCGCAAGGCGGCGCGGCGCGGTGTGCAGGTGCGCTTGCTGCTGCAAGGCAAGATCGACTACCGCTTTGCCGCGATGGCGGCCCAGGTCCTGTACGACGAGATGCGCAGCACCGGCATTCAGGTCTATGAGTACACCCCTGCCTTCTTGCACGCCAAGGTGGCGGTGGTGGACGACGA
>JANMHH010000204.1:0-3632 GCA_031375065.1 Rubrivivax sp. | reverse complement strand
GTATTGGCCGGCCACCGCGTCAAAGGTGGCTTTGACTTCCCAGTAAGGGCGCGAGACGTGCTTGCGGATCTTTTCTTCGCGCTCGACCACGATGCTCAGCGTGGGTGTCTGCACGCGGCCCACGGTGGTCAAGAAGAAGCCACCATCGCGGCTGTTGAAGGCGGTCATGGCGCGGGTGCCGTTGATGCCCACCAGCCAGTCGGCTTCGCTGCGGCTGCGGGCGGCGTCGGCCAGGCCCAGCATTTGCTGGTCGGTGCGCAGTTGGTCAAAGCCGTCGCGAATGGCCGCCGGCGTCATGCTCTGCAGCCACAGCCGGGTGATGGGCTTGCCGTGCACCTTGTCGCCATAGGCATATTGCAGGATCAGGCGAAAGATCAGCTCGCCCTCGCGCCCGGCGTCACAGGCGTTGATGATGGCGCCCACGTCCTTGCGCTTGACCAACTTGACCACCGCGTTCAGGCGCGTCTTGGCCTTGTCGATGGGCGCCACGTCAAAGTGCGGCGGTACCACCGGCAGGTGGGCAAAGCTCCACTTGCCGCGCTTGACTTCAAACTCGTCGGGGGCCTTGATCTCCACCAGGTGGCCCACCGCGCTGGTGACCACGTAGTCGTCGTTCTCGAAGTGATCGGCCAGTTTTTCGAACTTGCCCTTGGTGGGGGTGAGCGCGCGCACGATGTCCTGCGCAACGCTGGGCTTCTCGGCAATGATGATCGTCTTGCTCATGGTTCCTTCTGGGCGCCCCGTTTTGCCGGGTGGCCGATGGTCTCTTAAAAAGGCGTGCCTACAATCCGGCGCTTCTCACGCGCACGCACGTACGCGCGCTCGTACGAATTCAATATACGAAATGTCCAAGACCTTGCAAGCCGCCGCCCCAAGCCCCCGTTCCGACGGCCGACGCATCCAGGTGCGCAAGAGCGGGGTGCACGGCAAAGGCGTGTTTGCCAGCCAAGCCATCGCCAAGGGCGAAAGGGTGATCGAGTACAAGGGCGAAATCATCAGCTGGACCGAAGCCCTGCGCCGCCACCCGCACGACCCCAGCGACCCCAACCACACCTTCTATTTCAGTCTGGGCGATGGCAGTGAAGTCATCGACGCCAAGGTCGGCGGCAACGCGGCGCGCTGGATCAACCACGCTTGCCAGCCCAACTGCAAGGCCGATGAAACCGATGGCCAGGTCTTCATCGAAGCGCTGCGCGCGCTCAAGCCCGGCGAAGAGCTGTTCTACGACTATGGCTTGGTGCTGGACGAGCGCTACACGCCCAAGCTGAAAAAAGAGTACGAATGCCGCTGTGGCAGCAAGAAGTGCCGCCAGACGCTGCTGGCGCCCAAGCGCTGAGAGGCTGACGGTCCGTGATGCCTGCCACGGCCGCCCCCCGCTGCACGAGCCGTGTGCGCCCGCCGAGGTTCTGGCCGTGAGCGCCGCGTCCCCGTTGTTGTGGGGTGCCGAGCAGCTCTGGCAGAGCCTGCTGCCACTGATGCCCGGCATCAGCGTGGAAGTGCTGGCCCGTGTGGATTCCACCAACACCCGGCTGATCGAGCGCGCGCGCGCTTTCAGCGGCGACCGCGAAGGGCCCGTGACACGGCCCGGCGACCTGGACGGACCGTGGGCAGACCCACGCCAGGACCAGCGCACCCCCCATGGCCGACGGCAAGGCGACATCCAGCCCTGTTTGCTGGTTGCCGAAGACCAAACCCGCGGCCGTGGGCGCATGGGGCGCGACTGGGTCAGTCGGCCGGGCCAGTCCTTGACGTTTTCCTTGTCCTTGCCTTTGGCGCCGGCGCAGTGGGGCGGGCTGTCGCTGGCCGTGGGGCTGGCCTTGGCCGAAGCGTTGGACCCGCGTCCGGCGGGCCCAGGGTTGCAGGGGCCGGTGGATGGACGGCCGCTGCGGCCGCGCCTGGGCTTGAAGTGGCCCAACGACCTGTGGCTGCTGGACTCCAGCCAAGCCTCCGCGGGCTCCAAGGCCCGCCTGGGCCGCAAGCTCGGCGGCGTCTTGATCGAAACCGTTTCGGTGGGCCAGCAGCGCATGTGCGTGGTGGGTGTGGGGCTGAACATCGGGCCCCCGGTTCCGGACGCCCCTGACGCCCACGAGGGCCTTGCGCACGGTTACGCCAGCTTGCAGGAGCTGGAACCTGCGATGACCGCGCCCTTGGCGCTGGCGCGCGTGGCGCTGCCCCTGGCGCAGGCGCTGCTGCGCTTTGAGCGGCACGGTTTTGGGCCCTTGGTGGCGGCGTTTTTGCAGCGCGACCTGCTGCGCGGCCATGCCGTCAGCACCAGCGCGCCCGAGTTGTACGGCGTGGCCGACGGGGTGGACGAACAGGGCGCGCTGCTGATGCGCGTGGGTCAGGGCGATCAGGCAGCGGTCAGGCGCGTGCTCAGCGGCGAAGCCAGCGTGCGCCTGACCGACGACTGAGATGCTGCGCACCCTGGTCGGCCTCTTGCTGCTGGCCAATTTGGTCTTTCTGGCCTGGTCGAAGGGTTGGCTGGGCAGCGCGCCGCAGCACAGCCAGCGCGAGCCGGCGCGCCTGGCCGCCCAGGTCCGCCCGGAAATGCTGACGGTCCTGCCCCCGGCCAAGGCGGGCGCCGCGGTGCAGGCGGCGCGCGCCGCAGCCCAAACCTGCCTGGAGGCGGGGCCCTTCAGCGACAGCCTGATTGGCGCTGCCGAAGCCGCCCTGGCCTCCGCCCAGTTGCCCGCTGACGCGTGGTCGCGCGTCGACCCCTCCGCTGCAGCCGTGTGGCTGGTGTTTGGCGGGCGTTACCCCGAAGCCGGGGCCCGCAGGGCCCGCGAAGAGGAATTGCGCCGCGCCGGTCAGACCTACGAATTGATTGAATTCCCGGTCGATCTGGCACCCGGTTTTGTGCTGTCGCGCCACGGCTCGCGTGACGATGCCGAGGCTTGGGTCAAGGCGCGCGCCAAGGCCGATCTGCGCGGCTTGCGGGTGATTCAACTGCCCAGCAACAGCCCCGCCTACAAGCTGCAGGTACCACGCGCCGACAGCGAGCAGGCCGAACGCTTGTTGGCCTTGCCGGCCGGCGCCCTGGCTGGCGGCTTCAGGCCCTGCAGCGGCAAGGGCTGACGCTCAGGCCAACCGGGCCAGCCGGCGCTGCCGGATCGCCTTGGCGGCCCTAAACCGATGCAGCCGCAGCAGCTGCAACAGCGCCGCGGCCAGCCCCACACCGGCAACCCAGGCCCCCGAACTGGCGCCACCACCGCCACCACCACCGGTGGCTGCCGGCGTGACGGGCGCAGGCGGCGCCGGCGCGGCCGCCACGGCCACCAACTGGCTGGTGGTGTTGCTCTGGCCCGCGCTGTCGGTCACCGTCAGCTGCACCGTGACATTGCCACCCGCGGTGGGCAACAGCGTGGCGGTGCTGGCGTTGGTGGCGCTGCTGAAGCCGGTCACCACGCCGCCGCCATTGCTCAAGCTCCAGCTGTACTGCGTGACCGTGGCACCCGGTGAGGCCAGGCTGCCGGTGGCGCTGAGTGAAACGATGGCGCCAGCGGTGGGCGTGGTGGTGGTGACGTCGATGCGCGCAAACGCCCCTGAAACTGCGGCCACGGCTTGACCGGCGTCCAGCATGCCGGCGCCGCAGAAGCTGGTGTTGCAGTAACACTGCAACTGGTCCACGCCCG
>JANMHH010000197.1:0-1864 GCA_031375065.1 Rubrivivax sp. | reverse complement strand
ACCAGCGTGACGCCGTGTTTGACCACCGTCTTGCCGGCTTCGGTGAGCGGGCAGTTGCCGCCAGCCGGAGCCGCCATGTCGACGATCACGCTGCCCGGCTTCATGCTCTTGACCATGTCTTCGGTGATCAGCACCGGCGCGGCGCGGCCCGGGATCAGCGCGGTGCTGATCACGATGTCGGCCGCGGCCACTTTCTTCGCCACTTCGACCTTCTGGCGGTCCATCCAGCTCTGCGGCATGGGCTTGGCGTAGCCGCCCACACCCACCGCGGCTTCTTTTTCTTCAGCGGTTTCATAGGCCACGTCGATGAACTTGGCGCCCAGCGATTCAACCTGTTCTTTCACCGAAGGCCGCACGTCCGACGCTTCAATCACCGCGCCCAGGCGCTTGGCGGTGGCGATGGCCTGCAGCCCCGCCACACCCACGCCCAGGATCACGACCCGCGCCGCCTTGATGGTGCCGGCGGCCGTCATCAGCATGGGAAACAGGCGCTGGTACTTGTCGGCGGCCATCATCACGGCCTTGTAGCCGGCGATGTTGGCCTGCGACGACAGCACGTCCATGCTCTGCGCGCGGGTGGTGCGCGGCGCGGCTTCCAGCGCAAAGCTGGTGATACCGGCCGTGGCCAGGCGGGCCAGGTTGTCCTTGTCAAAGGGGTTGAGCATGCCCACCAGCGCGGTGCCGGATTTCATCAGGCTCAGCTCGTCGGCGTCGGGGCTGCGCACCTTCAGCACCAGCTCGCAGGCAAAGGCGCCGGCGCGGTCGGTGATCTCGGCACCGGCGGCGGTGTAGGCCTCGTCGGTGGCGCTGGCGGCCACGCCGGCGCCATGCTGCACGCGCACGGTGTGGCCCTGGGCCTTGAGTTTTTTGGCCGTCTCGGGGGTGACCGCAACGCGGGTCTCTCCCGCAGCGGTCTCGAGCGGTACGCCTATCAGCATGAAGGCCTCCTTGCGGCTGTTGCCGGGGTCTTGTGGGTTGGGGCGAGCGAAGCTAACACAGTCCGCAGGCGGTTTTGCTGAGGGGAAGCCGCGCTGGACGTAGCATGCGCAGTCATGCAGTCAACCCCGACAGAGCCGCCGTCACCCCCTGCGTCAACGCCGCGCTGGAGCCCGAGTGTCACGGTGGCCGCCATCATTGAAGACGGCGGCCAGCCACCGCGGTTTCTGCTGGTGGAAGAGCACACGCCCGAGGGCTTGAAGCTCAACAACCCGGCCGGCCACCTGGACCCTGGCGAGAGCCCGCAGCAGGGCGTGGTGCGCGAGGCGCTGGAAGAAACCGCCCGCGATTTCACGCCCACGGCCTTGGTGGGCGTTTACCTGTCGCGCTTTGTGCGGCCGACCACCGGCGAAGACGTGACCTACCTGCGCCTGGCATACAGCGGCCGGGTCGGCCAGCCTTTGCCCGGCCGCGCTCTGGACGTTGGCATCGTGCGCACGCTGTGGATGAGCTTGGAAGAACTGCAAGCCAGCGCGGCGCGCCACCGAAGCCCCTTGGTGCTGCAGTGCATTCAAGACCACTTGGCCGGCCGGCGGTTTCCTCTGGACTTGGTGTTGACCGATGCCAGTGTGCTGACGCCGGAAGTCAAGCGCTGATACCGATTTGGGTTTTGTCGCATCCATCGGGGTTGATGGGCGATCGCGGCTTTCGGCGCATTGCTGACGCTCAGCGCCTGTTGCCGAAGTCACACATCCGACCCGCCGCGATCATGCGCGTTAAGGTCTATGGCGGGACGAGGCCAACGGGTACCGGGCTCCGCTCATGTCCCCCGGGTCCGGCTTCGCCGGCCCCTTGTATCTTTCGTCTTGGGGCTTCGGTCTTATGACTTCAGTCCTTCTTGATCGTCGTTGTGGGAGGCTGTGGGTAA
>JANMHH010000184.1:0-3253 GCA_031375065.1 Rubrivivax sp. | reverse complement strand
GTCTTGACCTTCTACTTTCGTGACGAGGTGCTGCCTTATTACGCCGGCGACTACGAAGCCGCGCGCGATCTGGCCGCCAATGATTTCAAATACTGGGAGTTGATGCGGCGCGCCTGCGCCCGCGGGCTGAAGGTGTTTGATTACGGGCGAAGCAAACAGGGCACCGGCCCCTACGCCTTCAAGAAGAACTGGGGCTTCGAGCCCACCCCGTTGAACTACGAATATTGCCTTTACAAACGAGACAGCGTGCCGCAGAACAACCCGTCCAACGCCAAGTACAAGCTGATGATCGAAACCTGGCGGCGCCTGCCGCTGGGGGTGGCGAACTGGCTGGGGCCGTTTGTCGTGCGCTCGCTGGGTTGAGGCCATGAATCTACAAAGCGCGCTTCCTACGCCCAGCCAGCTGCAGCGTTTGCTGCCCGGCGTCCTGGTGGTGGCGGTGTTGTTGGCACTGTTTCATGAGACCGCGGCGGCGATGGTTGGCATCTGGATGCGCTCCGAGACATTCGCGCATGCCTTCTTGGTGCCACCCATCTCGTTGTGGCTGATCTGGCGGCGCCGTGCCGAACTGGCTCAACACGTGCCCCGGTCAGAGCCTTGGCTGCTGGTGCTCATGGCGCTGGCCTGCTTGCTCTGGCTGCTGGCAGAGTTGGCCGACGTCAATGCGGCGACGCAGTTTTCCCTGGTCTTGCTGATCGTGTTGTCGGTGCCCGCCGTGTTTGGGTTTGCCGTGGCCCGCGAAATCACCTTCCCCTTGCTGTTCCTGTTTTTTGCCGTGCCGATGGGCGAATTCATGGTGCCGCGAATGATGGAGTGGACGGCAGACTTCACCGTCTTCGCGGTGGCGGCTTCTGGCGTGCCCGTGTACCGCGAGGGCCTTCAATTCATCATTCCAACGGGCAGCTGGTCGGTGGTGGAGGCCTGCAGCGGCGTTCGCTACCTGATTGCGTCCTTCATGGTGGGCAGCCTTTTCGCTTACCTCAACTACCAGTCCAACACCCGCCGAGCGGTGTTCATGGTGGTGTCGATCCTGGCTCCCATACTGGCCAACTGGCTGCGTGCTTATCTCATCGTGATGCTGGGTCATGTCTCCGGCAACGAACTGGCCGTTGGTGCCGACCACCTTGTCTACGGTTGGGTGTTCTTCGGCATCATCATCATGGTGATGTTCATGGTGGGGGCTCGCTGGTCCGAGCCAGACGCTCCACTCCCGGTGCGCGCAGCTTCCTTGTCTACCGGCGCTGGTATTCGCAGCCACGATTCGCGCACCTGGCTGGTCGTGGCTGGCGTGGTGGCGGTGCTGCTGGCCACGCAGGCCGTCATGTGGCGGTTTGATCGCCCCGCTGCCCCAGTCAAGCTGTCGTTGAAGCTGCCCGACAACTTGGCCGGCGGCTGGTCAGCTGAAGCTGTGGAGTCTGGCGCGTGGGTGCCGGAGTATCCCAACCCCAGTGCCGTCTCACACCGCACCTACCGCAAGGGTGAGCAGAGAATCACCGTCTGGGCGGGCTACTTTCGCGACCAGGGGTCTGACCGTAAATTGGTTTCCTCCACCAACTTGCTGGTGGACGGGCGTTCGTTGCAGTGGGCTGTGACCAGCGAAGGCAGCACAACCTTGCCGCCAGCCAGTTTGAGCACGCGTGTCAGCACCGCAATGTTGCGTCAGCCCGCTGACCCCAAGGCTGAGCCGCGTGTTCGCCTTCAGGTGGCTCATTTGTACTGGGTCAACGGGCAATTTACGGCACGCAATTCAGAAGCCAAGATTCAATTGGCCCTGGGACGACTGCTGGGGCGCGGGGATGACAGCGCCGTTTTGATGTTCAGCGCCCAGCAACCTTCAGCACAGATGGACCGCGAACCCCTGCACGCTTTTGTGGCGCAGCAGTTGCCAGTCTTGGCGCCCTGGTTGGCGGCGGCTTCAAAACCCAGCCAGCCCTGACCAAACCGCGCCTCTTTCCACCTTCATCTCTTTCCCCCGTTAAGGAATTCACCCATGAGCACACTCGCCGTCATCGGACTGGGCTACGTCGGCCTGCCGCTGGTCGTGGAGTTTGGCAAGCAGTCCCGCACCATCGGTTTTGACATCGCCCAGAACAAGGTCGACGCCTGTTTGCGCGGCACCGACCCTTCGCGTGAACTGCCTGACTCTGAAATGGCGCTGGCCAAGTTTGCCGAGTACACGTCCGACCCCAAAAAGCTGGCCGAGGCCGACCTGATCATCGTGGCCGTGCCCACGCCCGTGGACGACGCCCACATCCCGGACTTCAAGCCCTTGATCGGTGCTTCAACCAGCGTCGGGCGCAACCTGAAAAAAGGCGCCATCGTCATTTATGAATCCACCGTCTACCCCGGCGCGACTGAAGAGGTTTGCATCCCCGTGCTCGAGCGCGAGTCGGGCCTGAAATGGAAGCAGGATTTTTTTGTCGGCTACAGCCCCGAGCGCATCAACCCCGGCGACAAAGAACACACGCTGACCAAGATTTTGAAGATCGTTTCCGGTGACACGCCAGAAACCTTGGACAAGGTGGCCAAGCTCTATGAGCGCATCGTCATACCCGGGGTGCACCGCGCCACGTCCATCAAGGCGGCCGAAGCGGCCAAGGTCATTGAAAACACCCAGCGTGACCTGAACATCGCACTGATGAACGAGCTGGCCATCATCTTCGACAAGATCGGCCTGGACACGACCGAAGTCTTGGAAGCCGCTGGCACCAAGTGGAACTTCCTTCGCTTCAAGCCGGGCCTGGTGGGCGGCCATTGCATTGGCGTGGACCCGTACTACCTGACCCACAAGGCCGACATGCTGGGCTACCACCCGCAGGTCATCCTGGCGGGCCGGCGCATCAACGACGGCATGGCCAAGTTTGTGGCCGAGCAAACCATCAAGCAGATGATTGCTTCAGGCAGCTACATCAAGGGCGCGCGGGTCAACGTGCTGGGCCTGACCTTCAAGGAAAACTGTGGCGACCTGCGCAACAGCAAGGTCATTGACATCATCCGCGAGCTGAAGACCTATGGCGTTGAGGTGCACGTCACCGATGCGCAGGCCGACCCCGAAGAAGCCATGCACGAGTACGGCGTGAAGCTGGAGCCATGGGATCAGCTGCCACGCGCCGATGCCATCGTGGCGGCTGTGTCGCACAACGAATACGCATCGCTCTCCATGGAAGACCTGGGCAAGAAGCTGGTCAAGGGCGGTGCCTTCATTGACGTCAAAGCCGCCTTCAGCCAGCAGGCGCTGACAGGGGCTGGGTAC
>JANMHH010000180.1:0-2043 GCA_031375065.1 Rubrivivax sp. | reverse complement strand
GGAAAAACGGCACCAATGAACTGTGCTGGCGTGATGCCGGCTGGACCCCGGCCACGGCCGCGGAAAACTGCGACGGTGCCATCAAGCCGCCGCCGCCTCCAGCCCCCGCTCCGGCGCCGCGCGTAGCGCCCCCGCCCCCGCCTGCACCGGTGGTGGCTCCGCCTGCTCCAGTCGTCGCACCGCCCGCTCCCCCGCCCCCGCCTCCTCCTCCTCCCGCCCCGGTGAAGGAAAAAGTCACCTTCGCGGCTGACGCTTTCTTCGACACCGGCAAGTCGGTGCTCAAGCCCGATGCACAAGCCAAGCTGGCTGACCTGGTCGACAAGACCAAGGCTGTCGACCTGGAAGTCATCATCGCCGTCGGTCACACCGACACGGTGGGCAGCGCTGCGTCGAACCAGAAGCTGTCGATTGCCCGTGCTGAGGCCGTCAAGAAGTTCCTGACCGGCAAGGGCGTTGAAACCAACCGCGTCTACACCGAAGGCAAGGGCTTCAGCCAGCCCGTGGCCGACAACAAGACCGCCGAAGGCCGCGCCAAGAACCGCCGCGTGGAAGTCGAAGTGGTCGGTACCCGCACCCGCAAGTGATGTTGCTGGCCTGACCTCGGTCAGGTCGCCTTCACCCCAACCCCGCTTCGGCGGGGTTTTTCATTTCTGCCCGCTTCGGCGGGGTTTTTCATTTGCGCCAGCTTCTGTCCTGAGCGTTTAGCATTCCCCCATGTCAAACGTCGATGCACAAGAGCTGGCCAAGTTCAGTGAACTGGCTCACCGCTGGTGGGACCCCGAGAGCGAATTTCGCCCGCTGCACCAGATCAACCCGCTGCGCCTGGACTGGATCGACCAACTGGCCCAACTGCCCGGCAAACAGGTGCTGGACGTGGGCTGCGGCGGCGGCATCCTGACCGAGTCCATGGCCCGCCGCGCCAGCCATGTGACCGGCATCGACCTGGCGGCCAGGTCGCTGGGGGTGGCGCGGCTGCATGCGCTGGAAGCCGGCGTTGAAAACCTCGACTACCGCGAGATCGCCACCGAAGCGCTGGCTGCCGAGGTGCCCGGCCGTTTTGACGTGGTGACCTGCATGGAGATGCTGGAGCACGTGCCCGACCCCTCGGCGGTGGTGCAAGCCTGTGCCACCTTAGCCAAGCCGGGTGCCTGGGTGTTTTTCAGCACCCTGAACCGCAACCCCAAGTCCTTCTTGTTCGCGATCTTGGGTGCCGAATACATCCTGAAGCTGCTGCCCAAAGGCACGCACGAATACGAACGCTTCATCCGCCCCAGCGAACTCGCGCGTTGGTGCCGTGACAGCGGCCTGGCGCTGCAAGGCAGCCGCGGCATGGAATACAACCCGCTGACACGCCGCTACTGGCTGTCGGGCGACACCAGCGTGAACTACCTGCTGGCCTGCCGCAAGCCGCTGGCGTGAATCGGCCGATCAAGGCCGTGCTGTTCGACCTGGACGGCACGCTGGTGGACACGGCGCCAGACATGGCCGGCGCGCTGAACGACATCCGCGCCGCGGACAACCTGCCGCCGCTGCCCTTCGCCGAAGTGCGCCCACACGTGTCCCACGGCTCCACGGCAATGGTGAAGCTCGGCTACGGCCTGCCGCCAGGCGAGGCCTTCGAGGCGGCGCGCCTGCGCTTCCTGAACCGCTACGCGGAGCGGCTGGCGCACAGCAGCGCGCTGTTCCCCGGTGGTGACTGGCTGCTGCACAGCCTGGAGGCCCATGGGTTGCGCTGGGGCATCGTCACGAACAAGCCCGGCTTCCTCACCGATCCGCTGGTCCGTGCGCTGGGCCTCCACGCGCGCGCGGCCTGCGTCGTTTCCGGTGACACGCTGCCGCAACGCAAGCCGCATCCCGCGCCCTTGTTCCTCGCGGCTTCGCAGGCAGGCGTGGACCCGTCACGCTGCGTGTACGTGGGCGACGCCGAGCGTGACGTGCAGGCCGGCCGCGCCGCCGGCATGCGCACGCTCGTGGCCCGCTTCGGCTACCTGCAAACCGGCGAGGACACGCTGGCTTGGGGCGCGGACGGCGAAGTGCAGAGCC
>JANMHH010000165.1:0-27808 GCA_031375065.1 Rubrivivax sp. | reverse complement strand
CTCAGGAACTCCACGAAGTCCACCACCTCTGCCACGCGGCTGGGCGGCAGCTTCTTCAGCCGCTCGATCAATTGAGCTTCGATTGCGGTCATCACCTACTCCTTGGGTATGGATGTGGAAAGCTAGCACCGTTCTTGCGTCAGCGCCACATGAGAGCGCGGTTGCGGGTACTCATTCGGCATCGCGGGCCAGTGATTGTCGCTGCGCTCGACACCGCGTCCGGCGCACGCGAAGACCGGTTGGCAGCCAATCCGATACCTTGGCCGCCAAGGAAGAGGATGGCGCCGGGGCCAGGGTCACTGGGGTCAGGTCATCAATCTGTAGCCCTACCACCCTACCCGGCCGACAAGCATGGCCCGCCCCATCTGCGCCGAATTCCCCACCCCCCCAACCCCACCGGACATCACGCGGCGACAGCCGGCAACCGATCTTCCTGGAGGACGCCCGGTGCGCTTTCTTGGTCGTCTTGACGCAATGGAGCGAGCGCATGGACGCGGCTGTTCTGCCACTGTCTGACCGCATTTGCAAAAAAAGGGGGCCGCAACGCCATGAGCAAGCTTTGGTGTTGTTCCAGACTATGGGTAATATCTATTTCCTTATACGTAGCGTATGCTTCGTGGCACTATGTGGTCCCTGCTCCTCACCACGCTGCCCACCCAGCCCAATGCCGTGCGCCTGCGCGTGTGGCGCACGCTCAAGCAGCTGGGCTGCGCCTCGCTGCGCGATGGCGCCTACCTCTTGCCCGATTCACAAACCCCGGCATTCGAAGCCCTGGCCACCCAGGTGCGCGAGCACGGCGGCAGCGCCTCGGTGCTGGCGCTGTCGGCGCGCAGCGCTGCGCAGCAGCAGGCGCTGCTGGACCTGTTCGACCGCAGCGCCGACTACGCCGCCTGGCGCGACAGTGCACTGGCGCTGCAAAGCGAATTGCCCCAGCTGACCGAAACCCAGGCCCGCAAGCGCCAGCGCCAGGTGGCCGACGAGCTGCTGGAGCTGCAACGCACCGACCACGTGCCCGGCCCGGCCAGCGCGCAGGCGCCACCAGCGCTGGAGCAGCTGCGGCAAGCGGTGCAGGCCCGTTTTTCGCCAGGCGAACCGCGCTCCGGGCCCGCGGTTGCCATCGCCCGCATGAAGCTGGCCGACTACCAGGGCCGGCGCTGGGCCAGCCGGCAACGGCCCGGCATGGACCGCATGGCCTGTGCCTGGCTGATACGCCGCTTCATCGACCCCACTGCGCAGTGGGTGTGGCTGAAACCGGCCGCCGACGGCGGTGTGCGCACACCACGCGGCGCGGTGGGTTTTGACTACGACGGCGCGCGCTTCACCCATGTGGGCGCACGCGTCAGCTTTGAAGTGCTGACCGCCAGTTTTGGGCTCGAGACCGACCCTGCGCTGGCGCGCATCGGCCTGGCCGTGCGCTTCCTGGACGCTGGTGGCATCCCGGTGCCCGAGGCCGAGGGCCTGAGCGCCGTGCTCAGCGGTCTGCAACAGGTGCACGCCAACGACGACAGCCTGGTGGCCGCCTCAAGCGCCGTTTTTGACGCGCTCTACGCCTCGCCGCGTTACCAACCCTGAGTCTGGAAAGCGCCCATGTCATCGACCCCCCCGGCGCCGACGTTGGGCCCCACCGACACCCCCGCACCGGTGGGCTTTTGGGACGCCTTCCGCTTCTGGCTGAAGCTGGGCTTCATCAGCTTCGGCGGCCCGGCCGGGCAGATCGCCATCATGCACAGCGAACTGGTCGAGCGCCGCCGCTGGATCAGCGAGCAGCGCTTCTTGCACGCGCTGAACTACTGCATGCTGCTGCCTGGGCCTGAGGCCCAACAGCTGGCCACCTACATCGGCTGGCTGATGCACCGCCCCTGGGGAGGCATCGTGGCCGGCGTGCTGTTTGTGCTGCCGTCGCTGTTCATCCTGATCGGCCTGAGCTGGGTCTACCTGCGCTTTGGTGATGTACCGGTGGTGGCAGGCATCTTCTACGGCATCAAGCCAGCCGTGACAGCCCTGGTGCTGCACGCGGCCCACCGCATCGGCACGCGGGCCTTGAAGAACCGCTGGATGTGGGGCATCGCCGCCTTGTCCTTCCTGGCCATCTTCGCGTTTGACACACCCTTCCCGGCCATCGTGCTGGCCGCCTCCTTGATCGGTTCGCTGGGGGCACGCTGGGCACCGCAGGTGTTTGCGCTGGGCGGCAGCCATGGCGCGGCCAAGACCCACTATGGCCCGGCGCTGATCGACGACCACACGCCCACGCCCGAGCACGCGCGCTTTTCGCGCTCGCGTCTGGCGGTGGTGTTGGCCGTGGGGCTGCTGCTCTGGCTGGCTGCGATGGGTGCGCTGCTGGCCCACCATGGCTGGGCCGGCCTGCTGACGCAGATGGGCTGGTTTTTCACCAAGGCCGCGCTGATGACCTTTGGCGGCGCCTATGCCGTGCTGCCCTATGTCTACCAAGGCGCGGTGGAACAGCACCAGTGGCTCAGTGGCCCGCAGATGATCGACGGCCTGGCGCTGGGCGAAACCACGCCGGGGCCGCTGATCATGGTGGTGGCCTTTGTCGGCTTTGTTGGCGCCTGGCTGCAGCCGGTGTTTGGCGCCGATTCGATGTTGCTGTCGGGCGCGGTGGCCGCCAGCGTCGTCACCTTTTTCACCTTCTTGCCGTCCTTCGTTTTCATCCTGGCCGGTGGGCCTTTGGTGGAGGCCACGCACGGCAAGTTGGGCTTCACCGCGCCGCTGTCGGCCATCACTGCGGCGGTGGTCGGCGTGATCTTGAACCTGGCGCTGTTCTTTGCGTACCACGTGCTGTGGCCGCGCGGCTTTGGCGGGCCGTTTGACGCCGTGTCGGCCCTCATCGCCGTGGCCGCGGCCGTGGCGCTGTTTCACTACAAGCTGGGCGTGATGCCGCTGTTGGCGGCCTGCGCCGTGGTTGGACTTGTGTTTCGTCTTCTCACCGTTGGAGTTTGACCATGTCGCACATCACTGCCCAAGAACTCGCGCTGTGGCAAGCGCAGGCCTTTGAATTTCAGCTGTTGGACGTGCGCCGCGCGGGCGTGCGTCTGCAGCAGGGCATGCAGATCACCGGCGCACGCTGGTTGGACCCGGCCGCCTGGTTGGACTGGAAAGACAGCATCGGCACCCAAACACCGGTGGTGGTGTACTGCGCCAAGGGGCACGAAATCGGGCAAGGCCTGACGGCCACCCTGCGCGCCTTGGGTGTGGACGCACGCTACCTGGTGGACGGCTTTCAGGGCTGGCATGAAAAGGGCCGCCCGCTGCAGCCGCTTCCTTCGCTGCAGCCCACCGAGGCCGCGTCATGAAGTGGGTGACGCGTGAGCGCCCCAAGATCGACCGCATCGCCTGCCCGTGGTTGATCACCCGCTTCATCGATGCCGAGCCCGAGTTTTTATACGTGCCGTCGGACCAGGTCATGGCCGTGGCTCAAGACACCGGCGCCGTGCCGTATGACGTGCCCGGCGTGCGCTTCACGCACGAGGGCGACCTGTGCAGCTTTGATGCTTTCATGAAGGCCTACGACCTGACCGAACCCGCACTGCAGCAGCTGGCCTTGATCGTGCGCGGCGCAGACACCGCCCAGCTGTCGCTGGCGCCGCAGTCGGCGGGCTTGCTGGCGTTGTCCTTGGGGCTGTCGCGGGTGTTCAGCGACGACCACGACATGCTGCGCCACGGCCTGTGGCTGTACGACGCGCTCTATGCCTGGTGTCGCGACGGACAGGGCGAATCGCACAACTGGCCACCTTTCTGGCCGGCTGCTTTGGCGTCTTAGCCGGCTTCAGCCACAGGTGCCAGCGGCCAGGGCCGTGGGCACCACCAGCAGCGGCGTGGGGCCGAGCAGGACCGTGCCGGCCGCGTCACGCAGCGCCACCACCACGCCGGCCACACCCGCTGCGCTCGGTTGCACCTGCAGCGTGGCGGGCAGCTGCGCGCCGTCGGGCCCCGTGAAGCCGAAGAAGCGGCCGCTCTGACCGGCCAGCTCGCCCCACTGGCCGCGAAAGCGCAGGCCTGTGCAGGCCACGTTCAGGTCGATGGTGCTGTCCTGCACGCGGGCCTGCACACGCGGGCTTGTGGTGGTGTCGGCCAGAAACACGGGGGTTGCGCTGGTGGCCGGTGTGGGTGAGGCCGCACCAGGCGCTGTCACACAGCCCAACACAGCACCCACATCGGCGCTGCAGACCGACGCCGCGGTGGCGCCAAAGTGGGTCACACCGTTGGTCTCGCCCGTGCCCGTGCCGCCCACGCCGGGTCCGCAGGCTGACAGCCCTGTGGCCAGCAGGACCCATGCGGTCAGTCCCCAGGTGCGCAATGAACGGAGGGGGTGCGCCGAGCGGCGCTGCCAAGTGTGGAACATTCAGTTCTCCCGCTCGCTGAAAAAGTACACGCCAAATCGCGCGCGGTGTTGCCGTTGATCGGGCCGAGCCTGGGTTGCGTCGGCGTCAAACCGCGTTTGAGCTTCACCCATCACGGTGGTGAAAGCCTGTTTCCAGGCTTGCAGCGAAACCAGGCGCAGGCGGTCGGCCGACTCGGCGGTGATCTGATCGACAAACACCGCCTGGTCCAGGAAATTGGTCTGGTCCTGCAGGTTGGCCACCGCGGCGTTGGCGTGGTCTTGCAGGTTCTGCGCAAACAGCCACGACTTCTCTTCAAAGCCCTGACGCGGCGCAAAGCCGCTGCGCTCCAGCACCACGCCGTCGTCGGTCTCGGTCACCACGCCCAGGCGCAGCAGCTCGTCGAGCACGGCGCGCGGCCGCACGTCGCTGCTCAGGCCGGCCACCAGCGCTTCGAAGGAGCCGCGCGCGCCGCTGCGTGGCAAGGTGCGGCGGGCACCGGGGGCGGAGGCGGGGGCGGGCGCAAACTGCGGGTCGTTCATCCAGCGGCCCACCACCTGCGCCGCCAGGCCCAGGCTGGCGGGCTCGTCACCGCTGTGCGCGGTTTCCCCGCGCAACAGGTTGCGCACATCGCGTCGGTGCACGCCCGAAAGCAGCGACACCGCGCTGTCGGTGGCCAGCATGTCGCGCGCGGCCAATTCCTGCTGCGCAGCCTGCAGGAACACCCGTTTGAGTGCTGCGACAAACACCGTGTAGGTGACCCCGTTGCGCACCAACAAGCGCACCAAGGGCTGCAGCACGCGCAGCACGCGGTCCAGCGCCAAGGTGGGTTGGGATGTCATGGTGTTGGTGGGCTGGCTGTGCCGGATGGGGATTTGACGAACGCGAACTTAAAGAATCTGAACCAGACAGACGGAAACTTGACAGCTCGGCTATGCGTGGGATATTGTCCCACACATCGCAGTCACTGCACAAGCCACTTCGGCGTGGGAGTCCTCCATGAATGCACTCAAGCCCCAACCTCCTCACCAACCCGGCCACCAACCCAGGCTCTGGGCCCCATGGGGTGCCGCGGCCGCAGCGCTGGTCCTGGCTGCTTGCGGCGGTGGCGGCGGTGGCAGCAACCCCTCGGAACCGCAGGTCGACAGCACCAAGTCGGCGCTGTCGGCATCCCAGCCCGGTGAGCTGACCGGCTTTGTGCAACGCAAGCTGCGGGCCCTGAACGCGGCGGGCCGCTTGGGCGCCAACTCGTCCAACTTCATCTCCGACGGGGTGCAACCCACGGCGCTGAGCCCCGCGCTGAATGCCGGTACCGCAGCGCCGCCCGCGCGCTCCAGCACGCTGGTGCAAGAAGATGGCGTGGACGAAGCCGATCTGATCCAGACCGACGGCAACTTCCTCTACACCGTGCAACCGCAGGTCGGTGCCGGCAACCGGCTGGCCGTGTACGAGCGGGCCAGCGACGGCCGCGCGGTGGCACGCGCCAGCCTCGTGCTGCCCACCGACGGCGCCAACAGCATCAACACCGACGGCATGGTGCTCAGCGCCGACCAGCGCGCACTGGCCGTCATCAGCCAGCACTGGACGTTCACGCCGGCCAACATCATCTGCCCCGAGGTCTGCATCACCATCGCGCCGCAGTGGATGAGCAGCAGCGTCAACGTGCAGCGGGTGGACATCAGCAACCCCGCCGCAGCGGCGGCTGGCGAACGCATCAGCATCGACGGCTTCCTGGTCGACAGCCGGCGCATCGGTGACGCGCTGTACGTGGTCACCTCGCACCGCCCGGTGCTGGGCGCCGAACAACTGCCGGCCAGCGCCACGGCAGCCGACCGCGACGCCGCGATCGCTCGTTTGACCTCGGCCGACCTGCTGCCGCGTTTGCGGCGCAACGGCGGCGCGCCAGAACCCCTGCTGGCCGACACCGACTGCTATGTGCAGACCGCCAACGCGTCGAGCAGCGTGCAGATCACCACCGTCACCGTGTTCGACCTGAAGTCGCCCACGCTGGCGCGCAGCAGCCGCTGTTTCGTGGGCGGCAGCGAAGCCGTCTACATGTCCCTGGGCAACCTGTACGTGGCCACCACCCGCTGGTCCTACCCAACGGGTGCCGCCCGCCTGGTCTTCCCCAGCGACATCCTCACCGACATCCACAAATTTGCACTGGTCGGTGGCAGCGTCAACTACCGCGGTACCGGTTCGGTCGACGGCCACCTGGGCTGGGACCCGCAACGCAAGTCCTACCGCCTGAGCGAACACAACGGCGACCTGCGTGTACTGACCTTCACCGGCAGTTTTGGTTGGTTCGGGCTTCAAGACGCGCAGACCGTGGCGCCATCGCCCGCCAAGTTGACCGTGCTGCGCGAGCGCAGCAGCGACCAGACCTTGCAGGCCGTGGCCACGCTGCCCAATGCCGCCCGGCCGGCGCACATCGGCAAGTCGGGCGAGCAGGTTTACGCGGTGCGCTTTTTGGGTGACCGCGCTTATGTGGTGACCTTCCGCCGCACCGACCCGCTGTATGTGCTGGATTTCAGCAACCCCACCGACCCCAAAACAGTGGGCGAACTGGAGGTCGCGGGCTTTTCGGACTACCTTTTCCCGCTGCCCAACAACCTGCTGCTGGGTGTGGGCCGCGACGCCAACAGCAACGGCCTGGTCACCGGCCTGAAGGTGGCGTTGTTCGACGTCACCAACCCGGCCGCGCCCACCGAAAGAAGCGCCATCACGCTGGGCAAGGAAGGCAGCGCCAGTGCGCTGGACAGTTCACGCCACGGCCTGAACTTGCTGCTGAAGAACAACGTGGCACGGGTGGCCTTGCCCGTGACCTTGACCAACACGTCCTACGCCGACTGGCAGCACGGCTTGCAAAAGTTCGAAGTCGACACCAGCGCCCGCACCTTGCGTGCGGTGGGCTTGGCCGGGCCGGCGGACAACACGGCGCAGGCCCCGCTGTGGCTGGAGCGCAGCGTGCAGATTGGCGACACGGTTTACTACCTGAACAACGGGGCGTTGACCGGCTACGCCTGGTAGTTTCATCTGCGCGCGGGCACGGTGCCGCGGCCCGAGGTGATCATCCAGAACGTGGCATTGCAGCGCTTGTCCTGCACAGACACCCTTGACCACAGGAATCGTTCCCTTGCAGTACGGGCCGCAGACAGGGTGCTTCAAGAAAGACCTGTATTGCCATCGCTGCGTCTGGGCCAAGGCCAGCGGGATAGCCCGGGTTGCCGATGCCCTGGCGGGACAACATCCTCATGCCCAAGCGCGCAGCGCTCAAGCCCCTTGTGACACCGGCAGGCCCGCGTTGAACACGTCAAAGCCTTCCGCGCGGTTGCGCCCGCTTCGCTTGGCACGGTACAGCGCCTGGTCGGCACGGTCGAAGACCTGGTTGGGGGCTTCAACCGCCTGCGGGCCGTGGATCGCGTAGCCCACCGATAGCGTGAACTGCGTCTTGCGGCCGTCGGGCAAGCGAACGGTCTGCCGGCCCGCTTCCTCGACCAGGCGCTGCGCGAACGCGGCCGCGCTTTCCGCACCGCAGTTGCGCAAGATGATGCTGAACTCTTCGCCCCCGTAGCGGCCCGCGACGTCGCTGAGCCTGATCGAGTTGGCGACCAGGCGCGCGGCGTGCACCAGCGTGACATCACCCCCGAGGTGGCCGTAGGTGTCATTGATCGCCTTGAAGTGGTCGATGTCGACCATCACGGCGGCGTAAGGCTGCGACGGCAGGCTCTTGTCGATTTGCTCGACCAGCTCGAAGAAGGCCGAGCGCGTGTACAGGCCCGTCAGACCATCGCGGCGCGCACGCTCGAGCGTTTCGCGGCGCTGGCGCTCATGAACGAGCGAAAAAAAGCCCATTGACGCGCCCAGCATGAACAAGGTGCCCAGCACCAGGGCGCCGATCTGCTGTGCCGAGTCGGCGCCCGGCGACACCGTCGCCGCCGTACCGCCCAGGCTCGTGGTGGCTCGGAGCGCCAGCATCAGTGTGGCCATGGCCGTGGTCACCGCGCCGACCCACGACAGTGGCGAACGGCGGCGTTCATGCGTGCGCAGGATCAGCCACACGGTCATGCCGAACAGACCGGCCAGGGTGACCGACAGGGCGGCACCGGCGTACTGGCGCGGCAGGCCCAGGAAATGGGCGGCGAACAACATCCCTAGGCCAATTGCCGCGAGCGTTCTCGCGGCCCGTCGCGGCATCAGCTCGTCGAACAACAACGCATGGGCGCGCAGGCCCTGATAGCCCATCGCGACCACCAGCGTGTTGGCCAGCAGCAGCGTCAGCCACAACGGCGCATGGCCCCGAAGGAAATACAGCATGAACGCACCACCGCCGGTCAGCATGGCCCAGCCCCAGGCATGCAGCGCAGCGCGCTGTGTGGTCGGCGCACCGATGGCGGTGCTGAACGACACCGCCGCCAACAACCATCCCAGCACGCCGATGGAAAACAGCAAAGTTGCGGGGTCAAGGTGAAGCGGTGGTGGGGGGGCCATAGGGATCTTTGACACGGGCACTCGGTTCGTCCCCGGGTCATCGGCAGCGCTGCAGCAATCTTGAGCAGCTTCGGCCGACTTCGGCCCAACGGCGGCCGTGCACATCTGTCGGGCGCGCTCACCGAGCAATGCAGCAATGCGCGCACCGGCCGCGCCAGCGCGGCGAAGTCGCGTGCGGCGAACAGCAGCTGGTGCTCAGCCCGGGGTCGATGAGCGCGATGCGCGACCGGCCCATCGAACGCAGGAGCGGCCGGTCCACGCGGTCGGACAGCGCCGCAAGCCCAGCCCGGCCGCCACCATGCGGCACATCGCGTCGAAGCCCGCCGCATGGACGGGTGCGCAGCCTGCGACCCGCCAAGGCGGCCTTTTCGGCAGCTGATCCCGGAATGCAGTTGGGCAGTCTCGCTGTTTCGACGACTGCTTCGCTGCCTTGCGAACTGGCGGTGCCGACCCTGAACCGATATCCGCGAGCCTGATCTCGCCACCCTGAAGTTGCCGGTTGAACTCCCTAGCGGTCACACGCAAAGGAGGTCCCGCCGCGGTGGGCACCCGTCGGCTGGCAGAGCCATCAGGACGATTAAGGCACGGAGACGGTTTGAGGCCGTTCCAGCTCACCCCACCGCGAGCCCATCGTGCAAGCCGACGCGCGCCCCGAATGGCCGCCCGATCAAGGAGCATGCTGGATGCTCCAGCAGCGGCACTAACGACGATAATCCGGACCGTTTCCAGGGAGGACAACAGCATGAAGGTCACGTTCGGATGGCGCCGACTGACGTCGGCGGGCGCAGTCGCCGCCGTGACAGCCTGCGGTGGCGGTGGCGGCGGTGGCGGCACAGCCACCGATGGCGGCGGAGTGACGCCGAGCCCGGCACCGGTACCGACGACCCTGACGATCACGGCCGACAACATGGTCAGCGTGGCGTCGCTGTCGACTGGCTGGGCGGAGAACGTGCTGTGGTTCGGCGAGATGGCGATCGACTTCGCCGGACGCTTCCGCAACAGCGCTGCCGACCAGCGTCAGAGCTGCCCCAACGGCGGCATGCTTGCGCTGCGGCTGGTCGACCGCGACGGTAACGGCCGCCTGTCCGCCGGCGATGCCGTCGCGGCGGATCTTCGCGACTGCATGGTGCCGATCGCGGGCACCGTTCTGGTCGGCACGCTGACGGTCGAGGTCGCGTCCAGCGTCGACTCGCCGCGCTCGATCCGCGGCACGGTGTCACTCGGCCCGACCGGCGTCAACGCCGTGTCCGGTACTGGTCCGTCGGCCGAGTACCTGGAGCTGAAGGGCAGCGTCGCTTTCGAGGGCTCGACGTCCGACGTCGCCACCACGCTGACCGTGAAGTCGACCGCGGCCGACGACTTCAGCCTCTCGGGCCGAGACGGCACGAAGTCGGTGACCGAGCGCGTGCGCGAGTTCGACATCGCGAGGACGTTGCAGTACGACGAGGCGCGCGCGAGGACGCGCATCCAGTTGCGCTACGACAGCGAGGTGCTCGGCGGTACCGTCGCGGTGACCACACCGCAGCCACTGCAGGCCTATCTCGACACCTATCCCGAGCAGGGCCAGATCGTGGTGCGCGGCAGCGGCGGCCGTGCGCTGTACCTGACTCCCAACTTCGTCACCAACAGCGCCTACGTGAGCGTCGGTCTGGACAGCAACGGCGATGAGCGCGTCGACACCACCGTGCTGGTGCCGTGGAGCGACGTGAGCGTCGGCTACCTGTGGTGGAACGGGCGCGGCACTGCGCCGGCGACGTACAGCACGCAGTCTTACAGCGCTACCGCGTTTTCGTACACCGCACTTGGGTACGGGCAGACGGTCGGCGTCAACGACGCGATCATCTTGCAGTTCTCGCGCCCGCCAGTCAACCCGCCGGCGCTGCGGTTCCGCCTGCGCGACCAGGGCGCCACCGGCAACTCTGACCCGCAGCGCCTGGACATCGACGCCGACACCGCCTTCCAGGGTGCGCTGCTGGTGGTGCGCCCGCGCACGCAGCTGCGGCACGGACGCAACTACGCGCTCGAGGTCTCCACCGACGGCGGTGCCAGCTGGCCGTCGGCCGGCGTGCCGCTGCGCGACGCGCTTGGCAATGCGCTCACCTTTTACAGTGGTGGCTCGCTGACGACGGCCGACACGATGCGCGCCAGCATCGTGGCCAACACCGCACTGCTGTCGGATGCCAACGCCGTCGTGCGCCTGGACGGATCGGGCTCGTCGAGCGCACGTGCGATCGCCAGCTATCGCTGGCGGCAGCTCGGCGGAACGCCGCTGGCCATCGCCGCACCGAACGCGGCCGTCACGGAACTGCGCTGGGGACCGACGCCGCCGACGGGTCTGGAACGCATCACGTTGGAGTTGACGGTCACCGACGTCGCCGGCGAGCAGGAAACGTCGCAGGTCGTCGTCAGCGTGATCGCCGCCACCGGCAGCGGCCCCCTGCTGTACTTCCGCAGCAGCGCAGGCGACTACATCGGCGGCGGGCAGACCTTCATCGGCGCTTCCAGCACCGGTTCGTTTTCGACCATGCCTGCCAACAGCGGCTATGTGTCGCTGTCGTACACCGGCTCGGGCTACTTGGAGTGGTGGTACCTGACGATGGCCACGGCCGATGGTTTGCCGCTGCGGGTGGGCGCCTACGACAACGCCGTGCGGGCGCCGTTCCACGGCAACGCCAACGGCATCGAGTTGGCCGGTTCGGGGCGCGGCTGCAACACCATCGTCGGCCGCTATGACGTGCTGGAGATCGCCACCGACACGGCTGGCACCATCACCCGACTGGCGGTCGACTTCGAGCAGCGCTGCGAGTCAGCGACGGCGCCACCACTGTACGGCAGCTTCCGCTTCAACAGCTCGATCCCACTGCGGCCCTGACTCCGGCGCCAGCGCCGCGGTAGCGGGCGGCTCAGCAGCGCGACTCAGAACTTCGGCCACCTCCTCGGCGAGCCCAAATGCTGCTGAGCCGCTCGCCTGCGGTCCGCGCCAGGGAGCCGATGCTGTTGGCTGCTTGCATCAGCAGCGAGCCAAGGGGTGAGCCACCCAGAACCTGACGTTCACGGAAGACGGCTCTTGGCCGAATCGCGCCTGCGCTGAACCCAAGCACAGGTCAACCATCAGCCTCTTCGCCGACATTGACTGCTCCGGGCAGCCCATGCGCGCCACCCACAGCAACCTGAGCGCCTCCAGCGCACGCGACAATGGCCGGGCCCGGGTTCGCGCCAACTCGGGCCTGGCGTTGTGCCGGTCCTGAGTCAACGATCAAGAAGAGTCCGCCATGCCCCAAACCGCCATCCTCTATCCCGTCGTGGCCATGCTGTTGCTGGTGGCCGTGGTCATGTCGCTGATGCTGCGCGAGCGCATTGCCGAGATGAAAAGCCGGGGCATCCACCCGCAAAAAGTGGCCAGCAGCTCGCAGATGAGCGCGGTGCTGCAAAACACCCGCGCCGCCGACAACTACAAGAACCTGTTTGAGTTCCCGGTCTTCTTCTACGTGCTGTGCGTGTCGCTGCTGGCCACGCAGATGGTGAGCGCCGGTTTTGTCTGGGCGGCCTGGGCCTTTGTGGCGCTGCGCGTGTGGCACAGCGTCATCCACCTGGGCTACAACAAGGTGATGCACCGCTTCCAGGTGTTCATCGCCAGCTCGGTGCTGTTGCTGGGCATGTGGCTGGTGTTGGTCTACTTGCTGCTCAGCAAAGGCTGATTTAAATGGGCGCGCCGGGGCCGGCGCACTCAGGCCCAGACCACCGGCCCCGGCGCGTCGTACCAGGCGGCCACCGCACCGGCCACGCTGGCTTCGATGCGGCTGCGCTTGATCTTCATCGTGGGTGTCAGCGCGCCGTTGACCATGGTCCAGGGCTCGGCGGCAACCACGATGAACTGCAGGTGTTCGTGGCTGGCCACGGCGGCGTTGACCTGGGCCAGCAAGGCGCTCAGTTCGCTTTCCACCAGGGCCCGCACGGCGGCGTCGCCCAGACGCGGGCGCAGGTTTTCGTCGAGCATGACCATGGCGTGCGCCGCCGGCTGACCCGAACCGGACACCATGGCCATTTCCACCATCGGGTGGGCCTGCAAGCGGCCCTCGATGGGCGCTGGCGCCACGTACTTGCCCTTGGCGGTCTTGAAGAGTTCCTTCTTGCGGCCGGTCAGCTGCAGCAGCCCTTGTTCGTCGTACTGGCCCAGGTCGCCAGTGCGGAAGAAACCGTCTTCGGTGAAGCTTTCGGCCGTCAATTCCGGGGCTTTGTAGTAGCCCGCCATGCGGCACGGTGACTTGACCAGTATTTCACCGTCGTCGGCAATGCGGGTCTGCACGCCGGGGTTGGGGCGGCCGACGCGGCCGGGCGCATGGGCCTGGGCTGACGAGGTGTGCGAGAAGGCGAAGTCTTCGGTCATCGCATAGCCGTCGTACAGCGGCAGGCCCAGCCGGCTGTACCAGGTCATCAGGGCCGGTGGCATGGGCGCGGAACCCGTGCCGGCGCGTTTCACCGCGTCCAGCCCCAGGCTGGCCAGCACCTGTTGGCCCACGGTGGCGGCCGTCGCCGGGTTGTCCAGCAGCGCGTCCAGCTGCGCTGCGGGCATGCGTGCGAACACCCCTTGCTGGAACTTGCTCCACAGCCGCGGCACCGACACAAACACCGTGGGGCGGGCCCGTTTGAGGTCGTCCATGAAGGTGGCCAGCGACTCGGTGAAGTACAGCTGCACACGGCCGCTCATCAGCGCGGCGCACTGAATCCAGGCGCGCTCGAAGCAGTGGGCCAAGGGCAGGTACGACAGGCTGCGGTGCTGCAGCAGCTGGCCTTCGTCGAGCTGCACGCCCCAGTCGCAGATGCCTTGCGTGGCCAGCGTGATCGCACCGAAGCTTTGCATCACGCCCTTGGGCTGGCCGGTGGAGCCCGAGGTGTAGAGCAACATGGCCAGGTCACTGGCATGGCGTGCCGGACGCCCCGGCATGGGGGCTGTGCGCGCGACGATGGCCTCCCAAGACTCGAAAGCCGTGGCGGGTGCCAGCGGCAACGCGATGCAGCGCATGGTCGTGGGCACTGCGGATTGCTGCGTGGCCCAGTCGTCCAGCTTGCCCACCAACAGCACGCGCGCTTCGCAATGCTGCAGCACATAACGCACGTTGTCTGCGGTTTCGGTGGGGAAGATGGCCACCGTGGTGCCCCCGGCCATCCAGATGGCCAGCTCAGTCAGGATGAAGTGGGCGCTGTTCTTGGCCAGCATGGCCACGCACTCGCCCGGTTGAAGGCCCTGTTCTTTCAGGTGCGTGGCCATGCGCCGGGCCTGGTCAAGTGCCTGGCTCCAGGTGAAGTCGACCACCTGGCCACCGCCCACGGGCTGGGTGAGGAAGACCCGGTCGGGCTGCGTGGCTTCGTGTTCGTAGACCGAATCCAGAATGCTGGGGGTGGTGCTCGGCTGGGCGGTACCGGTCATGTCTTCTTCTCTGGTTCGAGACGGGGCCGCAGGGGCCGCGACCAAGGCGTTGTCAGTATTGCCCTGTGCCGGGGGCATCGGCTTGGGTCTTTCCCAGGGGTCGCTGCCAGAATGGGTGCGATGAACACCACTTCACGCTGCGCCAGACAGACCCGCTTGCCCGCCGAACCTGGGCGCCATCTGGTGCGCGCAAGCCTCGCCGGGCTGCTCGCTGCGTTGAGCATCACCGCTGCCGCAACGGAGCCGGACCCCGCAGCACTGCGCCGCACCTTTGCGGCAGCCGTGGCCCAAGGCTTTGCGGGCGAGGTATTGGTGGGTGACCTGCGGCGCGTCCACTTCCACGCCGTTGCCGGATTGGCCGAACGGCAGCCTCCACGACCCCATGTAGCAGGGCAGGTATGGCGTTGGGCATCGGTGTCCAAGCAGGTGGCCGCTGCCTTGGTGATGCGCGAAGTGGATGCAGGCCGCTTGGATCTGGACCAGCCCCTGTCCCGTCACCTGCCCAGCTTCAAGGGGCCCAGTGCAGAGCGCATCACGGTGCGCCATCTGCTGCAGCACCTGTCTGGCCTGCCCAACCCCGACGACTCCCCAGCCGGGCCTGACGGCATTCCCAGCTTCTACGCCGCCGGTGGCCCGCCGGCCCTGGCCTTCTGCGCCACAGCGCCCCGGCGCGAACCCGCGGTGGAGTTCAACTACAACAACTGCGACACGCTGCTGGTGGGCGAGCTGTTGGCCCAAGTCAGTGGCACGCCGTACGCGCGTTGGGTGCAGCAGCAGCTGGCCACGCCATTGCAGCTGAAAACACTGAAGCTGGCCGACGCCCGCAACCCGCCCCGGGCCCGTGTCACGGCTTATGACGCCAAGGGTGCGCCCGTGCCGCAGCCCGTGTTGACCCGATTTGGCGCTGCCGGCGCTTTGGAGGGCAGCGCGCCTGACCTGCTGGCCTGGGACCGGGCCCTGATGTCGGGCCGCCTGGTGTCAGCCGCCGGCCTGCGAACCCTGTGGGCAGGCGAGCCGCGGTGGGGCTATGTGGCGCTGGGCGCCTGGGGCTTTGAAGCCCAGTTGGCCGGCTGCGCCGAGCCGGTGCAACTGGTCGAGCGGCGCGGCGCTGTCGGCGGCATCCAGGTCCGCAACATCTTGGCCCCCGCGCTGGGCATCGCCGTCGTGGTGTTCACCAACCTCGCCGAATGGGAGTTTGGGGAAGTCTGGCAAGGCCGGGGTTTCACACACGAGCTGCTGTCGGCAGCGCTGTGCAAAACCCCGCGTTGATCAAGGCCCCAGCCTACTTCAGCTCAAACCCCGGCACCCCCATCTGCCACAGCGTGAAGGCAAACAGGTCAGCCCGTTCGTCCAGCACCTGCGTCTTGGTGCTGCCAATGCCGTGGCCAGAGTCGTAGTCCAGGCGCAGCAGCACCGGCTTGCCGCTCTTGCTGGCGGCCAGCAAGCGTGCCGCCGTCTTGGTGCTGGTCCAGACCTCGACCCGCGGGTCGTTGACACCGTGGGTGAACAGCACGGCGGGGTAGTTCACGCCGTCCTTGACCTGGTGGTAGGTGCTCATGGCCAGGAGCGCACGAAAGCCCGGCTCGGTGGTGCGGCTGCCAAATTCCGGGATGTTGGGCACGCCGTTGGGTGTGGTCTCGGCGCGCACCAGGTCGAGCGAACCCACCGAAGGCAAGACCACCGCAAACAGGTCGGGCCGCTCGTTCATGGCCATGCCCACCAGGATGCCGCCCGCGCTGCCACCCCAGATGGCCAGCCGCGAAGGCCGGGTCCAGCCCTGCGCCACCAGGTACTCGGCGCAGGCAATGAAGTCGCGCCACGTGTTGGGCTTCTTGGCCAGGCGGCCGTCTTCGTGCCACTGCTTGCCAAACACGCCGCTGCCACGCGGGTTGGCCACCGCAAACACCCCGCCGGCGTCCATCCAGGCCAGGCGACTCAGGCTGAAGAAGGGTTCTTCGGTGATGCCGTAGCTGGCATAACCGTAAAGAATGGTGGGGTTGTTGCCATCGGGTTTGACGCCGGCCTTGTGGATGATGGACATCGGCACCATCACGCCGTCGTGACTCTTCACCATCACCTCGCTGGCCACCACGTTGCCTGGCGCATCAAAGGGGCCGGCCGGCTGCAGGCCGGTGTTGCTGACACCGCCGTCGGCCGCCACGGCGTAGATCTGGCGCGCGCGGGTCCAGCTCTCCAGGTCCAGCAACAAGCCTGGCACGTCCGATCGCACACCCGAACCCAACGTGAAGGCGCCCACCACCGGCAGGTTCACTTCCACGGGCTGGGCGTCGTCGCGGTAGGCCAGCTTGCTCAGGCGCTTGACGTTGCCGTCGCGCTGCTCCAGGTAGACCGAATCAGCCGCCGCCGCCAGGCCCGACAGCACGCGCTCGCTCTGTGGCACCAGCACCTTGGCGCTGGACATTGAAAAACCGTCCAGCTTGGCGCTCAGCAATTGGTAGCGCGGCGCGCCCTTGTGGCTGAGCACGTAGGCACGGTCGCCCTGAACGGCCAGGCTGGTGACACTGTCTTCGCGATCAAACAGCTTCTTCCATTGCGGCTTGCCGGCGCGCAGTTGGGCCAGCGTGCTGTGGTACGCGCGGAACTCCGGTGAAACACCGTCGATGACCTGGGCCAGCACGCGGCCGTCGGGGCGCACGTCGATGAACGCGAATTCGGTGGCCGGGATGTTGACCTCACCGGCCTGGCCCGCCGTCAAGACCGTGCGGATGCTGGACTCGGGCCCGCCCGGCTTCATCACCACCGCGCTGCTGCGCTGGTATTTGTCGGTGCTGGGCATGCCCTTTTTCAACAGCTGCATGCGGTGGAAGTAAATCTCCTGGCCGTCAGGCGTCCAGCTCACGGCGCCAAACTGCGCGCGCGCGATTTCCGGCCCCAGCTGGCGGCCGGTGCGGGTGTCCAGGATGCGCAGGACTGCGTCTTCACTGCCACCGGCGGACACACCCACCGCCACCCGCTTGCCGTCGGGCGAAGGCGAGACGTAGTTGATGGCGTGCGACTTGCCGGTCTTCTTCTTCAGCAGTTCGGGGTCGAACAGCAGCTGGTCCTGGCCTTGCAGACCGCGCCGCACATACAGTTTGAACTGGTCTTCCTTGGCGCCACGGCGCTGGAAGAACAGCACGTCACCGGGCAGTCGGGTGATGTCGAACACACGCGCCGAAGCGGATGCGTCCAGGCGGTCCAGCTGAGCCCGCAGTTCAGCCCGACCGCTGATGCGGGCGATCGTGCTGTGGGCGTGCTGGCTGTGCGCCTTCATCCACGCCGCCACCGCCGGGGCCTTGGTGTTTTCGAAGTCGCGGTAGGGGTCGTCGACGGTGGTGCCGAAGAAGGTTTCGGCGACGTTGCGCACCGGAGCGGTGGGCAAGGTGGTCTGGGCCAGTGCACAGACCGTGACCAGCGCGGTCAGCGAACCCAGCACGGTGGTACGCGCGGCGCGGCGCAGGAAGTCGGTGGACGTCATGGGCGGAGTTCCCTCGTAGAGCGAAAACCGCGATGCTAGTGGCCCGGCTCAGGCGGGGTGCCCGGCGCGCGACGAAACGGCGTTTGCGTGGGTTCAGCGGCAGGCTCTACAAGCGCGTTCTACAAGCGCAAGCCGCTGCCAAACAGGCCGATCACACCGATCACGATCAGGTAGATGGCCACGATGTAGTTCAACAGCCGCGGCACCACCAGGATCAGGATGCCGGCCAACAGTGAGATCAGAGGGGTCAAGCCCAGTTGCAGGTTCATGGTGACTTTCTGGCCCAGTGACGGGCTGTTAACAACAAGGCCAGCGCCAACGAGGCCAGCGCCAAGCTGCCGGGTTCAGGCACTTCTGCGGCCGCGACATCCACAGCGTCTGCGGTGATGGGCAACCCCAAATCGCGCAGCACCGCCAGGTTCAACGCCGAGATCTCGTAGCGCGAGCCGCGCACGAAGTACAGACCATTCATCAAGTCGGTCTGCAATTCGGCGCCCGCCAGCGGCCCCGAATTGCCCAGGTGGCCGTACAGACCCTGGGTCAGCGGCACGGGCGCGCCGTAAAGGCCGACCGCATGCGCCCCGCCGAAGGACAGGTGGCCGCCCGGCAGGTTCATTTCATCGACCATGGCGTCGAAGGTGGACAGGTAGTCACCGGGCAGGGCGCCCGTCATGGCGTCACGCCAGCCGTTGAAGCCGAAGGCGTGCCCGAACTCGTGCAGAAAAACAGAATAGGCGTCGGTGCGGTCCAGTGGCACGGCGCCCAGCCGCTGCAGCGGATCCGGGTCGAACCAGAGTTCTTGCTGCAGGTAGCCGCTGCTGCCCAGGGTGATCTCGACGTCAAACGCGTCGCCATTGGGATCGATGCCGGTGGCCATCTCGTAGGCCGCACCTTGTTCAAACAGCCGCAGGCCAGCGACCGTGGTGCCCACCTGGCTGGAAACGGTGCTGCGGCCCGTGGCCGTGGCGATGGGCCCGAAGTTGATCTGGACGCTGATGGTGGGCGCGGTGGAGCTGGGCGACGTGGCCGTGGCCGGGGGCAGCAGAAAGTGCGACATCCAGTCCTGCCCTGCCGCTGTTGCCACACGCTGAATGTCCGCGTATTGGTTGGCGTAAAGCCCCAACGGGTCACCAAAGTGCACCTCGATGCCGGCTTGGGCGGCCAGTGGCGTCAGAACCCATGCGCTGGCTCCCAACAGCAGTCGACGAAAACGGGGCATGCGCATGGTGGCTTGTTTTTGAAGGCGCCCGCAGTCCGCAGGCTGCGCCATCTTCAGACGTTGCTGCGCGTCCGTCCGTTCGCTGGCGCACTTGACGGTGCGGCTGACCCAGACCCAAGGGGGTGAAGCCACTCTTCAGGGCGCCGCGGTAACCCGCCAGACCGCGTTGCCCACGTCGTCGGCCACCAACAGCGCGCCACGCCGGTCGATGGCCACGCCAACCGGTCGCCCGTAGGCCTGGCCATCGCCGTCGAGGAACCCCATCAGCACGTCCAAGGGCGCGGCGCCGCTGGGCTTGGGCCCGTCAAACGGAACAAAGATCACCCGGTAACCGCTGTGCGGGCGGCGGTTCCAGGAGCCGTGCTGACCGACGAACATGCCGCTGGCAAAGCGCGCCGGCAAGGCCGTACCTGTCGAAGCCGCCAGCCCCAGCGGCGCAGTGTGCGGCCCCAGCGCGTAGTCGGGCACCTTTGCCGTGGCCACCAGGTCAGGGCGCTGCGGTTGCACACGCTCGTCCACTCGGCTGCCAAAGTAACTGTAGGGCCAACCATAGAAGTCGCCGTCGGCCACCGCGGTCAGGTAGTCGGGCACCAGGTCGCTGCCCAATTCGTCGCGTTCATTGACCACCGTCCACAAGGCGCCGCCTGGCGCAAAGGCCATGCCGTTGGGGTTGCGCAGGCCGCGCGCAAAAACCTGCTGCGTGCCGGTGGCGATGTCCACCACCCAGATCGCTGCGCGGTCGACCTCGGCGGCCATGCCGCGCTCGGCCACGTTGCTGTTGGAGCCGACGGTCACATACAGCGTGCGGCCGTCGGCGCTGGCGATCAGGTTCTTGGTCCAGTGGTGGTTGATCGGACCGGCCGGCAACTTGGCGACCACCACCCCGGGTGCCGTGATCCGGGTCTGCCCCGAGGTGTAGGCAAAGCGCACGATGGCGTCGGTGTTGGCGACATACAGGTTCGTGCCCACCAGCACCATGCCAAAGGGTGCGTTCAGTCCGTCCAGCAACACGCTGCGCACATCGGCCACGCCGGTGCCTTGGCTGTCGCGCAGCAGCGTGATGCGGTTGGCGCTGGGCGCCGCCGCGCCGGCGCGCTTCATGACCACGCCCATCACGGCGCCACGCAGACCCGGGTTGGCTTCGGGCCGTGCGGGCGCATTCGTTTCGGCCACCAGCACGTCGCCGTTGGGCAACACCGTCAACCAGCGCGGGTGGTCCAGGCCGCGGGCGAAAACCGCCACGCGCAGGCCCGCTGCGGCCTGCGGCGTGGCACCTTCAGGCCAACCGCGGGCCGGGGCGATGTTGACCGTGGGAATCAGGGTCGGACGCGGTTCCACCCACCGCGGTTGCGGTCCGGTGCCTTCGGCCACCGTCAAACGAGCGGTTTCACCGCAGCCGGCCAACGCGGCGCAAACGGCACAAAAAGCGGCCAGCGCCGCGCCGGCAACGGGGTTCACGGCATCCCCTTTCGGGCGGGACGGTGGGCTTTCATTGGTAACCGACGCCCATCACATAGTTGCGCAGCAGCGTTTCTTCCTGGTTGCCCGCGGCCAGCAGCGCCCGCAGGCCATCGCGCGCATAGACGACGCCCAGCAGCGTATTGCCCGCATCGACCAGCAACAGATGCACCAGACCCCGCTCGTGCATCGTGCCCAGCACCTCTGACAGCAGGTCCTCGGGCGAGCACGCCGCGAAGCCCGGCGTCATGACTTCGACGGCGTGGGTGGTGAAAAAGGACGCCTGGCCCAGGCCCAAGTGCCTGACCAGCAAGGTTTCGGTGATGGTGCCCAGCGGTGCGCCCGCCGCATCGCACACCACGGCGACGCTGATCTGAGCGCTGGACAACAGCGCGGCCACTTCGACCAGCAGGCTGTCGGTGCCCACCACCCGCAAGCGGGTCCGGGCCACGGCTTCGATGGCGCTCACCAGCAGCGGCGCCTGCGCTTGCGCTTCAGCTTGGGCCACGGGCGCGCTCTCGCTGTGACCGGCCGCTGCAGTGTCGAGGCCCAGCGGACTCAAATCAACTCCTCGACCGTCAGTGCACGGTAATGCACCGCCAGGCTCGCGCCGCCACTGCGCGCTATTTCTGCGGCGCTGGCGGCCTCTTCAACGCCGCTGACCTTGACCAACAGCCAACGGTAGCCCTGCTGGGACAAGGCCACGTAGCGGCGCAGCAAAGTGATTTCAAACCCGAAGCCCGCCAAGGGCCCGGCGTCGCCGGCCATGGCCTCCAGCTCGGCCGGCGTTTCGCGCGGCTGGAAATGCAGCACCGATTCGCTCGGCCAGCCACGGGCTTGAAACGCCGCGGGCAGCGCGTCGGCTTCGGCCTGCGTGGGCACGCCGACCATCACCCAGCCGACGGGGTTGAAGACACCAAACGAGGTGGGCACTTGTTCGACCGAGACCAGTTCGCTCACGGCGCGTTGCTCAATCGGGTTTGGGGGGTCGTGGTGGCGTGGTGCATCGGTGGGTCCGTTCTTCAAAAGGCGGCGGGTGAGGCGCGCCCGGCTTCGCCGTTCACGCCTGAGACTTCAACGCATCGTGCGTTTGAGAACCGGCGGGGTCTGTTCGCTGTGCAACAGACTGGGCGCGGCGCCCCCTTTAAAAGCGCCTATTCGCCCATGTTCACGCCAACGTTCACGCCTACGTCTGCGCCAACGCCAGGGTCAACACCCAGGCCACGGCCGATTCAGCCCACCACCCAAAAAGGAACCCCATGCGAACGACATTCACCGCTGTTGCCCTGGGTCTGGCCACCCTGACGCTGATGGCCTGCGACCGAAAACCATCGGCACCGCCTGCACCGACGGTGAGCCTGCTGCCGATCGAGTCCCGTTCGCCCGATTCGGCAACGCCGGACCCATCGTTGCCGTCGGCCGACAGCGTCGTCACGCCCGCCGCCGCCCAGGCCAAGCCCGACCCTGCAGCCGGGCGCTCCAACCGTGCGATGAGTCGCAGCCAGGAATCGAGCGCGATGCCCATGCCCGGGCAGAACAACGACCACTCGGCACCGCTGGCGTCGACCAAGCCTGCCGGCAGCGCGTCGGCGCCGCCCCGGCTGGGCAGCTGAGCTGCAGCAGCCACCGATGTGGCCAGCACAGGCCGCGCAGGCTGGCTGTCAGGCCGCCGCGACAGAGGCCGAGACAGGGGCCGAGACAGGCGCCACAGCAGGCGCCACCGAAAACAGGCGGTCGGTTTCCTGGCGCACCACTTCATAACACTCACAACTGGCACGCTGCAGCGCCGGGCGGTCCAGCAAGCGAATCCGGCCGTCGTGGTAATCGATCGCGCCGGTAGCCTGCAAGGTGGTCGCCGAAGCCGTGACCTCTTCGCTCCTGACACCCAACATCTTGGCAATGAGCTGCTGCGTCATGACCATGTCGCGGCCGCCCAGGCGGTCGAAACTCATCAGCAACCAGCGGCAGAACTGCTGGTTCAGCGTGTGGTGCCGGTTGCAGGCTGCCGTCTGCGTCATCTGGGTCAGCAGGGCCTGCGCGTACAGCAACAACAGGCGCAAGGTCTCACCACCCCGTTGCACCTCGGCCAGCAGCTCACCCGCCGGCAGGCGCCAGCCCTGGCCCGCGCTTTGAACCACCGCGCGCATGGTGGTGGAATTGCCGCCCATCAGCACCGTGACGCCCAGCACACCGTCGTTGCCGACCATGGCAATCTCGGCCGACTCGCCGTTTTCCATCACGTACAGCAGCGACACGATCGCGTTCAGCGGGAAGTAGGCGTATTCGAGTTCGCCGCCCGGTTCGAAGATGACCTGCCCCAGATTCATCTCGATGCGTTCCAGATGCGGCAACCAGCGCTGCAACTCGGCCTCGGGGATGGCGGCCAGGATCTGGTTGCCCTTGAAGCTGAGGTCGTGGGTCGCGGCGGTCGGCTTTTGCATGGGGGTTGTTCCAGTTGGGGGCGTTGTGGCGCAAGGTAAGGCAGCGCCACCTTGGCCATCTGTGCGCTGCCCGACACAAGGTCGGCGCCCCCGGCGCCAAAACCCGGCGGCAAGAGCCAGCGACAGGAGCCAGCGCCCGCCGTGACCGTTCGCTGACGCACAGACGCGGTGCCAGCCCGACCGTAGAACCCGAAATCTGACTGCGGCTCTCCGCCCGGGCCGGAAGCTCCCGCTCAACCCCTTCCACCCCCTCAACCCCTTCATCGCCAGGACACTCCAACATGTCACGCAGCCACCAGATCCCCCGTCCCGACCCTGCCAAACCGATGGCCGCCAACGGCCATGGCGAAACGGCGCCCATGGTGCTTGACCTGGAGGCCCTGGAGAAGGTGCGCAGCGGCGTCGGCGAGCACGAAGCCGCCGAAGACCACAGCCCCTGGCGCCAGGAAATCGTGGCCTTGCTCAACGGCGCGCTGGCCACCGAGCTGGTGTGCGTCTTGCGCTACCGGCGCCACCACTTCACGGCCGATGGCATGGCGGCGCCGAAGATCGCCGAAGAATTCTTGGTGCACGCCAACGAGGAGCTGGCCCACGCCGACCGGCTGGCGCGGCGCATCGTTCAACTGGGTGGCAAGCCCGACTTTGCACCCGACACGCTGCTGCAGCGCAGCCATGCCGGGTACGACGAATCCAGTGACCTCAAGTCCATGATGATGGCCAACCTGGTTGCCGAACGGGTGGCCATCGAAAGCTACACCCAGATGATTGCGCTGGTGCGCAGCAAGGACCCGGCCACCGGGCGGCTGCTGGAAGACATCCTGAGCGACGAGCAGGAACACGCCGAAGAGCTCAAGAGCTGGCTGGCCTGAACTACGGCTCCAAGGGGTCGGCCTGAAGACCATCACGCCACAGCTGATGGACATGGTCGAAGACGGTCGGCGCCGGGGTGAACCGGCTTCGGTCGGCCGCCAGGCGCAACCACGCGCGGGTGTCGTGCGGGCCGGTGTCCACCGGCTGCTGCGCCCGCAGCGCCACGTGCCAAGCGTGCACGGCTTCATACTGATGCGGGTGGTGCTGCAGCGTCCAGGCCAGGCCCACGAGGTCGGCAAACCCTTCTTCACGGCGCGTGCGCCACATCTCGCGCAGCAGCTGGGCATCTGCGGCGCCCAGGCGATCGAGCGCCGGCGCTTCACGCAGCCGCTGCGGCAGGCTGCCCCAGGCGCCGCTGACATGGCGCCAGCAGTGGGCCAGTTCATGCGCCGCGATGGCTTCAATCACGGGGGCCAACAGCGCCGGCTCGATGCCGGCCAGCATGGTCTCGGCTTCGGGGTTTTCGCGCATCGACAGCACCAGCTTGCAGCGCCCTTTGACATAGGCCATGCCGACCGGCGTTTCGCCTGGCGCGGGCTGCGGCTGCACGATCACATCCAGCGGCAGCCGATGTTTCAAGCCGTACTGCAGCACCGGTGCGGCCGCCAGCAACCACGCCTGTTCGCGCGGCGTCAACCCAGCACCGTCTGCACGGGCAACGGCAACGCTTGCGCTGATCAAACCTATACCCAGACACACCACCCACGCCCGCTTGCGCATCACCCGCCCTCGGCTGTTGGCCTGAGTCTGGAAGCGGTGCGCCTGCCGACAAGGCCTGACACACAGTGCGGGCGTGCAGGCGTGTCAGGTGCGCTGCGGTCGTAAGGGGTGCAACAGGGCAAGTCCGGACGGCTTCAAAGGCCACTCAACTGCGCAGCAATACCGCTGGCGCCGCCGACCGTGGTTGGACTGCGCCTGGACGGCGCTTGGACGGCGACCAGACGGCGGTTCGAAGGCGCTTGGACGACGCCTGGATGGCGGGCCTGCAGCGCTCAGATCACCGCTTCGATCAAGAACGGCCCGCGCCGCCCCAGCGCCGCCGCCAACAGGTCGTTGAAAGCCTCGGCTGTCTCTGCGCGCGCCGCTTCCACGCCATGGCCCTGTGCCAGTTTCACCCAGTCCAACGCCGGCTGGTCGAAGTCGAACATGCGCCGCGCATTGAGCCCAGGCGCACCGGCGCCCACCGCCAGGTACTCGCCATGCAGGATGGCGTAGCGGCGGTTGCTGTAGATGATGGTCAGCACGTCCAGCTGCTCGTGCGCCTGCGTCCACAGCGCCTGCAGCGTGTACATGGCGCTGCCGTCGGCCTGCAGCGTGACCACCCGGCGGCCCGGCGCGGCCAGCGCGGCGCCGGTGGCCAGCGGCAGGCCACAGCCGATCGCGCCCCCAGTGATCTGCAGGTAGTCATGCGGCTCGGCGTGCCAGCTCATCGCAAAAAACTCGCGGCCGGAGCTGACGCTTTCGTCGCAGACGATGGCTTGCTCGGGCAGTTGCGCCACCACGCTGCGGGCCACGGCGTCGGCGGTCAGTGCGCCTTCTGGCAACGGCAAGGGCTGGCGCTGCGCCAGCCAAGGCGCGGGCGCAGGACCACGGCCGGCACCCACCGCGTCGGCCAGCCAGCGCAGCGCCTGCAGCTCGTCTTCACCGGGTTGTGAAGCCGCCAGCACCTGGCAGCCGGGTGGCAGCATGCTGCTGGGTTTGCCGGGGTAGCCAAAAAACCCCACCGGCGCCTTGGCGCCCAGCAGCACCAGGGTGTGCAGCGGGCTCAGCATGGCCAAGGCCTTGTCCACCACGTAGGGCACGCGGTCCAGCATCGGGCGGCCCAGGCCACGCTGCACTCGGCCATTGGCCTGCTGGGTCAGCAGGCGCACGCCGGTGGTCTGGGCGATGCGCGCCGCCAGCGCCAGGCCTTCGTCGCGCAAGGTGTGGCCGGCCAGCAGCAGGCAAGTCGCCGGGCCCTGCTTCAGCGCAGCCAGCACGGTGGCGGCGGTGGTGGTGTCCTGCTGCACACGCGGTGGCAGCGGCAGCGCGCGAGCACGTGGCGCCGGTGGCAGCGCCTGGGCCGCACTCCAGGCGTGGTCGGCCGGCAAGATCAGCGTGGCCACGCCGCCCGGTGGCTGCAGGGCTTCATGCACGGCCTGTTGCGCCAGCAGCCCCAGGGCTTCGGGCGCCGTGCTGCGGCCGACCCAGCGCGACATCGGGCGAGCCAGACTTTCGATGTCCGACGTGAGCGGCGCGTCGGCGTGCAGGTGCCAGGTGGCGTGGTCGCCGACGATGTTGACGATGGGTGTGTTGGCGCGCCGAGCGTTGTGCAGGTTGGCCAGTCCGTTGGCCAGGCCCGGCCCGGTGTGCAACAGCGTGCAGGCGGGCTTGTCGGCCATGCGCGCGTAACCATCGGCCGCGCCAGTGACCACGCCTTCAAACAGGCCCAGCACACAGCGCATGCGCGGCTGGCGGTCGAGCGCCGCCACGAAGTGCATCTCGCTGGTGCCCGGGTTGGCCAGGCACAGATCGACACCCTCGGCCAGCAGGGTTTCGCACAGCAGGTCGGCACCGGTTCGCTGCGGGTGGGGCGCGGTGACCGGGTTGCGGGCTGGGTTGGCTGCCAGGTGGCTGTTCGGGCTCGCTGCCGGTTGGACGGGCGGCTTGGGGGTCGGTTGATCGTGCATGCAGCCATTGAACCACGCGTTGCGCAGGTGACAGGTGTGCAGCAGCACCTGGGCTAAGCTGGACCGGATGCGAACCCGTGACCTGCTGGACCTGATGCTGTTGAGCCTGTTGTGGGGCAGCGCCTACCTGTTCATGCGCGCCGCGGTGCCGGCCTTCGGCCCGGCAGCCATGATCGCGCTGCGGATGGCCATTGCCACCCTGGTGTTGCTGCCGGTATTGGCCTGGCGCGGCACCCTTCATGGACTTTGGGCGCAGCCCAAACCCTTGCTGGTGCAGGCGCTGGTGTTTACCGCGCTACCCTTCTTGCTGCTGGGCTATGCGGCGCAGCACCTGACGGCCGGCATGCTGGCGGTGCTGAATGCCACCGCACCACTGTTTGCCGCGCTGTTGGCGCACTTTGGCAAGACCGAAAGACTGGGACGCTGGCGCACGCTGGGCTTGGTGCTCGGCTTTGCCGGCGTGGGCGTGCTGACCTGGGGCAGCGCGTCCTTCAAAACGGCGGACGGCCTGCTGGCGGTGACGGCGGTGCTGGCCTGCTCGCTGATCTGGTCGTTTGGCGCCAATTTCACCCGCAAGCACCTGGCCGGCATGGACACCATGGCACTGACCGCCGGCAGCTTGGCGCTGGCCGCCGCCACCTTGGCGCCGTTGGCCTGGGCCACCTACCCCGTCACCCCGCCCAGCGCACGGGCCTGGGCCGAGGTGGTTTTTCTCGGCGTGGCCAGCTCGGCCTTGGGCTTCTTGCTGTACTACCGCTTGTTGCGCCGCATCGGCGCCGTGGGCGCCATTTCGGTGACCTTCTTGAACCCGGTGGTGGCCGGTGTTGCCGGCACGCTTTACCTGGGTGAAACCATGTCCCTGCAGATGCTGTTGGGCGCCGGGGTGGTGCTGGCGGGCACGGCGCTGGGCTTGGGGCTGTGGCCGCGCAAGGCAACCGCGCCCAGCCGGGCGGCCGAGCCCGTCCATTCAAGCCCCAGGCTATAGCAGCGCGCCACCCAGCGTGGCTCGGTGGCGCGCTGGCACGGGCTGGATTTACTTCTTGCGACGCGACGCGCCAACCAGGCCCAGGCCCAAGGCCGCCAAGGCCAACATGCCGGGTTCGGGCACGGCGTTGGGGCCAGTGGGCCCGGACGTGAAGCCGACGTTCGACGCGGCGGTGCCGTTCTCGTTGCCACTGTTCTTGATCGCCAAGGCGGTGTAGGAGACCTGGTTGGGCAAGCTGTACAGCGACTCGACGCTGAAGTTGCCCAGATCGTTGCCGACGTTGGTCACCGGGTTGCCGTTGATGTCCACGCCGCTGGTGTTGGAGAACGTGATGTTGAGCACGCTGGCGTCGTCGGTGGGCGAGACGTTGAACGGGTCGAATCCGGTGGCCTGGGCGGTGCAGGTCCAACCGGTCGGGCCGTTGCACAGGCC
>JANMHH010000073.1:0-2029 GCA_031375065.1 Rubrivivax sp. | reverse complement strand
ACCGGCCTGGCGCACCGCAGCCGCGTGGTTCTTGGCGGTGTCATGAAAGGCCTGCTGCAGCTTGGGGTGGATGGGGCACTGGCTGCAGTCCATCATCAGCACCATGTCGTAGGCGCGCTCAAACTGGTTGAAGGCCACGTCATTGGTCGGTGTGAAGCTGTAGCGAAGCATGCCGTTGCCGGGCTTGAAGTGCGAGCCCATGTCGTGCCAGTCCAGGCCGGCGCCGCTGATGGTCACGGAAGTCTGGCGAATGCCGCGCACACCCCCGGCGTTCAACAGGCCGCCCAGGTGCCCGTGCATGCTGTTGTTGAAATAGAAGTAGCTGTTGCCCACCCACAGCAACGAAGCTGGCGTCTCGCCTTGAAAGCGCGGCGCGGCAGGCGGGCTGGCGCAGCCCGCCAAAGCAGCGGCAGCCACCGCAAGGCCGACCCATCGCGCCCAGCGCGTGCTCGGCAGGTTATGTGTGTTCATACAGGTTCTCTTGTGAAGGGCTTGGAAAGGGCTGTCGGCGCCGCTGCGCAGTCTAGCGCCCGAGCCTGCGGCCCAGAACCCGGGTGCACCCCAAGGGCCGCCCAGCCGCCATACTCCACCCTTGCCTATCCTGCATCGTCCCGTCTTGGGCTCTCCCTCACACCCCACCCGATGCACGGCTACCTGACCAAACAAGAGTGCATCGCCATCGCCGGTGCAGCCAGCCTGCAGATCCAGTCGCTGTTGGACAAACAGCAATTCAGCGACCCTTTGGGTGTGGCCAGTCGCCTGGGCATCGGTTCGGCCGCCTGGCCGATGTTTGGACTGCTGTGGCCTTCTGGTGCGCATCTGGCCGAACGCATGGCCGCGCATGTGCTGCTGCCGGGCCAACGCATTCTGGAAGTCGGCTGTGGGCTGGGGCTGGCCAGCCTGGTGGGCCACCGCCGTGGGGCCGACATGACGGCCAGCGACTGTCACCCACTGGCGGCCCGGTTCCTGGCCATCAACCTGCGCCTGAATGCTTTGCCGCCGATGAAGTATCAAGCGGGGGAGTGGGACCCGGCCGTGACCCTGGCCGCGGGTGCGCCGCTGGACCACGCCCAACGCTACGAGCTGATCATCGGCAGCGACGTGCTCTACGACCGCGACGCCAGCCAGGCGCTGGCCGGCTTCATCGGCCGCCATGCCATGCCCAGCTGCGAGGTCTGGATCGTGGACCCCGAACGGGGCAATCGGCTCGGTTTTTCGCGTCGCCTGGAAGACCTGGGTTTTGTCACCAGCCAGACCCGCTTGGACTGTGCGGCCACGGCCGACGCGGTGGCCTACAAGGGCCGCATGCTGACCTACCGCCGCGTGGACCCCGCAGCCATCAAGCCATCGCCGCCTGGGCCGCCAGCACTTCCACCCGCACGGCTTCGGTCAGCTCGGCCTTCAGGCTGCTGAAAGCCGGTGTGGTCTTGACCGAGTAGTGGCGTGGGTGCGCCAGGTCCACGTCGCGGTCGAGCTTGATGCGGCCAGGGCGCGCGCTCATCACCACCACCCGCGTGCCCATGAAAACGGCTTCGTCGATGTCGTGGGTGACAAACAGCACCGTCTTGCGCTCCGCTTCCCAAATGCCCAGCAGCAGTTCCTGCATCAGCTCGCGGGTCTGGTGGTCCAGCGCGCCAAAGGGCTCGTCCATCAGCAGCATGCGCGGGTTGTTGGCCAGAGCGCGGGCCAGCGCGGTGCGCTGCTGCATGCCGCCCGAGAGCTGCTTGGGGTAGTGGTTGGCAAAGCCCTTCAAGCCCACCTTGGCCAAGAAGCCATGGGCGATGTCCAACTGCTGGTCGCGCGGCAAACCACGTTCGCGCAGGCCGAAGCAGACGTTGTCCAGCACGGTCAGCCAGGGAAAGAGCGTGTAGCTCTGGAAGACCATGCCGCGGTCGGCGCCGGGGCCGCTGATGCGCCGGCCTTCCAGCGTGACTTCACCGGCGGTCTGCACGTCCAGCCCGGCCACGATGCGCAGCAAGGTGCTCTTGCCGCAGCCGCTGGGGCCCAGGATGGTGATGAAGGCGTTTTC